>UQDI01000047.1 GCA_900539725.1 uncultured Eubacteriales bacterium | reverse complement strand
TGAAAGGAGTTTTTACTTGAAGCTAAAGCTACTTATTCCCCCAGCATAGCTGGGGTTTTTATTGTGGTCAACCCACAAAAAAAAAGAAGGCAATTGCCTTCTTTAAAATATACATTTTAATAAACATAGAGTCTGCACAAACAAATTTTGCAGAGCGATTTGATGAGATTGGCGTTGTACAGAATTTTTTGGAGTGGCCGTTAGTTTAATCAAATCGACGTTCACTTCGCTCCGTCTCTTTGTAAACTCTGGCATAAGGCATGCATGTCCAATCAAACTTCGTTTCACTCGTTCTCTTGGTGCATGGACTTAACGTGTGCTAAACGCACTCCGCAGCGACAAAATAATTCGAAACTAGCCAAGATCGCAAATCGAATGCGAAATTACTTAAATTTATAGTCTCCAAACCAAGGATAAACCTTCTCATCTATCTCCTTTTGTGGAATTTTTTGTGCACTAAGCTTTCCAATATGACTTTCAGTTCCAATTAATGAAGCTGTTTCCATCTTATCTGCGTGGACTCTACCTATACCAACTTGTAGTATTGATGTAGCGATTGTACCTCCTGGGATATTTGTCTTAACATTTTTATTGATTGTGTTCCAAATTGATCCTATCTTTAATATATTTTCTGCTTTAAGCACTTCTTTAGCTAGTGCCTTCATAAAATCTTGTTGTGTCTTTTGTCTACCATAGTCTTGAATGCCGTAGCTGGAATCATTGTAGCCTTTTCTAAATCTTAAAAGGCCTATAACGTTGTCTTTGGTAATGGTTTGCTTACCTTTTTTAATATTGATGTGCAATTCATTACCCTTTGTTGTGTCGTGATAGTTCATGTCGGTTGGAACGTCAAATTCAACGCCGCCAACTATGCCAACTAGCTCTTCTACTGCCTTGTAGTCAACTCTTACGTAGTAGCGCACATCAAGCTTTAACCAGTCTCTGACTGTTTTAAGTGTTAGCGCTGGTCCGCCATATGAGTGAGCGTGTGTAAGCTTATCGTCCTTACCTTTGATCTTAACTATACTATCACGAGGAAGGCTTAGCATCTTGATTGAGCCGTCGTCAAAGTTTACTTTGCAAAGCATCATAGTGTCTGACCTTTGTCCTTTCATTTCCTTTTGACCGGCATCTCTCTTATCTATACCCATGAGCAAAAAACAAAGCTCGTTACCGTGCTCTTCCTTCAAAACCTTTTGGTAATCTGGGAATATCGGGTTTAGCTCCTCTTCTGTTTCTTCCTCTTCTTGAGCCTCTTCCTCAACTTGATTTTCTTCTATATTATCATTACCTTTTAATTCGCCGTTATTGATCTTCTTTTGCGCCCTGTAAAACACAAAGCCAAAGGCTAGAAACGCGACTATAAAAGATATTACAAATTTCTTTTTCATAATCAAACTCCTTTTACTTCTCATATTATAATACATGGTGAAGAATTTTTCAATAGAGTTCATAAATTTGTTACTATTTTGTTAATTCCTTTTTATCTTTGAGAATAGCTTCGCTGCCACTCTAATTATTTTTACACGTTTTATTCACTCTCTTTAAGGCAATATGCCTATGATTATCTAGTACTTTTGTCTTCTTCGGAAGTTTTTTCTACTAAATCCAAAACTTTATTCGTAGTGGCAAGGCCATATCCATAGTTTGTGGTGATGACCGCTCTCTTAGAAAGCTCTTTCGCCTCGGCTATAGGGAGGGCCTTACGAGTTTTGCGGTCAATGTAGCGGCCGTGGTCAAAAATTCTGTCTCTCGGATAGACAAAAAACGTTTCGTCTGTGATGAAGCTGCCTTTGTCAAGATGGGTTAGCGGAAATACGATGTTGTCCTTACTTGCTTCGTCGTCAAGTAGGTCGACGCCCATGTTTGGGTACTTTGTCTTGTCCCAATCAAGTAAATTAATAAGTGTCGCGTATAAATCAAGCTGGCTACCTATATTGTGCCTTTTCACGTTCTTTTCAAGTCCTGGAACGTGGATCACTAGCGGTATGTTCATCATTTCATCGTAGTCAAGCTCCTTGCCGAGCCACTTCTTAATCGATTCTTGTCGTTCAGCATTTTTAACTGTCATCGCATGATGGTCACCATAAATCACTATGACTGTGTCGTCTAAAAGACCTAGCTCATCCAAATCTTTGAAGAAGCTCTCTATGGCTTCGTCAGTGTATCTCGCGCACTTAGCGTATCTATATACATAATCATCTTCATCGCCGGGTAAGGGCTTAATGCTTGCTAGCTCCTCTGGCAAGATGAATGGCGTATGCGTTGTAAGTGTAATCATGAAGGAAAAGAACTTATCACCATTTTGAGCGGCGTCCCTATACTTCGCCATGGACTGCTTGAAAAATGATTTATCAGATAGACCCATGTTGATGATCTCGTCTTGGGTAAATTCTTCGCCAAGCATGATCTCATCCACGCCAAGCTCTTCGTAAAAATGCCTTCTGTCGTAGAACTTACCAGTGTTGCCATGAAAGGCCATGGTCCTGTAACCGTGGTCTTTTGCCGATGTGAAGAGACCATAGTTGTCGCAGCCCTCATAAAGCTTGTAGGCCTGCCCCTTAAGTGAAGGATAAAGGCCGTTAAGCGAGACAAACTCCGCGTCCGATGTATTGCCCATGCCCAGAAGTTCGAAGTAGTTATCAAAGTAGATGCTGCCCTCGTCCTTGATGAGGCTGTTCATAAATGGAGTGATCTCCTCTCCGTTGTACTCTTTATTCACAAAAGTATTTTGAAGGCTTTCGCACTGAATTACAATGATGTTTTTGCCCTTAGCAAGCCCAGTAAAGTCGTTCGAAGTAAATTTTCTCTCTCTAAACTCTCTTTCGACGTCCATCTCCACAGTCTTGTCTTGCATAGCTCTTTCGTCTACAATCCTCTTTATCTTACTCATGGCAATGGTCGAGTAAAGCTCTGTACCAAAGATGCTTCCATAAAGGTATTGCGGCGCGATTATCAGTAGCGCGGCTAAGCCTATGAGAGTGGCTGAGCGCTTCACGCTGCCCTTCTTCTTTTCGCTCGTAAGGACCACGGCAATACTTATTAGTGACAATATTATAATCACGATTAAAAATACGCTGATATTCTTGCGAATAACTGGTCCCGTGCCTTTAAGCTCTTTCGCTTGTCCTAGTCTTGAGAAAAGATCGAAGTTAGCAAATTCTGCATAAAAAACGCTTGTGCCTATCTTGGCAAAGCCTGCTACAGCTATAACGGCTGCCCTATATACCCTTGAAGTAAAGGCAAATAAAACTGCTAACTCTATCGCCGATGTTAATATGATTGCAAGTGCCAATAAAATAAGCCTTGGCCTTTGATCCAAAGCTAGTTTGTAAATAAAATTTTTATAATAGAATAATATATTGATTATAAATACGATGCATATAACTATGCTCGCTCTTTTCTTTTTCAAAGCCTTCCCTTCTTCCTCTTTTCATTATAACACATTTTACATGCTTTTAATAATGTTTTTTACTAAGGCTCTTGACATAAAAATAGAGCCGCTGCTCGCGGCCCATATTGATCTAAAATTATTTTGGCTCTATGTCAAATATTGGGGAGACTTATTGATTTAAGTCTCTCTTTTTACGTT
>UQDI01000046.1 GCA_900539725.1 uncultured Eubacteriales bacterium | reverse complement strand
CCTTCTATGTCTTATATATACCCAACAAATGTGTATTTTAAGAGGTTTTAAGCAAAAAAAGTAGGCATAATTTTTAAAAAATATGCCTACTTTGTCAACAGTCTGACACCTCTATAGCTAGAGGTGAATTACTTTATTTGTCTCTATAAGCAATCATGATGTCTTCTAGTATCTCTGGTGATGTTCTTGGTGTGTATGAAAGACAGTTTGCTCCTGCATTTATAGTCTCAAGTATATGTTCGTCTCTGTGGCCGCCTGTAGCTATGATAGGAAACTTATCTCCGACAATCTTTCTTACATGTCTAATTAAGTTTGCTGTGTCTTTTCCACCAGCTATGTTAAGTATCCTTGCTCCAGCATTGATCTTGCCTTCAATATCATCGTTGTATGAAGCAATGGAGGCTATGACAGGTATATCAATATACTCAGACATCTCTTTAATGACTTCATTCTTCATGGGTGCGTTAACCACTACACCAAAGGCTCCATATAATTCCGCTTGAAAAGCTATCTGTATACTTCTTTGCCCAGTAGTTAAGCCGCCACCTACGCCAACAAAGACAGGACCTGGTGATACATCAAGTATCGCCTTAGTTATAGATAGCTCTGGTGTGAATGGATATACAGCTATAACTCCATCTGCATTGGTATTTCTAATGATGGCAACGTCTGTTGAGAAAACTAATGACTTTATTCTTTTACCCTTTATATTTATGCCTGAGCATCTATAAACGGCTTCAGGCACCTTTTGTACGTGTCTTCTAAGGATTGTTTCAACGCTTGGCACATACTTTTTTTCATCATTATTCATTTTTTTCTACCTCTTTTTCTACTTCTTTTTTAAAATTAATACAGAAAAATGCCCCAACTATAATTGGCATATAAAAAGTAAATAGCCTCCATAAGATTACTACTATCCCAACTGATGAGATATTAGTATATAAAGGTTTAAAAATGCTTACAAAGGCTCCCTCTGCTCCAAGGGCAGCCCCAGGTAGTGGTACAAAGCCAGATATAAGAGCTACTAAACAAGCAGCACATACACTTAGTACCGCATTAGTAGTTACAGCTCCAAAAGCTGAGAAAACAACGTGAGGAACTGTCCATAGTGATATGTTTTGTAGCGCTACAAAAAAAGCACACGGAATCAATTTGTATAAGCCTTCGCACTTGAAAACTCTAAAAGAGTCATAAAAAGAATCTATTTGCTTTTCAAATTTTTTAATTTTTTCATCAGGATTCTTCTTGTTAAAAAACCTTACTACTTTTACCATGAATTTCTTGCTCTTATTTGGAAATATAATTACAGATGTAATTGCAAAAGTCACTATAAGGCTTAAAAATACACCTGCTAGCATCAATACTGAGCTAAATAATTTTTCTCCTAAATTCTTATATGAAAATATCATTGAGAATATCGCTAGTATTAGTGTAACCAAATTATTGATAATAATCAGTAGTATTATAACTGAAGATGATAATCCCGGAGCCAAGCCATAATCTTTCATCCTTAAAACTTGCATTGGCTGTCCACCAGTTGATGACGGCGTTATAGCATTAAAAAATGCTCCAGTCATAGTTACTTTAAATGAATCAACTGGTCTTAATCCAGCTCCAAGAACCTTTAATAAAGAATTTAATGATAAAGATCCAAAAAACCAGAATAAAAACATTAAAAAGGCAGCTAGTAATAAGTAAGGCGCCTTTGCTTGGCGAACTGTTTGAAGTATTTTTTCAGGTCCGTCTATGAAATAAGCGCTTAGAATTACAGCAACTATGGATATTGCTATAACGACTAAGGAAAAAATCTTCGTTTTTTTATTTTTCATTATTTAAAAAATTCTGTAAATATCTTATACAAATTATAATGATCTTCAACGCTGCCAAACTCTCTAACTGAGTGCATAGCAAGTATTGGGTTACCAATGTCCACTGATTTTATATCTAATTGTGTTGAGCTTATTGGGCCAATAGTTGAGCCGCCACGAACGTCTGATCTGTTTAAGAAAGCTTGTACCTTTGCTCCAGCTTTTTCTGCAAATTGCTTAAATACAGAAGCTGACTCTGCATCTGATGTGTAGCTTTGATTTGCAGCATACTTGATGCAAACGCCCTCGCCCATCTTAGGCATATTAGTTATATCACACTTTTCAGGATAGTTAGGGTGATAAGCGTGAGCAAGGTCAGATGATATCATAAATGATTTTGCCTTTGCTCTGTAAAATTCTTCATCATCTAAGCCAAGTGCTAAAACTACTCTTCTCATAACATTCTTTAAGAATGGGCTGTTAGCGCCTTGCTTAGTCATAGAACCAACTTCTTCGTTGTCTGAAACGTAGATTAGATTTATTGCATCTGAAGCGTCATTAGCTAATAAAGCCTTGTATGAAAGATGAGCCATAGCTAAGTTGTCAAGCCTACCTATTTGCATAAACTCGTCATTTAAACCAAGTATCTTACCGCCTTCTCTATCGTATAAGAATAAATCAAAATCAAGAATATCTTCTCTAGCTACTTTTAGTTCTTTTGCTAAAATATCTTCCAATTTAAGTTTTTCCATAGTATCATTAATCAGTTCAAGTATTGGAAGTGTATCCTTTTGAGCATTTATTTCAAAACCCTTATTCACTTCTCTGTGTTGATGTATACATAGACTTACTATGCTCATTAAGTCCTTGTCAATATTTACAAGGTGCATTTGAGGGTGAAGTGCGTCCTTTTCGTTCTTTGTATATACTCTACCAGCAATTGATAGAGCTCTGTCAAACCAAGTGTGTAAGATGGCACCACCATAAACCTCAGTATTTAACTTATGATAACCGTTTTGATATATATCAGCTGCTGGCTTTATTCTAAAGCATGGGCTATCTGAGTGAGATGCGATTATCTTAAAAGCAAGATCTTCCTTAGTCTTTGGCAAGTCAAAAGCTAAGATAGCTGAATCATTCTTCTTTACAAAGTACTTTCCGCCTAAGTCTAAGTCCCACTTGTCCTCTTCTTTAAGTTCTTTATAGTCATTCTTATTTAGTTCTTCTTCAATTGCCTTAACAGCAAAAAAGGCACATGGACTTGCATCAATAAAATTAATTAAATCCATTGCTAAATCTTTTGAATTCATATCGATTCCTCCTTTTTATATAATTCAATTATAAACGATGCTTTATTTTATGTCAAGATAAAGAGTTTATACATCTCCACCGATATAATTATGGTGAAATTGTTACTATTTTGTAAGCTTTACCTAATTGACAAGTGCTTATGAGTAAATTATAATTTTAATTGAGGTGGTTATATGAAAAATATATTTAAAATTCTATTAGCATTGTCTATGGCGGCCCTACTTGTCTCATGCTCGCCTAAGACTAATGATGCAGATGGTCCAGCTGCTAACGAGACTGAGGAGCCAAGTGACAAGGACGACGACACTATAATGTACACTAATCTTACAAAGGATGAGACTAAGGACGAATTAAAAAAGACTCTTAGTGATAAGGGCCTTGACGATGGAGACGTAAATGCATTCATTAAAAATCTTGATGAGTACAACGAAAGTGCGGATGCAAATGAACTGGCTAGTGACTTCACTAAGTATAATGATGAAGTGGCTTATTATAATAGCATGGATAAATTTGCAGAAGAAAATCCTGATTTCTTAGGCGTTAACTGCAGAATAACAACATTTACACTTATGAAGCATAACTTAGACATAGCTAAGAAGCTTGAAGATAAATCTTCTGTTTTGGATTTTGATAAAAAAGCAATAAGCGACAAAAAATTATTTAATGAAGATGAATTAAAGAAATTTATTACTTACTATGCCCCAATCAATATTAAAAATGAAAAAGCAAAGTATGAAGATCTAATTATTAATGAGTTTAATGAAAGAGGTATTAAATTTAAAAATGATGATGTAAAAGTAGTTTCTGTCTACTTAAACTCAAATGATGAGATTGACGGAAACATTTTGTTCATTGGTCACACTGGACTTATGTATGAAAATCAAGGCAAAATCTATTTCTTAGAAAAATTAAGCTTCCAAGAGCCATATCAATTGCTTAAGTTTAGCTCAAAGAAAGATCTTTACGACTACTTAATGAAAAAGTACAATCAAGACATGGGCGAAAATACTCACGAAGCCATAATTACAGAAAACGACAAAGTTTTCACATATTAAAAAAGACGGATTGCTCCCATTAAAATAAAAGGCTGTATAATATCTATTGGGGAGTAAAACCTCAATAGATATTTTTTTGATAAAA
>UQDI01000045.1 GCA_900539725.1 uncultured Eubacteriales bacterium | reverse complement strand
TTTTATCAAAAAAATATCTATTGAGGTTTTACTCCCCAATAGATATTATACAGCCTTTTTTGTTTGAAAAATCCCTTTCCTTGGTATATATAAATATAAGCACAAATCAATTTGGGAGGTAATATTATGAAGATGAAGAAGATTTTATCCTTCGTTCTAGCCTTTGTATTAGTGGCAAGTACCATTAACGTAGGCTTTGCGCAAGGAGAAGTAAAAACTAATAAAGACAAGATTGACTACCTTGTTAAAAAAGGCTACGTTCTAGGCGACGCCAAAGGACTTAGACTTAACGACTCGATCACGAGAGAAGAGTTTGCGGTTATGCTAACAAAGGTACTTAATAAGGAAAATGCCGCAAAGGCAGCTATGAGTGTGCCTAGCGCATTTAAGGACATGGCAGCCAATCGCTGGTCAAACGGTTATGTCAATATCGCGAGCGAGTTAAAAATTATCGCCGGTTATAGCGATGGCACTTTCAGACCAAGAAAAAACGTTTCTTATCAAGAAGCCATCAAGATGCTAGCTGTTGCAGCTGGCGGAACTGACATAAAGCCGGCGACTGAAGGCGAGTGGGCTGCACCATTTATCAGCTATGCAGCAAGCAAGGGCCTTTTGAATGGCCTAGGTGAGCTAAAATACAAGGATCAAGCGACTAGGGAAAATGTTTTTGTAATGATATATAATTACCTTGATGGCGTGAGAGAAGCTGATTTATCAAAGCTTACAGCCATCGTTACAAAGACTAATGCTAACTCAAATCTAAGTGAAAAGCAAGCCGAAATCGTCGTATTAAAATCAAGCTTAGAAGGCTTTAAGGAAGGCTCTTCCTACATCGTAGACCTTAAGGACGGCATGGACGCTATGGACATCTTAGGCAGAGTTTATGACCTAGACATCGACAAAAATAACGTGATCAAAACTTATAGAGCAAGCGCTTTAGCTAAGATTGAGATCGCGCCTATAGCTATCAAGGGCGCAAGACTTTACGTTGGCGGCGATTCAAGCGATTCGACTGTGCTTGAGGACAAGGCCGCACTTACTGAACAAAAGTTCCGCGGCGCAGCAGTTAACGGCAAGTACCTTGACATATTCATGGACTTTGCTAAGGAAACAAATTACAAAGCAGACCTTGCCTACGTTACAAGCATCAACGCGAAAGTTGTCTACATCAAGGCATTCACTTTTGATGATATAATGCCAGTTTTTGCTTATGATAATGGCGCAGTTAAGGCTATTGACGACGAATCAGGCGCTATAGTTAAGAGAAATCTTAAAAAAGCTTATTTATATGATAATGGCAAGCTTATGCCAATGGACCTTTCTAAACTAGAAAAGTACGATGTATTACACTTCTACGCTAGCGATGAGGCCATAGCCCTTAAAAATAAGGTAGAAGGCGAAGGCGCTAGATACAAATTAAGCAAGGGCGGCGCATACATTAACCTAGCTAATAAAGACTATAAGCTAAGTGACGAAAAGGCTAGAAGAGCCGTTGCGACTGTCGATGAAAAGATATTCACACAAGTTAACGCAGCGAAGTACAACGACGAAGTAAAACTATTGACAAATGAAAAAGTTAATTTAGCACTAGATATATTCGGAAACGTTCAAGTGATTTACGGAAAACTTTCCTTTGACGAAGACGTTTTCATGATTGACAGAGTGACTACAAACGCAGTTGCTTTGATTGATAGAAATGGCAAGGAAATCAGGGTTCAAGACTCACTTGACCTAAGAATTTATAGAAATGGCAAGGAAATCAGACTTTCTGAGCTAAATAACTACGACATCGTCTACGCCATTTACAATAAGGACGCTATTCAAAAGATATTCGTTCTAAATGGACTAAAGGACTACGACAAGGCATTTAAGCCGCTTGACAAGGACGGCAAGACTTATAAGGTTTACGCGCCAACTAAGAGCGTTAGAAGAAGCTCCATTTACGTAGCAGGAAAAGAAGTAAACCTACTTGACAATACTTTGCTATATAATTTAGTACAAGCTGGCAAGGACTATAGAGTTGAGACTATCACTCTAGATGAAGTGAAAAACGCAGGCTTCGACAAGACTGTAACAGCTTATGTATTCACAGTTAAGGACCTTAAGGACAAAGACGTTACTAAGTACGACAGCTTCCACGGCAGCGATGATGCGCCAGTTGCAATCGTTTTCAAGAACGTTGAAAAGAAGAAAGTAGTCGACAAGGAAGATATCATCGAGCTTAGAAGCGAGTACGATGCCAAGATTGACAGATCATTCGAAGGCTACGACAAGACTACTACACTTAGAGTTTATGAGACAGATGGCGAAAAATTCGAAAACTGCAAGGCCGGCGACATCGTTAAGCTAAGCCTTGATAAGGACGGCAAGGTACTAAGACTAGATAAGCTAATCACTGATCTAAGCGAAGAATACACAGTTCTAAACGTTTTATACGACGCAGGCGGCAATGAAAAGCTAGCTCTTAAAGATAGTAAGGGTAAGGAACTTAACGTTTATACTAATGATAAGAGAGTAGTTTTCGGAAAGAATTATGCTAAGGATAGTGTGATTAAGATTGCATTAAATGATAATGGAGAGGCGTACGTAATTAACGTTATTAAGTAATTTCGCATTCGATTTGTAAAAATTAGATAAGTATAATAGAGATCGATATAAATTATCGGTCTCTTTTTTTGATTAAACTCTTGACTTTTCATTTAACGTACGGTATAATATACATAAGAGGTGATATTATGAAAAGTATGAATGTTACTAACTTTAGAAAAGATATATTTAAGGTACTGGAAGATACTGTAAAATATAATAGTGTTGTAAATGTATCAACAAAAGAAGGTAATGCAGTCCTTATGAGCGAAGACGATTATGAGGGAATTATGGAGACTTTATATTTAAGTTCAATTCCAGGACTTAAAGAAAGCATAGTTGAAGGACTTAATGCTGGACCAGAAGAGTATGTGAGTGAAGACGATGTCGAATGGTAATTATAAAATATTTTATTCTAAAAAAGCTTTAAAAGATATTGATAAGATTAAAAGTGCTGGACTCGAAAACACAGTAAAGTCATTGATTGAAATAATAAAAGAAGATCCATTTACTAGCCCGCCACTATTTAAAAAGCTTGTTGGTGATATGAAAGGAGCTTATTCAAGAAGAATAAATTATCAACACAGATTAGTATATAAAGTAGATAAAGATAGCAATAGTGTTTATATAATTAGAATGTGGACGCACTATGAGTAAGAAGCTATTCAATGTTGCAGATTTGTAGGAGGGAATTTATGATAGTAGCTATTGGAGGCGGGGAAGTAGGCTTAAATGAAACTTACGAGATAGATAAATTTATTGTAGAGGCAGCAAAAAAAGAAAATCCAAATTTTCTATTTATTCCGACAGCAAGTAAAGATGCCCCGGCTTATGTAAAAATTATTGATAAATTATATGGTGAGCTAGGCTGCAAAACTGACACCTTGTATTTATCTAATGTAGAAGTAGACAAGGAAGAGGTCAATCAAAAGATAGAAAATGCAGACATCATCTATGTTGGTGGCGGCAACACCCAATACATGATGAAAGTTTGGGAAGAATACGGTGTAGACAAGGCATTAATTAGAGCTTATAAAAGTGGCAAAGTACTCTCTGGCTTAAGTGCAGGCTCTATATGCTGGTTTATTTCAGGCCATAGTGATAGCGAGTTTATTGATGATATTGAAAATCCAAAACCTATATGGGTTAAAGGTTTAGGTATCATTCCTTATTTGCATTGTCCTCATTATGATGAGCCTGATAGAGTAGGCTTTGACGAGTTTTATGCTGGACAGCTAACAGATGCTATTGCAATAGAAAATCAGGTAGCAATTGTTTGGGATAATTATGAAATGAAAGTAATCAAATCGAACCCTATGAAAAATGCATATAAACTTTCTTGGAGCGATAAAGGTGTGAAGAAAGAAGTTTTAAATTAAGACTTTT
Organism: uncultured Eubacteriales bacterium; assembly: GCA_900539725.1. GTDB lineage: Bacteria > Bacillota > Clostridia > Tissierellales > Peptoniphilaceae > Fenollaria. The sequence continues at coordinate 877 of UQDI01000045.1, read as the reverse complement.
CATATTATGAAAAGGGCAAATTAAAATTTATTGGAGGTATAAATATGAAGTTTACACCAGAAAATTTTGAATTAAAAGACGGCAGAATGTGTACAATTCGAGAAATTCAAGTAAAGGACGCTGAAGAAACAGTTGAATATTTAAAAGCTGTTAGCGGAGAATCTGATTTTTTGAATTCTTATCCAGAAGAAATACGTTTCTCAGCCGAAGAGGAAGCTAACTTAATAAAAGGTTTTAACGAATCTGATGATACCCTTATGCTTGTCGTTGAACTGGATGGAAGATTGATTGCAAACGGAACTATTACAAGGTTTAGAAGAAAAAAGATGCGCCACAGAGGAAATGTAGCTCTTGCTGTGTTAAAAGAATTCTGGAACAAAGGAATAGGGACAAAGGTGCTTCATTGCCTTGAAGATTATGCAAAAAAATTAGGGCTTTCACAACTTGAGCTTGATTATTACTCAGGTAATGAAAGAGGAAGACTTCTTTATGATAAACTTGGATTTATTCAAGTTGGAGAGACTCCTAATGCCTTCATCTTGAAGGATGGAACTCGATATAGTGATATAAAAATGGTGAAGAGCATATAAAAGTGATGTTTAAATAATTGTTTTATTATGGATGAAAGGTGCAAAAATATTTTTCAAAGTGCATAGAATAAATATTCTTGACATTTACATAACATTTGATATAATAAAAGAACCAAAAGCCTTAGTACTTAAGGATAAGGTCTCTAATTGACATGAATTAAAGCACAGGATTTCCTGTGCTTCAGACTGTTGACAAAGTAGGCATATTTTTTAAAAATTATGCCTACTTTTTTTGCTTAAAACCTCTTAAAATACACATTTGTTGGGTATATATAAGACATAGAAGG
>UQDI01000044.1 GCA_900539725.1 uncultured Eubacteriales bacterium | reverse complement strand
TTACAAGCCGTGTAATAAACGCGGTTATTTTGTCCGGGTTTGTGGGTGCATATCAAACCTGTGTGTTTCTCTAAGAGAAAAAGAACCCGACCCTTGCACAACGCTTCGCGTTGGCAGGGAACCCCGGAACCTTGCAATTGCCTTCGGCAATTTAAAATATGAAAAATTTTACATATTTGTAAAACATTGGATCCGCAAAATAAGAAAGACGTACCCTAATTAGTACGTCCTCCTTAAGAGAATAAATATGAAAAATATATTATTTGTGTATATGCTATTTATTATAAAATTTTTCTTCTTGCTCGTACCGCTGCCTCCGGCAGCGGAAGAGAATAAATAGAAGGACCTCACCCAATGACGACGCTAAAGCGTCTATTGGGTCCCGAGAACCTTGGTGCTTCGCACTTGAAAAAATATATTTAATATTGTATATTCTTATTAAATTTTCTTCTTATTCATCATCGCCTCTGGCGATGTAAGAGAATAAGAACCCGACCCTATCTCAACACTTCGTGTTGGATGGGTACCCCGGAACCTTGCCATCGCTTTCAGCGATGTAAAATAGAAGAACCCCGTCCTTACGGACGTGAACCTTGGCACTCCGTGCTTGAAAAAATATATTTAATATTGTATATTCTATTTATTATTATTTATTTTTTTCTGCGTTGGCTGCTTCTATAATCTTATTTGCATGGTCTTGTGGTACTTCTTCGTATCTAACAAAGTCCATTTGGAAGGAGCCTCTTGCTTGTGTCATCGCTCTTAGGTCTATTGCGTATCTAAACATTTCTGAATGAGGTACTTCTGCTGTGATTACTTGTGTACCGTCATCTTGTGAGTCTATACCTAAAATTCTGCCTCTACGTTTGTTCATATCGCCCATAACGTCGCCTAAGTAGCTTTCTGGCACTTTTATTTCTGCCTTAACTATAGGTTCAAGAAGGATTGGTTTTGCTTCTTGCATACCCTTCTTAAATGCTAGTTGTGCGGCGATCTTAAACGCCATTTCGTTTGAGTCAACGTCGTGGTATGAACCGTCGTATAATGTTGCCTTAACATGTACTACTGGGTAGCCTGCTAAAACACCATGTTCAAGTGATTCTCTAAGACCTTTTTCAACTGCTGGGAAGAAGTTCTTTGGAACTGCTCCACCGAATACTTCTTCGGCAAATACAAAGTCATCTCCATCATGTGGTTCAAATCTTACCCAAACGTCACCATATTGACCAGCGCCGCCTGATTGTTTCTTATGCTTACCTTGAACTTCAGCCTTTTGTCTGATAGTTTCTCTGTAAGCAATCTTTGGATCGTCAAGTTCAATCTCAACGCCAAATGTGTTTTTCAATTTATCTTTAATAACTGTTAATTGCATGTTACCTTGACCACCAATTAAAAGTTCCTTAGTCTCATGATTTCTAATTACTTCAAATGTTGGGTCTTCTGCAGTCATCTTGTTAAGCGCAACGCCTATCTTTTCGTCTTCGCCTTGCTTTACAGGTCTTACCGACATATATAAAGTTGGCTTTGGATACCTAATTCTCTCGAATATAACAGGATGAGCCTTGTCGCATAGCGTATCGCCAGTACGAGCGTGTTCAAGTTTACTTGTAGCACCGATATCTCCTGCGATGATGGTATCAGTATCAATTTGAGTCTTACCTCTTAAGTAGAATAATCCGCCAAGCTTTTCATCTACTTCTTGACTTGCATTGTATAATGGTGTAGATTTAGTAATCTTACCAGATATAACTTTGAATAGAGATAATTTTCCTACGAATGGGTCAACTATAGTCTTGAAAACAACTGCCGAGAATGGTTCGTTTTCATCAACTTTTCTCATTTCTTCTTTATCTTCCCATGTGCCAGTGTATGCGCCTACTTCGTTTGGAGCAGGGAAATATCTTTGAATCTTATGAAGAAGTAGTTCCATGCCTATGCCTTTTTCAACGCTACCTACCATAAGTATAGTTAATTCGCCGTTTCTAACAGCTTGCTTTATACCTTCTTTAAATTCAGCATCAGTAAAGGCTTCGCCCGCAAAATACTTTTCCATAAGCTCTTCAGATGTTTCAGCAACGACTTCATTTAACTCGCCTCTAAGCTTTTCAATATAGCCATCCCACTCAGCTGGAACAGGAACTTCAGTTCTCTTTCTACCTTCATAGCTGTAAGCCTTGTCTTGAATTAAGTCAACCATGCCCTTAAAGCCTTCAGCTTCACCTATAGGCATAACTAGCGGAACTATGTGTCCACCAAGTTTTGTTTTTATATCTTCCAAAACTTCGTCAAATTTAACATTTTCCTTATCCATCTTATTTAAGAAGATAAATCTTGGAGTGTGATATTTATTTAAGTTTTTCCATGCTTTTTCAGTTCCTACTTCAACGCCTGCTTGCGCGTCAATAACTAGTATAGAGCCTTCTGACGCTCTCTTTGCACCGTACATCTCACCAATAAAGTCGAAGTAACCAGGTGTATCAAGGAAATTGTATTTAACATCATTATATTCTACAGGAATAACCTTTGTATTGATAGAAACCTTTCTTTGTATCTCTTCTTTGGAGAAGTCTCCAACAGTATTTCCGTCTTCAACCTTACCCATCCTAGAGATAGCTCCTGTTGCGTATAAAAGTGATTCAACTAGCATAGTTTTACCACTGCTACTGTGTCCCAAAAGGGATACGTTTCTGATTTTGCTTGCATCGTAAGCCTTCATATTTTTTCCTCCTCATATAAATATAGTTATTTTATCAATTTACTTTATAAAAGCGTTATATGTAAAAAAATTTAGCGTGAAGATAATAATTTCTTCACAAAAATATTATAACACATATAGATTTTTTTTGCAATGATTTTATCAAGATGATACGCGAAAAGTTTAAAGAGACTAAAAAAGAAGAGCTCATCACTCTTCCTTCATCTCCACATATGCTAGAGCTATGGCCTTGTAGAAGAAGTCTAAATCTTCCTCATCAAAGTCAAACGCGTCACTGTGGTGCGGCCCCTTTAAATTTGTTCCCAGCATCATGTGCATAGCTGGAACGCCTCGGCTCTTAAGCTTCTTAAGATAAAAAGTCACATCTTCACTCGCGCCAAAGCCTGGCATTCTATGGGTCTTTATCTCATTTGCATTAAGTTTTTCAATCACTCTATCAATTAATTCATAGTTCTCTTCCTTATATGCATTAGCCTTCGCAAGCACCTTCATCTCGTAGCTCGCGCCCTTCGCCTCAGATACACATCTTGCAATCTTCTCCATAGAAGAAAGCATCTCATCCATCGCTTCGTCACTATCACTTCTAAGGTCCATACCCAAAGTAATTTTATCCATGACAGCATTTCTTTGACCGCCACCATTTATTATACCGATGTTAATAAATTTTTTGCTGTGAGCATCAATTGTAAGATCCTTTATCATATCTATGAAAGACATGGCAATGGTAAGGGCGCTGATCCCCTTTTCTGGCGCGTTTGCCGCGTGTGCTGCCTTTCCAAAAAAGCTCATATCAAGCTTAGTTGTCGCTAAAAAATCAGTCGTTCCAACGCCAATGTAGCCCTTTTGCTCACCTAGGCCAATATGATACGATAAAAATCCACCCACATCCTCTGTAATAAAGTCCGCCATGCTTCTTGCGCCGCGAACCCCTTCTTCGGCGGGTTGAAAAAGCACTCTAGCCGCTTCCCCAGACTTGCTAAAGCGCTCGCATAAGCTAAGTGCCAAGGCTATGTGTCCGTCGTGACCACAGGCGTGCATATTGCCATTAGTCGAGGCAAAGCCAAAGGTGTTCGGCAAATGCGTTATATCACTCGTCTCCTTTATCTTGAGCCCATCGATATCGGCCCTGAATAAAAAGTATGGAGCCGTGCCAAACTCAGCCATAACCCCAGTGAAGCCTTTATCGATGTCGCTTATCTTGCTCTCGGCGCCGCTTTCGTAAAGTGCCCTGCCATAATAAAGTTTACAATTAAAATTTTCAAGTATTTTAATGATCTCCTTAGTCGTCTTCACCTCTTCGAAGCCGAGCTCGGGGATTTTGTGAAACAATCTTCTATATAAAACTAAATCCATCTTATCACCTACTAGCTAAATCTTACATCAAGAGCCGCGTTTTGTCAAGCTTGACAAATTGCCGTGGATGTAGTAATATATTCATGTTGAGGTGAATTATGAAAAAGAAATTTATTTTATTTATAACTATGCTAGTGGCCATGCTTATGGCATTGACAGCATGTTCAGAAAAAAAGACGAAGTTTACAAAAGAAGAGATAAAAGACTGGAACGTTACTGAGGGCAAAGAGCCAAAAGCTGATGACATCGACGACGACTTTGTTAATGCGCTTAAACGTTTTATTAAGAAGAGCATTGTAGAGAAAAATTACGAAGCCTTCTCAGAGATGGTTAGTGATGAGTATTTGACAGCGGTTGACATGACGCGTGATGAATACAGGGCACTTAACAAAGAGACGAGCGAAGCACTTAAAGACATTGACATCGAAGTGTCAGACGTTGAAGCTAGCCAAGTTGATGAACACGCAATCGAGCTTAGATACACTTTGAGCTTTAACAACTCAAATACGGCGCAGTACATCTACATCTACAAGGATAAAGACGATGTATTCAAGTTTGCGCCATCGATGTACGAGCCACACGCTTGGCAAGTAAGTGACTTTGATAAAGACAAAATCAATATACAGTTCATATCACTTGGTAAAGTTACCGAGGGTATGGAGGTCAGAGCAAAACTTATGAGCACTGAGAAATGGGATAGAGAGCTACTTAGCGCAACGCTTTACACAGACAGAGGTAAGTACGATGCAGCCAAATTCAAGATAAATATCGCAAGCGGCAAGACAGAGCACGCGCTTTTCTACTTCCAACACGCAAAGGGCAAAGCCGAAAAGTTCGAGCTAGTCTACAAAGGCGATGGTGGCGAAGAAAAGATGACTACATTTGAGTTTAAATAAATAATTTTTAATAGATATGTATATATAGTAGGAAGAAATGCTTCCTACTATTTTTTTTCGGCTCTATGTCAAATATTGGGGAGACTTATTGATTTAAGTCTCTCTTTTTACGTT
>UQDI01000043.1 GCA_900539725.1 uncultured Eubacteriales bacterium | reverse complement strand
TTTCATTAAAATACCCCCTTATTTCCGTGTCCGGATTTAAGGGGGCAGTACAGATTGCCACGCTTATGCTTGAATTGATTTTATATAACTGTTTTTCTTCTTTATAAATTTCTAACTCTCTCAGTTTCTCTGTCATCAATTTCAAAAGAGCCATCGTTTAATTCATCAAGTCTTTTTCTAAGCTTTTCTAATAGACCAAGCATTTTATATTTATCTTTCTTTTCTTGTTCTTTATCAAAATATAATGCTTCATCGTTATAGTTGATTTTGTAATAAGATGAATATAAATTCGAAATTTCATCATTTAGATTTTGAATGTATTCATCATTGTCAACTACATCTATGCCTGTAACTAATTCTTTCTTTTTTGCGTCATAAATATCCTTCCAAAGCGGACCAGATACAAAGTCTAACATTATTATTAATTTTCTCATTATTTTGAACCTCCTCCTGGATAAACTGATACTATAAATCCATTCGATCCTACTCCTGTAATTACAATATATTCTCCTTTATAAAGATAAACTTTTTCTAGTCCATTGTTTTTAAGTCTAGAGCTTATTTCTGTTCCATTTTCAAATATACTTTCCGGCATTGCATCATAAACATAAACTTTCTTAGGTTTTAATCTCTTAAAAGTTCTAAAGAAAAGCGTGGAACTTGCCACGCTCATAGTTAAATTGATTTTATATAACAATCAATGATTTTATATGCCTGTTTTATTTCCTCTATCTGCATGTATTTTTTCATGTAGCTATAGTCTGGTTTGCCAAATTTGTTTATAGGAAGAAGAAGTTTTTGTCTTTTTAATCTTTCCGTTCCCATTTTATATCCATAACCGTATTTTTCTTTTTGATTGATTAAACATCTTGTCATAAAAATAGAATTATATTTATTCTTATTTTTTTGAACTAATTTTCTAGTATCATTACCAAATAATGCAGGATATGGATGATAAAAAGCGTATCCCACTGAACCATTACGATTTATACTTATACAATCGCTCTCTAATGTTTTGTTAGTATTGCTTACAAAATAGCCAATACCATTGTCAACAGATTTAGCAGTTATATAAGGAATATTTCCATCAACTCGTTCTTTTTCATAAATATCGATTCCAGATTTAATATCCACAATATCCTCAAGCCAAAACTCTCCCCACTCTTTTTCTTCAAGTTTAGGAAGCTTACGCGCCTCACAAATGGCTAAGCTATATATATATATATATATATATATAGTTAAGCGATTTCTCAAGCTTTTCTTGTTCAATCTTTTGCATGAACTTACTCATGTAGTCCCAATGAGGCTCGCCCTTTTCATCTACTGGCAGTGTTAGTCTCATGTTTTTTAGTCTCTCTCCATTTAAAGCAACACCATATGAAGCTTTTTCTCTTGATACTTTTTCTATCATGGTCAAAATAAATTGAGAATTATTTTCATCCAAATTTTGATTGTATAAAAGATTTATTGCGGATCCAGCTCCACCTCTGCCAACAAATTTATAATTATGATAAAAAGCTTTGCCAGCTATAGGGTCGATAGATATGCATTTCTCATTGCTGATACCATCTTTAGCATCAACATAACCACTAACTCCATTGTTTAAGCTTGATGTCGAAACGTATGGAGTAGCACCTTCTGGATATGAGGACAAAGTTTTGCCTTTGACTGCTTTTATGTCAAATATATCTTTTATCTTAAAGCTACGCCACTTTGCATCCTCAAGTCCAAGTAGATCAAAGCCTGTCTTTATAATTTTATCTTCATAATAGTTAATAAGTTTTTGTGCGATTATTTTTTGTTCTTGCTTGATGTAATCTTCCATGAATTGCCAATTAGGTTTTCCGTTATTATCTAATGGTAATAAGATAACTCTATCTTTAAATCTAGTACCTGTTAATCCTTTACCATATCCAAAGCCACAACCCTTTATGCTTTTTCTAAAAACTTGCACTAAAAATAAACCTATGCTTTTGTTTATATTTTTGTTACTAATATTATACATTTTATTTCCAGCAAGATAATTAAACTCTTGATAAAAAAAGTCAGCATTTTCTGCGCCTAAACTTATAGAATTGCTTTTATTTGTTTTAAATGACTCATTAGTTTCAATTATATCGTCTAATCCATTATTTAAAGATGTTCTAGTTATATATGGTACTCCAATACTAGTACTTTTTAAATTTTCTTTATGATATGGAGTTGAGTTTTTTACATCAAACAAGTCTTTTATCCTAAACTCGCCCCACTCAACATCATCTAATGACAATCTATCTTTAATCATATTTCTCGTCCTCTTCTGCTGCCATGGATATAATTTCTGCTTCGTCCATATCTTCTTCATTATCTATACCAAAAAGGTAGCCTCTGCCGTGTGTAATCATATTGACTTCAAATGTAATGTAGTCAGCTATAGTATTTCTAAAGTCTTCATCTGTTGGCACTTCATCGTTAAAGTAGTAGAAAGAATGAAGCCACTCATCGCTTGCTTCTATGGTCGTTTCAACGCAAAACTTAGTTTCAGCTTCAACTCTATCGAACCAAACGTCTAAAAGATGCTGTTTTTTGTCTTTTGCAGATGGTGTCTCTAAAAGTCCTATGTGTTTTGCAACTACAAAACCATCGTCTTCAAAATTTATAAATTTACATACTTTATCCTTATTATGCGCTACACCTGCTGTAAACACAGCTATACAAGGATTTGTCCCAACTCCGTAGAATGTGTTTTTATTCAAGGTTATTACGCCTTCAAGTGTGTGATGCTTAAGTATATTGGCTTTTGTTTCTTGTTCATACTTAGTTTTGCCTGTCATGGTTGATTGTGGTACTATGACTGCAACTCTTGCTCCTTCTACAAGTGAATCCAAAAGATGTTCTGTAAATGATATTTCATAAAGTCCTGGATTATCTTTAGACCCTTGTGAATATGGTGGATTCATCATCCCAACTGTGCAGCCCTTTAGCTGAAGCTTAGCTGGATTTTGCTTTAAAAAGTCTTGATTTTCTAAATTACTCTTGCCGTCGCCTCTAAGTATCATGTTAGTTGTCGCTATGGTAAACATATATGATTGATCCTCTATACCAAACAATTGATTTTTTCTTATATTATCTTTTTCAAATTTATCATCTGTTTTTTGAAGCATATTATGCATAGCAGCTATCAAAAATCCCGCCGTTCCGCAACATGGATCCAGTACCTTGTCTTCTGGTTTTAAATCTAAAAGCTCGCAAAATAATTCTGTTATGTGCCTTGGTGTAAGTATTATTCCTAAGCTTTGTCCATCGCCACCTGAGTAGGACATAAACTCGCCATAAAAACGGCCAAGGTAGTCCTCTCCCGATTGGTGAAATCTTATGGATCTATATATACTTTTATAAAGAAACTCTGTATAGTGCTTGTTAGGTGTCTTGCCAAGCACTGGATCTATCTGATTTATCTTTGTAGTATTTTTTATAACTGCAAACTGACTAAGAAGCTTATCCCTTTTTACTTCTGGAGAAACATTTGCCCTTTGAAGATTTGCCTCGATAGCGTTATATATCTTCTGACCGTCTGTAATTCTTGTATCTCCTGTCAAAGAATCAATAGAAAAAGATCCGTACTCTATCTCTCTAAGCGCAAGAAGTATTCCTGAAACTATCAAAGGTTTATCTTTATCTTGAATTGAGCCATAATTTCTTAAGTCTTCATGTAGCGTAGCCGCGTCTTTAAGTATTTCTGATGTTTCTTTTTCAAAGTCAGTATCTTCTTTTAATATCTCTTTTGTGTAGTACTCTTGAATATTATCTTCATTAAATGAAATAAATGTTTCAATTTCTTTAAGCTCGTAATAATCTTCTCTCTCATTTATAAATATAGGACTAATCTTATGTTTCTTTTCTGAACCAGACACACCTATGGCTATTACTTTATTATAAGAAGTGTTTTTAACAAGGTGTTTGCCATAAAAAAGAGCACCATTTACAGCATAATTACATATTGAATCAATATCTTCAGATAAAATGTCATTATCATCACGTTTTTCGTGCATAGAAATGGATTTTTTATCTTCAATGACAATTATAAAATCACGCACTACTCCTATATACTCAGGATAACCAACTTTGCTAGTTCCTCTCTTAGATGCTGTCTTTAATGCATCATCAAGTTCCTTTATTGAAGAGCCTTGCGGATCTAAGTCAATATGTGCTTCTTTAAGAAGATCATACACCCAAAGATCTGTTGCTTTTTCTTTTTTGCTCATAAATTACACCTCACATAATTTAATATAGTTTTATTATAACACATATATTTACAAGAAACTATAAGAATACTTTATAATATTGAAATTTCTTATAAATTATGGCATAGAAAAAGCGTGGGACTGCCACGCTCATACTATTGTATTATTTGTGAAGAATCTTATTTCCCTCGTCAAAAAGTCTTTTCAACGCATCCATATCCCCATTCACAATCACTTCTTCAGGCACGGCATTGACGCTGATCCCATTTTCCCAAGTCTCTGCCTCGCCATCCTCTTCCTTGTCATCGTTAGGAATTACAAGGCCTGAATATGAACTCACAGTTATATTCCTTTTCTTAAGAGCCTCATAGACTTTTTTAAGCCCATTCATTAAATCATCTAAGCTTGGCTTTTCTGCATAGGCCTTAAAGTCTGCTGTAATCTTGCTTGGAAGGTCTTCTTTATCAAATTCCTGATCAAGTGTAAGGTATTCTCTATAATCAAAGTCATCATCTGGTCTAAGCCAAAGCTCAAAACCAAGGCCGCAGTCCTTAGCTATTTCCTCACCTAAATCATCTAAAAAGCCCATGTATCTACGAAAAGTGTTGAAAAGCCTCTCATCATAAGTATCGCGCTTCATTTTGCCAAAGCTATTGAACCTAAGATTGAAATTCGTGTCAATGCTGTTTTTATCCTGAAGTCTCACGACGTAAGAGCCATCTTTAAAGTCGTAGTAGACCCTATCGCGCTCAAGGTCAAGCTCTGTGTAATGAGTCTTTAAGTACTTATTAGCCGCTACTTCCGCCACTAACCTGCTGATGGGATTGCCAAAGAATGAGAGAATTATGAGTATTGCGAAAAATATTAATAGTATTGCTAAAAATAATGATAAACTTTTTAATCCCTTCATAATAGCCTCCTTTAATGAATTATACCACAAAATGGATTTTTACGCAAAAAAACAGCTCATATAAATATGAACTGTTTAAATCAAGTGGCGGCTACCTATTATCCCAGGTCGTCTCCAACCAAGTACCTTCAGCGTTA
>UQDI01000042.1 GCA_900539725.1 uncultured Eubacteriales bacterium | reverse complement strand
TATCGCATAAAAATACCCTCCTTACTGGTTTGTCCAGTAAAGAGGGTACATATCACTTATCCTTACCATTTTAAACTCCTAATTTTGAGTATAAAAAAAGACGATAGAGTTTAATTATCTATCATCTCTTTCATTTCTATTTAATTATTTAGCTCGACAAACTGGGATTTGTCGCTTATTTCCATTCTTGGCTAAGGATTCGCATCATTATAAAATCGCTGTACTCATCGTTATAATAATATGCCTCTTCTAAAATACCTTCCTGCTTGAAACCGATTTTCTTGTAGAATTCCAGTGCATCTGTATTCAACCCTACCACGCCGATCGAGACACGATGCATCTCATACTCATGAAATGCCATGTCCAGCATGATGCGGATTGCTTCCGAACCATATCCTTTATGCTGCATTTCAGGGTCTGGAATAATAATCGTCAGATCGGTTTGGTGCCACGCGGGAAACATACGGAGCAAACCGGTCTCGCCAATAATATTACCGTCAAGATCAGTAATCGTAAACCAAACCGAGTCTTCCGATTTGTGGCTGACGTTAATAGTTCTTTTCTCCTCTTCTTGATCGGTTGTCTTCTCAAATCCGCATTGAAACATAACCTGCGGCTGATTAAACCAATAGGCGAAAAACGGAGCATCTTCTTCTCTTTGCCTGCGCAGTATAATTTTTTTTCCTCTTATTTCTTCATGCTTCATATGGCCTTGCAGTCCTCTCTTTTATCCCGATAAATTCTAATTTATCTAGTTATATTATATCAAATAGTCCCTCGCCTGTCTAGACTCTTGCAGTAAATATTACAATCTTGTTATCACTTTTTACTACTATATATATATTGTATGCCCACGCAATTATAAATAAAAGGAATTTCTTGATTCTTAATAAATTTGTAATAAAGCGTTAAAAAAGCTCTCACTAAAGTGAAAGCCTTTAATAATATTTATTCAATAAATACCAAAAATTTCTTTATTTTGCTATACCGTGATTTCGTAAGCACAAAAATTTCGCTTGATTTTTTGATTAAAGAAGCACCCCGACTGTAAACAGCCGAGCCGTAAGTTTATTCAAAGCTATGTTCGCTACGCTCCATACCTTTGTAAACTCTGGCATAAGGCATGCATATCCAATCGAACTTCGTTTCACTCGTTCTCTTGGTGCATGAACTTAACAACCTTTACGCTATGATGAGATTTGCGTTTCGCATCAAAAAAGCTCCATTTGCATGGAGCTTAATTAAATCTTTATATTAAAAATTTCTTTTTAACACGAAAGTGCAAAAATTTCGCCTGATTTTTTAGATTAAATCGATGGATTAGGCGATGTGCAGAAATTTTCAAGCGATCTCGTACTCAAGGTACGTGGAGCGAAGAAAATTTCGAACGAGCCTAAGCCGCGATTTAGGCAAAAAAGCACAGAAATTTTTTTAGTCTTGTGTATATGGTAACAACGCCACTTGTCTTGCTCTTTTGATAGCTCTTGTGATTTCTCTTTGGTGTTTAGCGCAAGTGCCTGTTATTCTTCTTGGTAAGATTTTACCCTTTTCTGTGATGTATTTTCTTAGTTTTGCTACATCTTTATAGTCGATGTGTTCATTCTTTTCTTGGCAGAAAGCACATACTTTTTTTCTAGGTCTGAATCTTCTTTGCATTATATTCCCTCCTTTAATTAAAATGGAATATCCCTATTGCTTCCAGGAGCAAAGCCGTCGTCAATGTTTGAAAAATCTTCGTCTGAATTGAAGTAATCTTCATGTGATTGATTTGGAGCTTGTGATGTGATGTTCTTTCTTTCTAGGAACTCTACGGATGAAGCTATGACTTCTGTTACGTACCTTTTTGTACCGTCTTTAGCTTCGTATGTTCTAGATTGAATACGACCTGTTACTCCAACCATGTTGCCCTTTGAAACATAATTACTGATATTCTCTGCAGTTCTTCCCCAAGCTACGATGGAAATAAAGTCTGCTGTTGGCATGCCCTTTGCTTCCATTTCTTCTCTTTTTTCTCTAGATAGACCCTTATCAACAGCTATAGTAAATGTGATAACTGCTTGATTTGTGTTAGGTGTGTATCTAAGCTCAGGATCTCTTGTTAATCTTCCGATTAAACTACATACGTTCATCTCTTCACCTCTTATTTATCTTCGTCTGTTACTATCATGTGACGTAGCAAAACGTCAGTGATTCTTGCTACTCTAGTAAGTTCTAGAATAGTGTCTTCTTCTGCTTCAAAGTTCATTAAGAAGTAGTAGCCTTCAGTTTTGAATTTGATTTGGTATGCTAATTTTCTTAGACCCCAATCATCAGTGTTAGTTACTTTACCTTCTTCAGCTTCGATTATTGATTTTACCCTATCAAGGAATTTATTTCTAGCTTCCTCACTTGTTTCAGGATAAAAAACATACATTGCTTCATATTTTTTCATCTTTCCACCTCCTTTTGGACTTATGGCTCTTTAATAAATAAAGAGCAAGGTTACCTTGTAAGTATACAATAAATTCCCCTCTTTGTCAAGAATTTTTTATAAAAATAAATTTCTATCTATCCATTCTATGTTAATGGATTTGCCACCTTGTAAAATTAGTCATAAAAAAAGAAGACTGAATAATCAATCTTCCTTCATATATTTATCCATGAGTAAAATTTTGCCTATCTCAAGCGTCCTCTTCATATCAATAATTCTTTGATTAGAGGAGCCTCTGAACTTTAGCTTCAAGTCCTTTAAGTCTTCTACAAAGCGTCCGTCCACCAAAACATCTATATTCTTCAAGACGTCCATAGCCCCGTCTTTCTTAATCAGCTCTTCAAAAGTGTAGCCGGAGTAGACCCAAATATCTTTCTCAGACCTCTCTCTCACGTTTTTGATAAGTTCATTAAGTCCATCAAGGTTATCGAAGGGCTCGCCTCCTAAAACCGATAGGCCACGGATATTGTCATCGTTTAATGAGTCCATAAGCTCAGAGAAAGCTTTTTCATCAAAGACAGTTCCGAAGTTAAAGTTTTGGTACTCTTTATTGAAACAGTTTTTGCAATTCAAGGTGCAGCCCGTTAAGAATATAGTCGTTCTAACGCCTGGGCCGTTCGCTATGTCGTACTTCCTAATTTGCGCGTAATTCATTATATGTGAAGTACCCTTTGCTTTATCTCCTTAGTTTTTCCTTCATTCCAGAAGTTTTCGCCAAGGTAGCCGCATGTCCTTCTTGTAACATTCATCTTAGCTTGATCTTTGTTATGGCATTGTGGGCATTCCCATTCGTTATGATCATTGATTATGATCTCGCCATCATAACCGCAAACGTGGCAATAGTCGGACTTTGTATTAAATTCTGCATATTGGATATTGTCATAAATGTATTGAACTATGGTTTCAAGCGCTTCTAGGTTATGGCCCATGTTAGGTATTTCAGCGTAACTGATGCAGCCGCCCTTTGATAGTGCTTGGAATTGAGCTTCAAACTTAAACTTGTCAAATACAGATATATGCTCTCTAACATCAACGTGGAAAGAGTTTGTGTAATAACCCTTGTCAGTAACGTTTTTAATCTCGCCAAATCTTTCAAGGTCCTTCTTAGCAAATCTATAGCAAAGGCTTTCAGCAGGAGTGCCGTAAAGCGCATAGCCAAGGCCATCTTCCTTCTTCCAAGCTTGTAGTTTTTCATTCATCTTTCTCATTACTTTAAGAGCAAAATCAGTTGCGTGCTCGTCAGTATGAGGAGTGTGGCGAACTAGATAAGTCGCTTCGTAAAGACCGATGTAGCCTAAAGTTACAGTGGCATAACCATTCTCAAGAAGTGGTCTGATTGGCTCATGCTCGTTAAGTCTAGCGATAGCGCCGTGTCTCCAGTGAATTGGAGATGAATCGCTTGTAACGTTCTTTAAGATATCGTATCTAAGTAGACAAGCCTTTCTGCATAGGTCAAGTCTCTTGTCAAGAATTTCAAAGAACTTCTCTTCGTCGCCGCCGCTAACGATAGCTATTTGCGGTAAGTTTAGAGAAACAACACCCATGTTGAATCTACCGTCAAACTTGTAATTGCCGTCCTTATCCTTCCATGGCGATAGAAACGCTCTGCAGCCCATAGGCGCAAAAACGTTTCCTTCGTAATTTTCTCTCATCTTTTTAGCAGAGATATAGTCAGGGTACATCCTCTTAGCAGTACATTTAATAGCTGTTTGAGTTAAGTAATAGTACTTCGAGTCCTTGTGAACGTTGTTTTCATCAAGCACATAAACAAGCTTCGGAAAAGCTGGTGTCACATAAACACCGCATTCGTTCTTGATACCTTGAATTCTTTGCTTTAAAATCTCTTCAATGATCATCGCAAGCTCATCTGCATACTCAAAATCATCTTCCATGTGCATGAAAAGAGTAACGAAAGGCGCTTGACCATTCGAAGTCATAAGTGTATTTATTTGATATTGTATAGTTTGTATGCCGCTTTCAAGATCCCTTTGAGTAAGTTTTCTTGCTAGCTCGTCTTGCTTTGCCTCGTCATCAAACATTTCCTTAGCAAGCTTCAAATTCTTTTCGTAGCTGCGTCTTAAGTACTTCGCAAGACATTTTATGTCAATGGATTGGCCACCATATTGGTTTGATGCGATTTGTGCAATGATTTGTGTCATGACATTGCAGGCAACTTGGAACGATCTTGGGCTTTCGATCAATTTACCATTAACCACAGTGCCATTGTCAAGCATGTCCTTCATATTAACAAGGCAGCAGTTAAACATAGGTTGAATGATGTAGTCCATATCGTGCAAATGTATGGAGCCTTCATCGTGCGCTTGAAGAAGGTCATCGTCAATCATTAGCCTTCTAGCAATGTCCTTAGATACTTCACCAGCAATCAAATCCCTTTGAGTAGATGCGATGTGAGCGTTTTTATTAGAGTTTTCCTTCATTAAGTCACTGTTTTTTCTATCAAGAAGACCGATAATGCTCTCGTCAGTAGTATTAATCTTTCTCTTGAAAGCTTGAACAGCCTTGTAGTTTTCATAGCTTCTGGCAGTAGCCGGATTTTTGTTCTCGATAAGCTTGTAGTAAACCTTGTCTTCGATATCATAAATCGAAAGAGGTCTTTCAGCTACAACAGCTTCCCTCTTGATCTCGTCAGCTATCTTTTCAGCAAGACCTTCTTCATATACCCCTGTTGAAGAATTCATCGCCTTTTTAATAGCTACAACAATTTTAGATTCGTCAAATGGCACTTTTTCGCCGCTTCTCTTGAATATATACATCTCATACCTCCACAATATTTTGATTGCTTCTCCTTATCGCAAATATTATTATACTACATATAGTGGCGATTAGCAATAGTAAAATATAAATAAATTGTTAAGATTTGTTCATATATTTTCATGAGTTAAATAGCTGTAACACGATGCGATATGGATAAAAAAGCGTAATTGACTGACGAGGCAAGCGTAATGTATATGTCATGCCTAAGCATTGCACATCTAAAATTGTTTTCCTTCACTTGCTGGTCTACATAAATTGTTAATTTCTAAGCTTACTCACCTGTGGTCTCATATTCGTTCGCTTCGCTCAGCTAGATGAGCCCACGGGCGGCTCGTTGCACAAAGAAATTAATGCAATTTATTCCGAATGCTGCGATCGTGAAAATCAATTTTCTCACTACTAGTTTAATGTCCCACTTGAATGAAAAATCATATACAAGCATAATCATAACCACCGGCGTAGCCGGTGGTTTGCTCTGCCCCTGCAAGGGGCTTTTA
>UQDI01000041.1 GCA_900539725.1 uncultured Eubacteriales bacterium | reverse complement strand
TATCGCATAAAAATACCCTCCTTACTGGTTTGTCCAGTAAAGAGGGTACATATCAAAAAAAGCATGCCTAAATATAATATATTTACTTTTCTAGCTGTTCCAGCGCTTCCAATATCAATTCCAAAATTAGCTCTACAAAGTACGCCGCATCAACATTTTTATCTGAAGTAGCAAGAGCGTCGTAATAGTCCTTCTGTCTTGACTGTATCAGTTCTTCAACAGGAAGCCAGTAAAACACTTCATTATACGCGCCTAATAAAACTGTGTGCCAAAGCCTTCCCATTCGGCCATTGCCATCTTGAAACGGGTGAATAAACTCAAACTCATAATGAAAGATGCTGCTTTTAACAAGCGGATGAAGGTCCGAGTCCTCATACCACTTAAATAAATCACTTACTTCTTCAGCTACGAGATCGGCTGGCGGCGCCATATGTATAAGCCTCTCCCCATCAAAGATGCCAACGCCTTCGCTCCTGAACCTGCCATTCTCCTTAATAAGCCCTTGCATCATAAGTCTGTGTGCTCGAAGAAGGTCGTCTATAGAGCCTGGCTTCATCTCAAGCATTAGCTCATAAGCGTCGTAAGCGTTTTTCACTTCTCTAATCTCGTTTGGATTGCCAAGGACCCTCTTACCAGCGATTATGCTTGTCACCTGCTCAAGCGAAAGAGTGTTCGCTTCAATCGCAAGCGATGAGTGTATGGTCTTGATCCTATTTTCTTTTCTAAGCTTCGGATTAATTTTGCCCGGCTTTATATTTACTCTATCTAATTCGGCTTCAATTGAATCTACTAATTTAGCTATCGTTTCATTCATTGTAAATGGTGGAGCATAGTTCTTCATAGTATCACCTCTAAATATATATACCCAAAAACACAAATTGGGTATATATAAATAAAGGGGGATGATATATAATGAAAGTACATGTAATTACAGGCGGCGGTAGTGGTATAGGCCTTGAAATCGCAAAGGCATTTGACGATGGTCTTGTTATCATTACTGGAAGAACTGAGGAAAAGCTAAAAAAGGCGTGCGAGGAGCTAGGCAAAACTGGCAAAGCGAAGTACGCGTACAAGACTTGTGACGTCTCTGATAAGAAAAGCGTTAAAGAGCTACTAGAATTTGCTTCAGAGAAGGGCGATTTGATGACAGTAGTCAACTCGGCTGGCGTTTCAGGCGTCGGCGCAAGCGTTGAAGCCGTTTTGAACGTTGACCTAAAGGGCACTAAGTTCGTTACTGATGCTGCTTACGACTACCTTGCAGGTGGCGGCGTCCTTATAAACATCGCGTCAATGATGGGCCATATCGTTCCCGTGAGTGACGCATACATCAACGAGCTAATTGAGCCAGACAAAGAAGGTGCTATAGAAAAAATCGCTGGCCTTGTTAATGGCAATAGCGATAACGCATATAACTTTGCTAAGCTTGGCGTTATTGAGATGGTTAAGGCAAACGCAATGAAGTTCGGCAAAAAAGGACTTCGTATCATGTCTGTATCTCCTGGCATCATCATGACAGAGATGGCTAAAAATGCACAAAAAGACAATGCAGATATAATGAAGAAGATGATAGAAAATACTCCAGCGCAAAGAACTGGCGAGCCAGAAGACATTGCAAACGCAGTGAAATTCCTAGCAAGCGACAAGGCAAGCTTCATCACAGGTTCTGACCTACTTGTAGATGGCGGCTTATCACTAGTATTAAAGTCAATGTATCAATAATTTTACGCATACGAAAGGAGCGGACAATTTGTCCGCTCCTTCCTTTTGTGTTCATCTAAGTCCCTAGGTTTAAGCTCATTGCGACTAATGTTACATTTATATATATCATAAGCATGGTCGCTGAAAGATAAAAAACCAATTTTATTTTGCTTGATTTGCTGTTCTTATCAAATTTTTTATTTGCCCACACAATAAATTCTGCTAGACCAAAGAGTGTAAAAACAATCAATGGTGTAGTAAAAAATAGCATAGAGTCTGGACTAGAGCCTCCTTTAATTGAAAATATTATTAAAAAGTATAAAATTTCTATAATTATCATTTTGCCACCTATTTAAAAAAGCTCACTACGCCCGCTTCACTTATCTCTTTCATGCCGATAGCCTTGTAAAAAGCATTTGCTACTTCATCTTCACCATCGGTATTAACTTGTATCCAGCGAACGTCCTTATATTTTTCAAAAACTTCATTCATAAGTTTTTTCGCTAGGCCCTTGCGCCTGTAATCTTTTTTAACGATTAGGTCTTGCACCAAGACTACGTGCTCAGCGTCTCCCACGCATCTTACAAAGCCTAGGAGCTCGCCTTCATCCATATATCCAAGCGTTAATAAAGAATTTTTTATCGCCCTACTAAGCTTTTCATCATCAGCTAAATAAGCAGTCCAGCCAGATTCTTCGTAAAGAGCCTTTATTTGTGATAAATAGCTTTCGTTTATTTCTATTAATTTCATAAAATCATCCCCAACAAGATAATTATACCACAAAATAATAGCGTCCACTTAATTAAAGTGAACGCTGTAATAAAAATATTTTCAATATTAATTTACATTGTCATTTGTTTTTGGCTTTGTTAATACTGTCACAACTATAAACAAGGCTGCAAATCCAAGCATAATAAGTAAATTCGTTTTTATTGCGTCAAAGCTTGGATTTGAGGCTAAAACGTCGTTATTCTGTATATAATAGTAGCTCGGGAATATCTTTCCTATCTTTAAAGCTGTTTCGCCTAAAAACTCTTGCGGAACAAAGGCACCGCACAAAAATGACGAGCCGAGTGAAACTACATTCGTTACGCCTCCAACGGCGTTGTCGTTCTTAATTAGGCTTGATATCATCAGCGCCATAGGCACTATAGCAGTAGTAAAGACAAGTGAGTTCAGCATCATTAGGTTTACATGTAATTTTGAAAAATCATACTTATACAAAATCACATACAAAAGCATATACAAAAACCACACGATTAGTGCGTTTGCGATGTGCCCAAGCGTTAGATATAGATTCATCTTTTTACTTGGCACAGGCGAGGCCAAATTTCTCATGGCAATCTTCTTTCTCTTGTAAACTTTGACAATGATTGAGACGATGAGTATTATTTGCGAAAGAAGTAGATAGTTTAGGAAGTTAAAGAAAAATCTCGCGTCTTCGTCAGTTTTAACAGCGCTTCCACCTTTGATGGCTATATCAAATTTCTTTTCTAAGTCCTCGTCACTATACTTAATCGCATCACTTAGATCAAAGCCGGCCTTTTCGTAAGCAGCCACTTGGCTTAAGTAGATATTGACCTTCTCTTTAACATTCATCGCGTAGATATCGTTAGGCGCCGACCTATATAAAACTTCCCTCGAATTGTCAAAGTCCTCAGGTATCTCAAGTGCCGCGCTTATGACCTCGTAGAACAATTTATCCTCTACCAAAGACTCATCCATATCCACGATCTTGTCGTTTTTTGCTAAGTAACGGCTGAGCGCCTTCGAAAGCTCCGTCCCTGCCTTATCGTTTAAGTATATATCAACCCCGACGCTCTTATAAACCTCTTTGTTCTCACTTTTTGTTGAAAATACAAGTAAAGCCGCAAATATAACTGTATATAGAATTATGGCTGTCCTGTGTGCCCATACTATTTTGAAATAATTTTTAAAGACTTTCATATTCCTTACCCCTCATGAAACATAGCGATACTATAATGAAAATAGCGGTAACGATGCCTAAGTAAATCATATTTTGCATAAACCTATCCATCGAATCGTAGTAATACAGCGAGTAGACTGCATCAGTCACGATGGCAACAGGATTGATCTTGTTGATGATAGGCGCCTTCTCAGCTATGATTACCTTCATATCGCTCTTCATCATACCTGCCAAAAACGACATCGTCATGGTGATGGCGATACCCAGACCTATCTTAGTGTCGATCGTTGCCTTATTTGATACGCCTAGCAAAATGCCAAAAGCAACGCCCGTTAGTGACGATAGCGCCGACAAAGCTACAAGCGGAAGAGCTCTGTCACCAAATCCTACTCCTAAACCCTTTTTTAGATAAAATATGAAAAATAAAGTTATTGCAAAATTAATAATCCAGCTCGCAAGCACCGCTGCTCCAAGGCTTACACTCTTTTTAACAGGCGATATTGCATTCCTTTTAGCGTTAACCGAAAGATTTGCTTCGTATTGGTAAATTACAGACATGCCCCACATGTAGCCGTATATAGTCGTCATACCAAGAAGCGTGTAGAAAAACGCATTGACTGGATCCATATTTTTTCTAGAAAGATCTTTTATATGATTATCCACATCCAAAATTTTGCTTAAATCAGTAGTCGGATCCTTCTGCATGATCCTAGATATCATCGAAGACTTTTGTGAATACACATTCATGATCGTCTCAACTATAGTCTCAGATATGCCAGAGCCCTTAGTATAAATCTTGTCCATTGACTCGATATAGGCCTTAGGAGCATCTTTTTCGTCCAAAACATCCTTGTCCTTTGCACGAGTCACTTTGAAGTAGCCTTCGTCCTCCATTTCCTTCATAAAACTGCTAAAGTTCTCATCCTCCATAAGGCTCTCGTTCACCGCCACGTCTATGGTCTTGAACTTCCAGTTATCACTAATGCCGCCAAAGGCAAGCTTGAAGAATATCCCTAGGACTATGGGAAAGACTAGCGCCCAAAAGAGCATGTCCCTCTGCCTTAGAAGGTACTTGAATGTATTTTTAAATGAATGCAAAAACATACTAATCCCTCAAATCCTTGCCAGTTAACTCCAAGAAGACGTCGTTAAGACTAGGCTTTTCAACGTTTAAAGAGCTGTAACGAATACCATTGTCATCAAGAAGCTTGATTAAATTCATTAAGTAGCCATCGCCATGGGCAAAGCTAAGCTTGACAGAGCCGTCCTTGTTCTCATAGCTAATTAAGTGCTCAAACGCCTTGATCTTATCAATTACATCATCACTAAGATTTTTCGAAGTAAAAGATATCTTTTCATTCATAGTGATCATGTCCTTAAGCTCTTCAGAAGCGCCCTTTGCAATGACCTTGCCTTTATCAATTATGACTATATCATCACATAAAAAGTCAACCTCGTCCATATAGTGCGAAGTGTAAATGATGGTCGAGCCCTCATCGTTAAGCTTTTTGATCCCTTCCAAGATATTGTTTCTTGATTGAGGGTCAACAGCAACAGTCGGCTCGTCAAGAATGATAATCTCAGGTCTGTGAGCAATACCACATGCAATATTAAGCCTTCTTAGTAGACCACCAGATAATTTTTTCGGTTTAAATTTAACAAAATCATTTAAGCTAACAAGGTCCAGAGCCCTTTCAACAAGCTCCTTCCTCTTAGCCTTATCACTTATGTATAGACCGCAGAAGTAGTCGATGTTCTCGTAAACACTTAGTTCGTCATAAACGCCAACGTCTTGAAAAACAACACCAATCCTTCTTTTAATGTCATAAGCATCAGGCGACATAAGCTCACCAAATATCTTTACCGTGCCCGCATCCTTCTTAAGAAGAGACAAAATGCAATTTATAGTCGTCGACTTACCACTACCATTGGGCCCAAGTAGACCCAAGATCTCGCCCTTCTTCACGTCCAAATCCAAATTATCAACAGCAGTGAGCTCCTTGTACTTCTTCACAAGACCCCTTACCTCTATAACAGTATCCATAATTACCTCCTACACTATTATTCATTATAATTATACCACCAAAACCATTAATATAGAGTAAAATATTTGTAAAACGCATGTAAAATCATCTAAGATGCAAAATTAACGAAGTGGCAAAACCATAAACATGGTGAAAAATGGATGCAATAGCTTTACATTTAAAAATAAATGGAGTATAATAAACATAGATTGGGGGAATAGTTTTGAAAAAGTTATACCAAGGAAAAACAAAAGACGTTTACGAACTAAACGACAAAGAAGTATTATTAAAATTTAAAGACGACGTAACAGGCAAAGACGGCGTGTTCGACCCAGGCCAAAACCAAGTCGGCTTGACAATGGAAGGTGCAGGACACAGCGCATGCCTACTAACAAAGTTCTTCTATGAAAAACTAAATGCAAAAGGACTAAATACACACTTCGTTTCAGCAGATCCAGAGAAAAACGAAGCAGTAGTTAGAAAAGCAAAAGTTTTCGGTAACGGCGTAGAAGTCATCGTAAGATACAGAGCAGTTGGCTCATTCATTAGACGCTACGGCCAATACGCAGAAAGCGGCATGAAGCTACCAGCCTACGTTGAAATCACACTAAAAGACGACGACAGAAACGACCCACTAATTACAAAAGACGCACTAGAAATGCTAGGCATCATGACAGGAGCTGAATACGACGAACTAGTTGGCCTTGCTAAAAACATCGGCGAGTTCGTAAAAGATGAACTTGCAAAGAAAGACCTTGAGCTATACGACATAAAATTCGAGTTCGGCATGGTCGATGGTAAAGTCGCTTTGATAGATGAAATATCAGGCGGCAACATGCGTGCTTATAAAGGAGACGAGTACGTAGAACCACTAAAATTGGAAAAGATATTATTGGAAGACGTTAAATAGATAAGGGATAAATGGAAGAGATAAGAAAAAGGCTGCCGTGAATGATGTGTACCCAAAAAACTGGACACATTAATATTTAGTTTACATTCATGGAT
>UQDI01000040.1 GCA_900539725.1 uncultured Eubacteriales bacterium | reverse complement strand
ATTTAATAGAAATAAGCAAACCCAGGAAAAAATTCCTGGGTTTGTCTTCAGTCTGTGAGGCACTATTTTTTATAGTGCCTCTTTTTTGTTGATTATATCGTAAGATTTTTACTATAAATTTGTTACTAGCCCGTTACTAGTTGAAAAGAATTTTGTTGATTTTAAACAGGAAATGTCTTATAATAGTCTTATAAGAATGTGCATTTTACAAAGGTTAATTTTAGCGGTATATAAATATTAGATTATAGGGGGCAAAATGAAATTTTATTTAATAAGGCATGGGGAGTCTGAAGACAATTTAAATATGATAACGTCAAGGGTCGATACGAAGCTATCGGCGAATGGCAAGGCTCAGGTCAAGACTTTAAGAGACGAGTACGCTGACATTAATGATAAAAAAGTTATCGTATCAAATTTATTTAGAGCGCAAGAGACAGCTGATCTATTAGGCGTTAAGTCATATGAAGTAGATGAGAGAGTTAGGGAGATAGATTTAGGCGAGTTTCAAGGACATTCCTTCGAAGAGCTAGAAAGAATATATCCAGAAGAAACAAAGAAGCGCTTTGAAGAGCCATTCACATTTAAGTTTCCTGGCGGCGAATCATTTACAGATTTAAGGGAGCGTACGAAAGAATTTTACGAAGAGAAGGTCAAACTTGGTGAAGACATAGTTGTCATCTCACACGAAGGCTTTATCAGAACTATGCTTTCGATAGCGGTTGACAAAGTAGAAGCTTATTACAATTTTAAGATAGAAAACGCTAGGATATGTGAAATTGAAGTTATAGATGGCTTTCCTATCATCAATAAAATAAATTTTGGAGTATAAAATGGATATACAATCAAATCTATTAGAAAAGAAAAAACCTTGGGGACTTAATCAAACACAGCTTAAGTTTATCGCAATACTGTCAATGCTTGTTGACCACTTAGTTTACGGCATATTTGAAGTAGGCTTGTATCAAAATATAATTAGCGCATCAAACATCACCATTGGCGGCTCTTACGTAACAAGCGCGATGATGGAAAAATTAGAGTTTTTTGGCAGGATAGTCATCGGCAGGATTGCCTTTCCATTATTCTGTTTCTTTATAGTACAGGGCTTTATGCATACAAGAAACAGAATGAAGTACGCGCTAAGACTACTCATCTTTGCATTTATATCAGAAGTGCCATTTGACCTAGTGAGTTCAAATACAGTCTTTGATCCAAACTATCAAAATGTATTCTTCACCTTATTTTTAGGCTTGGCAGCACTTATCATCATAGAAAAGTTTGCTAATCAGCCGCTAATAAGAATAATTGGCACTATCGCTTGTATATTCGCAGCGAAGTACTTAAGGACTGACTATGACATGTTTGGCGTTATGCTAATTATACTTATGTACTTTGTTAGATTTAATAAGTTCCAAAACTTAATGGTCGGCATGTCAACACGCTACTTCTACGGCTTTTACTATCAAATGACAGCCTTCGCACTAATGTACTTATACAACGGAGAAAGGGGGAAGGGTCTTAAATACTTCTTCTATGCATTCTACCCAGTTCACTTACTATTGATTTACTTTTTGAGAATGTATATAGCAAGTAACCCTATAGCAATATTTTAATGAGAAAGACGATAATTATAATTCTGGCAGCCATGCTAATATCTTTAGTTTCGCCTAAGTTAATGGCAGAGGATGCTAGCAAAACTATAAACATAAAAGCAGCAAAATTTGAAGATAATAAAATCGAGATTGAAGTCGATAGCACTGAGCCTTATCTAAGCTTAGAGCTTGATTACAAGAAAGACGCGGGCAAATGGCTTAGCGAAGACTTTGACAATCTCATCACTCTAAATTATAACGAAAAAACTCGTAAGTACGAGCACAAATTTAAAGATGATATAAAGTTTTCACAAAGCTTTGAGATTAGGCTTAGACCTATAGTAAACGCGGTTAAGGGAGATTTTTCAAATGTGATTGTATTCAAGCACACGCTTAACGCGAAGAACTATGATGCATGGGCAGTTGACTTCATACACAAGGCAGATAGTCTTGGACTAGTAACTGAGTCCATGAGAGAGGACATGAAGGCGGCTACTAGCAGACTAGAATTTGTTGAGGCACTAATCAAGGCCATAGAGTATAAGAAGACCATCAAAGACTATGAGAATGAAGTAGTGAGCGATACGTCGTCCATTGCCGTGAAGAAGGCATATAAATTAAAGCTACTGACATACAACGAGGCGAAAACATTTGGTCCAGACAGAAAGATTACGAGGGAAGAAGTAGCCGTGATTTTGGATAAGCTTACGAACGTGATTAAGTTTGAGGATAAGTTTGAGAATAAACTTACTTATAATGACGCGAGCGAATGGGCTCTTGCTTCAATCGATAGCGTTGTTAAGAAGGGTCTGCTTCTTGGCGATAACAAGCAAAGATTTAATCCAAAGAAGAACATGACTAGACAAGAAGTACTAGTAACAGTACTTAGATTAATTTAACTATATATTAACTGCTGAGCAATGGCTCGGCAGTTTTTTATAGCAGCTATAGCTTATATCACGTGTTGACAATTGCAATCATCAAGTGTATAATATTTATTGATATCAATTTATGGAGGTTATTATGAAAAAGATACTAATTGCACTACTACTAGCACTTTCACTATTAAGCGTGGCTTGCTCAGCACCTGCTAGCAAAGACGCTGATAAGAAGAATGAAACTGCTAGCACAGAAGAAACTGAAGAAAAAGATACAGCTGACGATAAGAAAGCTGAAGAAGAAACAAATGAAGAAAGTGGCGATATGAAGGATAAAGTTAATATCAAGTACTTTGATGACTTTAAAGATGGCGAGTTACTTGCTATAGCAAACATCACTAATAACAACGATAAAGAAGATTTATTCGCTGCATACAATGTAAAAGAACTACTTCTTAGTGAAAATGACGATGCAAAAGAATATTTAATCATACCTAAGGAAGACAAGACTGATTTAATAATCAAGGAAAAGGACTCTGAGGGAGATGGCGAATCATTTACATTAGGTAAGAAGTTTGGACTTAAGCTAGCTATATCAGATGCGGATCTTGAAAAATTTGTTTTCACTATTAAGAATGGTGACAATACTAAGGACTTCAGCATGAAGCTTAAAGAAGACGGCAGCCTAGACTTAGATAAAGAAATAATGGAGGTTGTATTTAAATAATGAAAGATAAAACCAAGGGTATATTATGTATGATAGCTTCTGCATTAGCATTTTCACTAATGCAGATAGCTGTTAAACTTACATCAGAAGGTGTAAGCATATTTTTACAAGTTGTTTTTAGAAATTTCTTATTGTCAATATTTAGCATTGTAATGCTTAAAAAACATGGAGAAAGTCTAGTTCCTGTAAAAGAACATAGAGTTGCTCTATTTTTTAGAGGCTTTTTAGGTTTATTCGGTGCAGTTATGTATTTTTATGCGACAAAGAATTTGCCAACAGCAAATGCAGCTATTTTACAAAAGAGTTCACCTTTCTTTGTAATGATATTTGCGGCGATATTCTTAAATGAAAAATTAACAAGATTTCATATCATGTCTCTAGTCGTTGCTTTTATTGGAGCCTACTTAGTAACAAATCCATCGGGTAATTACAATCTAATTCCAGCACTATCAGGCATATTCTCAGCAATTTTCGCAGCAGGAGCATATACTATAATAGGCTCGCTTGGAAAAACTGAGAACCCATATAGAATTATGCTTGCTTTTGGCGCAGTTACATGTGCTTGCTTAATTGTACCACTAGTACTAACATATAAGAACCCACTTCCAATTGATTGGTTATGGTTAGTTCTAATAGGCGTGTTTGGAGGCTTAGGTCAATATTTACTAACAATTGCCTATCTATATGCACCAGCAGGCGAGGTAAGTATATATAACTACACTTCAGTTATATTCTCAGCCATACTAGGTTTTATAATCTTCGGAGATAAGATTATTCCTATAGAGTTTTTAGGTATAGGACTGATACTTTTATCAGCGCTAATACTATTCTTATATAATCAAAAAAACCTAGGACGTTTTGAAATTAAAAAAAAGTAAAGAATTTTTAAAAAAACTATTGACAAAGAGACGTAATAGATGTATAATTAACGAGTGCTTGATGAGATTAGGCACTTACTAAGACCTAAATAAAAGAAATTAAAGAAAAGTTAAGAAAATTTTAAAAAAGTCTTGACAAGCTTTCTTTTATTTGTTATAATAGCAAAGTAGTTGTTAAGAGAGCTAACTACTTTGGCCGAAGATAGTAAGTGATCTTAATTCCAGAGATATGGTGGGTATAGCCTAGTTGGTTAGGGCGCCAGATTGTGGCTCTGGAGGTCATGAGTTCGAATCTCATTATCCACCCCATAATTTTTTTAAAAATTTGGTCCATTAGCTCAGCCGGCCAGAGCACCTGACTTTTAATCAGGGTGTCCCGCGTTCGAGTCGCGGATGGATCACCAACATGCGGGAGTGGCGGAATTGGCAGACGCGCTAGACTTAGGATCTAGTGTCAACGACGTGGGGGTTCAAGTCCTCTTTCCCGCACCAAAAGAAGTGTTCGCACTTCTTTTTTTTTATACATAAATTTATTTACTAATCCTTTGATATAATCTCGCACTGCCATTAGCATAAAGGTGATTAAAAACTACCAGCATCTATAGCTCAGTGGATAGAGCGGCCGACTCCGGATCGGCAGGCCAAAGGTTCGACCCCTTTTAGATGCGCCAAAAAATTCTTGACAAAGCAAAGTCTTTGTGATAGTATATAATAAATTAATATTTAAAGATAATGAGAGGAAGAGTATTATACTTAAGCTTATCAAGAGAGGGAATGCTGGCTGTGATTTTCCTATAAGCACTTATATGAAGACTAACCTTGAATCGGATCCGAAAGGAATCACGGAGTGGAGCACGTTATAGCTCTAGAAAGAAGTAATTAGGGTGGAACCACGGTCTCATCGTCCCTTGAGGGATGGTGGGCTTTTTTTATTTCACCATGAAGATATTATAGGAGGTAAAAATGTCAAAGATTATTGTAACACTACCTGATGACTCTAAAAGAGAGTATGACAAGGGAATTAAGCTTTATGATGTGTGTAAGGACATATCAGAAGTATTATTAAGAGATGTTTTAGGAGCAGTTGTCAATGGCACAACTATGGGTCTACAAGAGACAGTTGAAGAAGATAGTAAAGTAAAATTCGTTAAGTTTGAAGACAAGGAAGGCAAGGCTATATTCTGGCATACATCAGCCCACCTTATGGCTTACGCAATACAAAGATTATACAAGGACGTTAAGTTCGCCATCGGTCCATCTATTGACGATGGTTTCTACTACGACTTCGATACAGAACATAGATTTGTTCCTGAAGATTTTGAAAAGATAGAAAAGGAAATGACTGCCATAGTTAAAGAAGGCGGCGTTCTTGAAAGATATGAAATGCCTAGAAATGAAGCAATTGAGCACTTCAAGAAACTTGGCGAAAAATATAAAGTTGAATTAATTGAAGATCTTCCAGAAGATGCTCACATATCATTCTACAAACTAGGTGACTTCGTTGACTTATGTAAGGGACCACACCTATATGACATCTCAAAGATTAAAGCCTTCAAACTACTTTCAATAGCAGGTGCATATTGGAGAGGCGACGAACACAACGAAATGCTTCAAAGAATTTATGCTGTATCCTTCCCTAAGAAGAAGATGCTTGACGAACACCTAGCAAGACTTGAAGAAGCAAAGCTTAGAGACCACAGAAAGATTGGTAAGGAGATGGATTTATTTAGCATGCATGACGAAGGACCAGGCTTCCCATTCTTCCATCCAAATGGAATGGTTGTTAGAAACGAGCTTCTTTCTTGGTGGAGAGACGTTTTAGCTAAGAATGGTTACGGTGAAATCCTTACACCTATCATTTTAAACGAAGACCTATGGCACAGAAGCGGTCACTGGGATCACTACAAAGAAAATATGTACTTCACTAAGATAGATGATCAAGATTATGCGATTAAGCCAATGAACTGCCCAGGCTCAACTATAGTTTATGCAAATAGCCAACACTCATACAAAGAGCTTCCAATTAGGTTATCAGAGTTTGGTCAAGTACACAGACACGAGCTTTCAGGTACATTACATGGACTATTCAGAGTAAGAACATTTACTCAAGATGATGCTCACGTATATTGCTTGCCATCACAAGTTGAAGACGAAGTATTTAAAATGATAGACTTAGCTGATTACTTATACAGCACATTCGGCTTTAAATACGCAGTAGAACTATCTACAAGACCTGATGACTTCATGGGCGAGATAGAAACTTGGAATATAGCTGAAGCGGCACTTAAGTCAGCACTTGAAAAGAGAGGCATTGAATACACTATAAATGAAGGCGACGGCGCTTTCTACGGACCAAAGATTGACTTCCACTTAGAGGACGCTATAGGAAGAACTTGGCAATGCGGAACTATACAACTAGATTTCCAAATGCCAATTAACTTCGACTTAACATATATCGATGAAAACGGCGAAAAGAAGAGACCAGTTATGCTTCACAGAGCTTTATTTGGCTCATTAGAAAGATTCTTAGGAGCACTTATCGAAAAATTTATCGGTAAGTTCCCACTATGGCTTGCACCAGTTCAAGTGAAGATATTATCAATATCAGAAAAGTTCAATGACTACGCAAAATCAGTTTACGACGAGCTAAAAGCAAATGGATATAGAGCCGTTCTTGACGATAGAAATGAAAAGATTGGCAAGAAGATAAGAGAAGCACAAGTAGAAAAAGTTGAGTACATGCTAATAATAGGTGAAGAAGAAGCAAGTACAAAGACAGTTACTATTAGACATAGGGATCTGGGCGACCAAGGGAAAGTGTCACTAGAAGACTTTATGTCTAGAATCAGAAAAGAAATTGATAATAAAGAAATAATTAAGAAAGAAGAAAAATAACATACTACTAAAGTATGAAAAATAGGAAAAAATAGAAAAATTTATTCAAGAATCAAGGGAATTTTTATAAAACCCTTGATTTTTTTTGCGTTTTATTATAAAATAACTAGTACCTAAGGGAGGTAATGCAAATGAAGAATTCAAATCACAGATCATGCGTCCTGCTAGTTTCTTTATTCCTAATATCACTGATCGGATTTAAAGACTACGGCGTTATGGTTAAACCTTTCGTTAGCAAAGACAATGTAAAATTTGACGATAAAGAAATTGTTAACATAATAAATGAAGATAATGACTCATATACAGTTAGTAAAAGTGGCAAGGCTGTTAAGCTTGCAAAGGATGCACTTATTGTGACACAAAAAGATACTAATAAGTATAGAGTAGTTTCATTCACAGGCATATCAGCTTCACAAGGAGTAGCTCCTTTTGATTACCTAATGCCTGGAGAAATTGTCGAGCTTCTACATACTGGTACAGATGGATCTATATTTTCAGACTCAAAGATGAGAGTTGGTTTTGTAGAGATTAAAGACTTGGAAAATATTAAAGAAGCGGCTACTACAGAAGCATACTCAAAGGTAAACAAGACACTTAAGTCTGGAGATAAAACACTTGCACTAAAGAAGAATGATAAGGTTAATATACTTAGCTATGATGGTAAGACATACACATTAAGTGATGGCACTAACACATTCCTAGCACATAAGAATGACATTTCCTTAGTAGAAATAATAGAAGAAGCAGAAAGCGTAGATAGATCAGCTTACGCTGGACGCAAAGATGTTATGGGCCTTGTAGAATTTGCCAAAGCGCAAATAGGCAAGCCATACGTATACGCAACAGCTGGTCCAGACAGTTTTGACTGTTCGGGCTTAGTTTACTATTGCTATAAGAACGTTTTGAACATAAATGTTTCAAGATCATCATCAGCACTTGTTTCATGTGGAGTGCCTATTGAAAAAGAAAACCTATTACCAGGCGATATACTTTTATTCAACACTTACGGCAAAGGCATATCACACGCAGGTCTATATATAGGCGACGGTAAGATGGTTCACGCATCAAGCGGAAAGATGATGAGCGTTGTAATATCCGATATTAATTCTGGATACTACTTAGATAAGTTTGTTGCAGCAAGAAGAGTAATTAAATAGTTTATATTGAGCTCCTATTTTGGAGCTCTTTTTCATGTCAATGACGCAATGTCTTTGCAAGTATTTCATTTAAGAGGCCTAGATTTAATCTAGGCCTCAGACTGAAGACAAACCCAGGAATTTTTTCCTGGGTTTGCTTATTTCTATTAAAT
>UQDI01000039.1 GCA_900539725.1 uncultured Eubacteriales bacterium | reverse complement strand
TTTTATCAAAAAAATATCTATTGAGGTTTTACTCCCCAATAGATATTATACAGCCTAAAAAACTATTGATTTAGTAAGTAAACAAGTATCTTGCCTTTAATGCCGCTCATACTATACTCTATCACAAAAACATTGTCATCGTGAGATGCATCTATAAATTCAGAAGTATATGCATTATAAATAGGGTATTTTTCGCCACTACTATTCACAAAAAACGGATTAGCCTTTCCCAATTCAATATTATTATAGTCATAATCATAAGCGTAATGAACTTTATTACGAGCTCTGCTTTTTTGAAGCTCTGGATATGGCACTCCTATAGCATTATAATCCGCAAACTGTAGCGGAACGTCCTCACCCAAAGAAGTCTTTGCGCTTAAAGCATTTAGTAATTTATATGAGTAAATAGTCGTCTTTATTGTATCTAGGTTTTCAGGCATTTGCGAGCCTTGACTTCCATCAGGTTTTAGGAAGAAAACGTAGTTATATACTGGTAAAGCCGCCTTCAAATTGCTTCCACCCGCTCTGTCGATTTTTGCACGTAAATCTTTTACGAAAATCGCATATGCTCTTGAAAAATAATTTGCATTAGCAAAATTTTCTTCAACAGGAGCGCCTTTTAAGCTATTGTGAGCGAAATTAGCGTAGTAATCACCTAAGTAAAATCTTTCTCTCTTTCCATCTATAGTCGTATAAAACTTAAGTCCAGCTCCTTCCTCAATCTCAAGCTTGTAGTCACCAGATATAGTATCATTTAGCGCCCTTATATCGTCAAGAGTAACTGGTCCAAGAGCGCTAGCGTCGTCAAAGTCACTGTCTTGGCCTAGATCTGGAGCTTCATGGTCCTTAGTGTAGATAAGTATTTCATCATTCTTAGCGTTATACTCCACAGAAAAACCGATGAAAGACGCTAGATCACGAAGTTTTAAGTAATTGCTGCCAAGTATATTAACACTTGAAATTCTTAGCTCTTCCTCGTCCAAATAAAAGCCCGCGAGCTTAAGCTTGCCCTTCGCCTTAGCCTTAGTAATCCTTGAAAGACCGCTGCCAGCCATGCTGTACGGCTTGTTCCTCATTATGATCACTTGATCGTCCTCGTGATTGTAGTCAACGTCGAAAGCCTTCTCAGTCTCACTAAGAATCACGGCAATGTCGCGCAGCTTGTAGTAGTTATTGCCTTTGATGTTGTAGCCGTCTATGTTTATGGGCTTGCCATCGACACGCATTTTTTGCACGCTCTTACTTGCGATTACGTCTTTAACATCACCATAGTCCCCGAAAAATGCCTTAGCATCAACGCTAAAGAGCATGATAAATGCTAGTAAAATGATTAATTTCTTCTTCATTTTTTATCTCCTAATAGATTTTCTATAAACAATTGTACCATGAAAATGGATTAAATACAATTCTTAGCTATTGCTATAAATAATATCTATACCAAGCCCATCTATTATAAAGAAATTTAATGCGTGTGTAAATTCTCCTCTTTGGAGCACATATATAGAAAAAATTCTATATATTTTGCGAAAACATATTGACTTTTTTCTATATGTATGTTAGTATTGATTTAGAGAGAAGAAAGGAGTGAAAGATATGGTTGAAAATATTTATGAATCTATTTCTAAAAAGCTTAAGGCGATATCGGATCAAAAGAGGCTAAAGATTGTTGACATGCTATCTTGCGGCGAGCTATGCGCTTGTGAGATTCTTGAAAAGTTTGACATCACTCAGCCGACTTTGTCGAGTGACATGAAAAAGCTTGAGGAGGCAAAGCTTGTCAAGAGCCGACGCGAGGGCAAGAACACTTACTACACGCTGAACAAAAAGGCGCTTGAGCACTTCCTTGAGCAGCTTGAGTACATCTTTAGTGACAAGCCTGATTGCATCTGTCACAGCGAGGAGAAGCTTGATTACTAATATATCTATATAAGTTTTTGAATGTATTAAGCTAATAAATGCTAATGGATGCGCGCTTTTCGCGCGGAAGTGAACGCATCTGATATGGCAAAATGCGCTAAAATAATTAAATTTAAAGGAGACAATATGAAAAAAACAAATAATAAAGCAATAGGATCTTTTCAAAAGAATTTATCGCTATGGGTATTGATATGCATGGTTTTTGGAACTTTGCTTGGTAAATTTATCCCTGCAATTCCACAGCTCCTGAATAAACTATCTATCGCAGGTATTTCTGTTCCGATAGCTATTTTGATTTGGGTTATGATATATCCAATGATGATAAAAGTAGACTTTCAAAGTATAAAAGAAGTAGGGAAAAATCCTAAAGGGTTATTTATAACATGGATAACAAACTGGCTAATTAAGCCATTTACAATGTTTGCACTGGCTTACTTATTTATGTTTGTAATATTTAAATCATTTATTAGCACGCAGCTAGCGACAGAGTATTTGGCTGGTATGGTACTTCTTGGAGCAGCTCCTTGTACCGCTATGGTTTTTGTTTGGAGCACTCTAACTGATGGTAACCCAGCATATACTGTTGTACAAGTAGCGACAAACGACCTTATCATCTTGTTAGCTTTTGTGCCGATAGTAAAATTTTTGCTAGGCGTTTCAAATGTAGTTGTTCCATACAGCACATTGTTTATAAGTATCTTTCTTTTTGTAGTAGTGCCACTAGTTGCAGGTGTACTTACTAGAGTAGTAGTTACTAAAAAGAAAGGTAAAGAGTATTTAGAAAATAATTTTCTACACAAATTTGATAATGCAACAAGCATCGGCCTATTGTTAACTCTTGTACTAATATTTAGCTCTCAGGCAGAGGTTATCATCAATAATCCGCTTCACATCATATTGATAGCGGTGCCACTAATAATACAAACTTATCTAATATTTTTCCTTGCATTTGGAGTAAGTAAATTACTAAAACTACCTTTTGATATTGCCTGCCCTGCTGGCATGATAGGTGCATCAAACTTTTTTGAACTTGCCCTAGCAGTTTCGATAGCTTTGTTTGGAACAAATAGTGGAGCTGCGCTTGCTACGACTGTAGGAGTGCTTACCGAAGTGCCTGTCATGCTTTCATTAGTTAAGATAGCTAATAAGGCAAAAGCTAAGGCTAATATATAAAGATATATTGGGGTAAAACATAAGATTAATTATAATAATATAAGATGAGAAGATTATCAAGAAGAATTTTGATATCTTAGGTAAAAAGATTTTTCATATCAAAAAAATTTAAGAAAGGGTGTTAATAATGAAAAGAATGTCAATTTATGAACCAGCTATGTG
This sequence comes from uncultured Eubacteriales bacterium, assembly GCA_900539725.1. Lineage (GTDB taxonomy): Bacteria > Bacillota > Clostridia > Tissierellales > Peptoniphilaceae > Fenollaria. The sequence goes on along the minus strand of UQDI01000039.1, from coordinate 5,103 downwards.
TTGTGATACAGGTGTTTGCGGAGTTAATGTAGACCCTGAGCTCGTACGTATTTCAACAGTAATAAATATTTTGAAGAAAAATGGTATCACTATTGAAAGATACAATTTATCAGTTGAACCAATGGCATTTGCCAATAATGAGAAGGTAAAAGAAGCTTTGGATAAAAATGGTGTCGATATCTTGCCACTAATCCTTGTAGACGACGAGATAGTCATAGAAGGCAGATATCCAAAGAATGAAGAAATAATGGAACTTTTACAAATTTCTAAAGATTATTTTAAAGGTAGTAAGCAAAGTAGCTGTTGTTCTTCAGCTAATAATTCTTGTTGTGGTGAAGAAGAAGAAAAAAATCAAGGCTGCTGTGGAAGTAATGGCTCTTGCTGCTAAGAAGGGGGTATTATGAAGGAATTTAATCTTGAAAATCTTAAATTAACTAAATATCTATTTTTCACAGGCAAGGGAGGTGTTGGTAAAACATCTGCAGCTTGTGCAACAGCAGTGACTTTAGCAGACGAAGGAAAGAAAGTGCTACTTATTAGTACAGACCCTGCTTCAAATCTTCAAGATGTTTTTGAAACAGAATTAGACGGCGAAGCAAAACCTATTAAAGGAGTAGACAATTTAGAGGTAATCAATCTAGATCCACTAGAAGCGGCACAAAACTATAAAGAAAGTGTAGTAGGGCCTTTTAGGGGCAAGATGCCTGATTCTGTTATTGAGAATATGGAAGAACAGCTATCTGGATCTTGTACAGTAGAGATTGCTGCCTTTAATGAGTTTTCTAATTTCATTACAAATCCTAAGCTCAATAAAGACTATGATCATATTATATTTGATACAGCTCCTACAGGTCATACTCTTAGAATGTTACAGCTTCCTTCTGCTTGGACTAATTTTATCAGTGAAAGTACTCATGGAGCATCCTGTTTAGGACAGTTATCCGGCTTAGAGTCTAGAAAAGAAATATATAAACAGGCAGTTGAAAATTTAGCAGATGAGAGTTTAACAACACTAGTATTAGTTACAAGACCTGATAAAACACCACTTAATGAGGTAGAAAGAGCATCAAAGGAGCTATCTGATATTGGAATAAAAAATCAAATATTAGTGATTAATGGTGTCTTAGAAAATTATGATGATGAGCTATCTGAAAGTATATATAAGAAACAACAGCAAGCACTTGAAAATATGCCAGATATCTTACATGATTTTGATACCTATACAATTGCCTTAAGATCATATAACATTACTGGAATTGACTCAATAAGAAATCTTCTTAAGAAAGATCAAATAAATGAAGGAAAAGAGGAAGTAAAAGGCAAACTCTTTAATTTAGATGATGTCGTTAGTGATCTTGTAAAGAATAATAGAAAAGTAATCTTTACTATGGGCAAGGGCGGCGTAGGAAAGACTACTATAGCAGCTTCTGTTGCTCTTAAGTTAAGCAAACTTGGTAAAAAGGTGCACCTAGCTACAACAGATCCTGCTGACCATATAAAATTCATGATAGATAGTTCAAGTGGAATAGCTATGAGTCATATTGATGAAAAAGAAGAATTAAAAAAATATCAAGAAGAAGTGCTTGAGAATGCAAGAAAAACAATGAGTGATGATGATATAGCTTACATTGAAGAAGATTTAAGATCACCATGTACACAAGAAATAGCTGTATTTAGAGCTTTTGCAGAGCTAGTGGAAAAAGCAGACGATGAAATAGTCGTTATTGACACTGCTCCTACAGGTCATACCTTGTTACTTTTAGACTCAACTTTAAGTTATCATAGAGAAGTTGAAAGAACTCAAGGACAGATACCTGAATCTGTAAAAAACTTGTTACCTAGATTAAGGGGAGAGGAAACAGAAGTATTAATCGTTAGCTTGGCAGAGGCAACTCCATTTTATGAGGCATATCGCTTGGAAGAAGATCTAAAGAGGGCATCAATTCATACCAATTGGTGGATTGTTAATTCATCCCTTTACAAAGCAAATCCAAGTAACAAGATGTTATCTGCTAAAGCAAATGAAGAAGTTAAGTGGATTAACAAGATATTAGATCATAGTTCAGGAAAACTAGCCGTCGTTGAATGGACAAAAGAAGACCTTCGTGGCGATAAACTTTATAATATATAGTAGGAAAAAATGAAGAAAACTAAAATTGCTTTTGTCTGTGTTCACAATTCATGTAGAAGTCAAATCGCAGAAGCACTGACAAAGAAATTCGCATGCGATTCTATAGAGGTGTATTCTGCAGGGACAGAATTGAAGGATCAAATTAACCAAGATGCAGTAAGGCTTGTCAAAGAAATCTATGGGCTTGATATGGAAGAGACACAAAAGCCAAAACTTCTAAATGATATCCCCGAAATTGACTACCTAATTACAATGGGATGTAATGTCGTTTGCCCAATTCTGCCTTATACAGTTAAAAAAGATGATTGGGGACTTGAAGATCCTAGTGGAAAAAATGATGAAGAGTTTATAAAAACTATCAAGGAGATTGAAAGTAAAGTTCATAAATTAATTGCGGAGGTAGAGGCAATTAAGGAATGACGGTGACTGTGGCAATAGCTGCTGCTAGGATCATTTACTATATAAGTTAATAAAGCATTTAATGCATAAAAATAGCGAACATATTTGTCCGCTATTTTTTATTTGCTCAATTATCTCTTTTTAATATCTAAGGCTAATAGCTTAGATCCAATATATATGGTTTTATTTATTCTTTGTCCCATACCTGCCATTTCCTCATCTCATTCCGTCTCAGTTCCTTCTCACTATTATTATCCCTATACTCCTTCAATTTTCTTAGCATATCTTCTTTCCCCTCAGGGAATTTTGCTAGCAGTGGCAAGGGATTGGTCTTGTGCGTCGCCTTGATTACTGTACTATTCTCAAGGCTTTCAAGTATATATATCTCCTCAGCTAAAACGTCTTTTATGGCAAGTCTTGTAAATTCTTTCGCGCGAACGAGGTCCTTAAGCGGCGCACGCTTGAATATTACCGTAGTTACGAAAACAATTTCGAATGGCTTGATCTCGTTTAATAGTTTTGCCGTTCCTTTTCTATGAGCCAGGGTCATCTCTTTGCCGCCAAGGCCGAGCATGATGTAGACCGAGTAGCTGATGCCAAGCCTTTCAAGCTTTTTGCACGCTCTAATGCTATCACTCACGCTGTGACCCTTTTTATGAAAGCTCAAAACTTCGTCCGAACCGCTCTCAAGCCCCAAACACAGCCTATCCATGCCCATGGCTTTGAGCCTAAGTAGCTCCTCATCAGTCTTACGTAGGACGTCTGTCGCACGCGCAAACATTGATATATACCCCACTTCGAAGTACTTATGTATAAGAGCGAATACAGCTTCAAGGAAAGATGCTTTTACGCATAAGGGATTACCCTCAAGCAGTGTAAATTTCTTGGGGCTGCGTCTCATTTTGTCGTATTTAATTTTCTCCTTACGTAAATAGTCCTCGATTTCGGCGAGCTTGAAGACGTGAAATTTCTGCCTAAAATTCAGGTCGCAGTAGAGGCACTTTTGGTAGGAACAGCCTGATGTCACGGGCACCATGACGTTGTGCATCTCGGGCATCGGCGTGTACATGTAGATGGGGTAAAAGTTTTCCATAATTATCTCCTTATAATAATATTAGCACTAAAATGATTTTATGTCAAAACTGTGTTATAATATAGATGATAATAACTATAATTATGGAGGAATTTATAAATGATTTTCTTTGATTTAGACGACACTATTCTCGAAACAGCAAAAACAAATTTACTAATTTTCGAGCGTGCGCAAATGGATTTGCACATCGATATGGACGCGGATGAGTTCAGAGGCCGCATAAGGACTGCACTTCGCTCGCGCATGATAAGGCATTTGGACTTTGCCTACAACGAAACCATCGGCATCGATCCACTTGACTACATGCTTATGGAGGAGCCATACGAGGAAGAAAGGCTAGAACTGTTCAAGAATGGGGTTTATAGCGATGTGAAGGACATTTTGGGCGAAGTGACTCAAGAAGAATTTTTCGCGGCATTTTTGAAGAGGCGCTTCGACTACACAGAAGCCATTGACGGCATGCTAGATTTAATAAAGGATTTAAAGGCTGCCGGCCACAAGATTGGCATAATTACTGACGGCATCAGCGAGGTGCAGCACAGAAAGGCGCAAACACTTGGCCTTGATACGCTTGTAGACCACGTCTTCGCTTCGGGCGACTTTGGTTATGGTAAACCCGATACGAAGTTTTTCTTCGGCGCTATGAAGGCGGGTGGCGTTAGAGCAGAGGAGTCCACAATGATAGGTAACAACATAGACTCAGACGTTTTTGGTGCACTAGCAAGCGGCATGAGAGCCATCTACTTTGGCGCAAAGCCAAAAAATTACGTAGTTACATGGGCAAGTAGCGCAGATGAATTAAGAAAGATTTTATTATAATCAAGCCTATTAAAAATATATTGACAAATTGTACAAGATGTGGTACAATATAGTCAAAGAGGTGATATTATGTTAGCTGTTAATTATAGTGAGTTAAGAAATAATTTAAAAGAATACTGTGACCGTGCTGTTGACAATATTGAAACCGTCTTGGTAACTAGAAAAGACAACAGAAATGTTGTAGTTATTAGCCTAGAAGAGTATAACAATCTAATTGAAAATTCATATATTATGAGTGACGCAGAGCAATATAAGGAACTTGTAAGAAGAGCAAAAGATGTTGAGAATGGTGAGCATCTGGTAGAATTAAAGGATTTAGAATGAAAGTACTCTTCCACGAAAATGCCTTTAAAGATTATATAGATTGGCAAACACGAGACAAACAAACTTTAAAGAAAATTAACGATCTTATTAAAGATATAAGTAGACATCCATTTGAAGGTCTTGGTAAGCCTGAAGCTTTAAGGCATCAACTTAAAGGATATTGGTCACGAAGAATCAATCATGAAGACAGATTAATTTATGTGATTGAAGGTGACAGTATAATAATTATTTCATGTAAAAGTCATTACGAAAAATAAATACACAGCAAAAGGCGAGGGTTTTTGATATGCACCCACAAACCCGGACAAAATAACCGCGTTTATTACACGGCTTGTAA
>UQDI01000038.1 GCA_900539725.1 uncultured Eubacteriales bacterium | reverse complement strand
AACGTAAAAAGAGAGACTTAAATCAATAAGTCTCCCCAATATTTGACATAGAGCCGATATTACAAGGTCTGCATCATATGATGCGGACCTTTTTCTGCGATTGACAAAGAAGCTTCTTTGATATAAAATGTAAGTAGAAAATGATATAAGGAGTGATATACATGGCAGAATATAAAGAAACGCTTAAGAAGGTACTTGACGAATTTCAAGCTGAGGCGATGTTAAAAGAAGGCGAGATACTAGTAGTGGGCTGCTCAACAAGTGAAGTCGTTGGTGGAAGGATTGGCAAAGCATCGTCGATGGATGTCGCAAAAGAATTCATTGACGTCTTTATGGATTTTGCAAAAGAACACAAGATTTTCCTTGCCTTTCAATGCTGCGAGCACTTAAATAGAGCAATCGTAACTACAAGAGAGTGCATGGAAAAATATTTCTTAGAAGAAGTAAGTGTTGTGCCTAAGATGCACGCCGGCGGATCGATGGCGACTATCGCTTACAAAAAATTAGCTGATCCGGTTGTGGTTGAATGGATTCAGGCACATGGCGGCCTTGACATCGGCGATACATTTATCGGTATGCACATCAAAGCTGTTGCAGTACCTGTTAGAGTCAGCGTTAAGGAGATAGGTGAGGCACACTTAACACTTGTTAGAAGAAGACCTAAGCTAATAGGTGGCGAAAGAGCACAATATAAGTAGATTGATGAGGAGTGATGAGCTCCTCTTTTTTATTGCATGTGGCTATATAAGTGCCAAGCGCCATACGAGTGCCGAGTGCTATACAAGTGCCGCGATTATATTAAGCAAAGTTAACGAACGTAGCAAGACCATTAGCGTAAGCAAAGTTAATGAACGTAGCAAGACGATTAGCATAAGTAAAATTCTATGTCGTGGCAAGGCCATTAGCATAGTGAAAATTATCAAAATAATCTCTCTGACTGCTTTACAAAAAGCGCAATATATGATAAAATGATAGGAGAATAATTTTAATCAAAAAGCAAAGGAGGATAAAATGTACGATATAATTGTAGTGGGCGCCGGCCCTGCAGGTGTCTCTGCTGCTCTATATGCTAAGAGCCGCGGCTTCAATGTACTTTTGCTTGAAAAGGACGAGGTTGGCGGTCTTATAAAAAGTGTTTCGCACGTGACTCACTATGTGGGTTTATCTGAGGACGAATCGGGCGAAACGTTCAGGGAAAAGCTTGAGGCTCAAATCGCGGACGCAGACATCGAGCTAAAGTACGAAGAGGTTATCGAGCTTGATTTAAGATATGAGCTAAAAAAGGTTAAGACTAGACAAAATTCATACAATGCTAAGGCGGTTATACTTGCGATGGGATCTACTCCAAAGGATTTAGGTCTTGAAAATGAAAAGGAGATCGGGGTTGAACACTCTGCTTTGGGTCTTGATGAGGAGATTGAGGACAGAATCATCTTCGTAGCGGGTGGCTCGGATGGAGCGGCTAAGGAAGCTTTATATCTATCGAAGCTTGCGAAAAAGGTCTACCTTGTCGAAGAAAGGGACGAGCTTGGCATGATTGACGAGTTCAGACAAAAGATTGAAGACTCTGACAATATCGAGGCGATGACATCCTCCAAGATTGTGAGTGCAAGCGGAACTAGGGACAAGATCACTGAAGTTTGTATTTACGACTCGGCTGAAAAGGAAGAAAAACTATTTGAGAATGGCGAGGACGAATTCCTAATATTTGCCTACATTGGTCAAAGGCCAAACACTGAATTAATCAAGGACAGCGTTGAAATGGCTGGTCCATATATCAAAACTGACGGAGTTAAGACATCTATCCCAGGTGTATTTGCCTGCGGCGACATTATAGATAAAAAGATAAGACAGATAGCAACTGCTGTAGCTGAGGGCTGCACTTGCGCTATCGAAGCACAAAAATATTTAGGATATTAATATTAAAAAGAGGGGTGTAAAGATGGAGTTTATTGGAGACGCATTAACATTTGACGATATACTACTAGTACCAAATTTTTCAGAGATATTGCCAAAACAAACTAATACTGAAACAAGATTAACTAAAAAGATCAAGCTAAACATACCGATGATGAGTGCTGGTATGGATACTGTTACTGAATCAAAGATGGCTATCGCGATGGCGAGAGAAGGCGGTATTGGTATCATTCACAAGAACATGTCGATTGAGGATCAAGCTATCGAAGTTGACAGGGTAAAAAGAAGTGAACACGGTGTAATCACTGATCCATTCTATTTATCTGCTGAACACAAGATTGCTGACGCTGAAGCTATTATGAAAAAGTACAAGATTTCTGGTGTGCCTATAACTGATGAAGACGGCAAACTTGTTGGTATCATCACTAACAGGGACATGAGATTCGAAACTAATATGGAAAAGAAGATTGACGATGTCATGACTAAGGAAAACCTTGTAACTGGCAAGGTTGGTGTATCTATGGACGAAGCTTTAGAGGAAATGAAGGTTCATAAGATTGAAAAGCTTCCTATAGTTGATGACGACTTCCATTTGAAAGGATTAATCACTATTAAGGATATAGAAAAATCCATCGAATTCCCTAACTCAGCTAAGGACGAACAAGGCAGACTTCTTTGCGGAGCGGCTGTTGGTATTACTGAGGACATGCTTGAAAGGGTTAAGGCTCTATACGAAGCAAAGGTTGACGTTATCGTTCTAGATACTGCTCACGGTCACTCAAAGGGTGTACTTGACGCGGTTAGAAGCATTAAGAAGGAATTCCCTGACTTACAAGTCATAGCAGGAAACGTGGCAACTTACGAAGGCACTAAGGCTCTTATGGATGCTGGTGCTGACTGTGTTAAAGTTGGTATCGGACCTGGATCTATCTGTACAACTAGAGTTGTTACTGGTATCGGTGTTCCTCAAGTAAGCGCTATCATGGCAGCTTATAAGGCATCTCAAGAAACTGGCATACCTATAATTGCTGATGGTGGTATCAAGTACTCAGGAGACATCACTAAGGCGATAGCTGCTGGTGCGGACGTTGTTATGATGGGATCCTTATTCGCAGGTACTGACGAATCACCAGGAGAAGAAGTTATCTTCGAAGGCAGAAGATATAAGGAATATAGAGGCATGGGCTCACTTGCAGCAATGAAAGCTGGTTCATCTGACAGATATTTCCAATCAAAGGCTAAGAAGTACGTACCAGAAGGTGTTGAAGGTAGAGTTCACTACAAAGGAAAAGTTGGAGAAGTTATTTATCAATTGCTTGGCGGCTTAAAATCAGGTATGGGCTACCTTGGATGTAAGGACATTCCTACACTTAAGACAAATTCAAAATACGTTCAAATTACAAGCGCATCACTAATTGAAAACCATCCACACGATATCACTATAACTAAGGAAACTCCTAACTATTCCCCAAAGAGCTATAGGGACTAAGATATGGAAAAGATGAAAAATGTTTTAGATAAAGGATACGTAAGGCTTGTAAACCACTTAGGTAGCGACCTTACTGTAGTAAACGCGGCAAGAGTTTCTTATCAAAAAGAATCTTTTGAATTGGATCAAAATGACGAGAAATTAATTAGTTTTTTAGCTAAGAATGATCACACATCGCCATTTAGACATGCGATGCTACAATTCGAGGTGTATGCGCCACTGATGGTAGCAAGACAATGGTGGAAGTACATCGTTGGCTCATCTCACATGGAAGGCATTGGCGACACAATGAACGGCTGGAACGAATCTTCAAGACGCTATGTTACTGAAGAACCAGTTTTCTATGTACCAAGCGAAAATGAATGGAGAAGCATGCCTGACAATAAAAAGCAAGGCAGCGGCGATCCGGTTGCGACTGAATTAGGAGCTGAATACACTAAAAATTTACTTGAGCTTATAGAAAAAGGCGAAGGACTTTACGAAAAAGCTATGGAAGACGGCATTTGCTCTGAACAAGCAAGACTTTTCCTACCAGCTTACGGCTTATATGTAAGATGGTACTGGACTGCATCTCTTCAATCGGTTGCGCACTTTATCAAGCAAAGGATGGACGCTCACGCACAAAAGGAAATCAGAGATTACGCAAAAGTTGTCTACGACTTAAGCTTAGAACAATTCCCAGTAGCTATGAAGGCTCTTATCGAGCACATGAATTAATGATAATATATTTTACAAGGCACGGATTAACTAAATACAACAAGGAGAGGAGAATTCAAGGCTTACTTGATTCTCCTCTTACACTTGAGGGCAAAGTAAAGGCTAAGGAGCTAGGAACTAGATTAAAAGATGAAGGCATCGAAGTCATATACTCCTCCGATCAAAAGAGGGCTATGGATAGCGCTGAAATTATTAACGAAGCGCTTGGACTTGATATAGCGCCAGACAGAAGGCTTAGAGAAGTATCTATGCTTAGCCACGAAGGCATGACTTGGGCAGAGAGCGTTGCGACTGACCCAGAGCGCGAAGACTTGATTATGTCACGGCCGGACCTTTTTAACGAGGGCGGCATCTACCCATATAGAGACGCACGTGAAGACGCCGAGGCCTTTATTGAAGCGCTCGTGAAAAAAGATTATAAGAAGGTACTCGTTATGACTCACGGCAGCAAGCTAAGAGTGATAACGACTGTACTAGAAGGACTTGACTTAAAGGATACAAATAAGGTGGAGCTCATAAAGGGGCTGAGCCTTAAGATATATGATTACGATGAAGGCGCATTTAAGCTCCTTCATGACGACGAAGACTACGACAACTTTGTATAGGAGGCGAAAGATGACAGAAGATAGATACATGAATCCATTGGTTCGAGAGCCAATATATAAATTACTAATTAAATACGCTGTTCCATCGATATTAGCCTTCTTGGTAAGTGCTATATACAATATAGTCGATCAAATCTTTATCGGCAATATCGTCGGACACTTGGGTAACGCTGCTACTACAGTCAGTTTCCCCATAACCACAATATCAACGGCACTTGCCCTATTACTAGGCATAGGAACCGCGTCAAACTACAGCATCTACAAGGGTAGAGGCGAGGATGAAAGAGCAGAAAGGATAGTCGCGACAGGCATCACAGGACTTTTATTTTTCGCAGGACTTGAAATTACCTTGGTTATGGTATATTTAGAGCCGCTACTAAAATTATTCGGCGCAAGCGAAAACATATTCCAATACGCATATGACTATGCCTCAATCACATCCATGGCAATAGTGTTCATAGTATTTTCGACAGCTCTATCACATATAATCAGGGCAGATGGCTCGCCGAAGTATGCGATGATGCTAAATGTAGTAGGAGCACTACTTAATATTGTTTTAGACTACATATTTATGGTTCCATTAAATATGGGCATCAAAGGCGCTGCATGGGCGACATTCATCGGACAAACTGTGAGCTTTTTACTAGCACTTTATTATATATTTTTCTTAAAAGACGATCCGGTGCGTAAAAAAGATTTTAAGATATATCCAGAGGAGCTAGGTGCCATACTTAAGCTTGGCTCGGCGGCTTGCATCAATCAATTGGCCATGGTAGTAGTTCAGATAGTTATGAATAACGTCATGACTTACTACGGCGCGATGAGTAAGTACGGACCCGATATACCGCTAGCCGCAGTCGGCATAGCATCAAAGCTCTACATCGTCTTGATCGGCTTTAACATAGGTCTCGCTCAAGGCGGACAGCCAATCATCGGCTACAATTACGGAGCTAAAATCTACAGACGTGTTAAAGATACTTATCTAACAACGATTAAAGTCTCAATCATTTACAGCACGATATTCTTCTTATTAGTTGAGATTTGGCCACATGCCTTTGTCAACATCTTTGGTAAAGGTGACGAGCTATATATGGAGTTTACTACCATACTACTTCGTATAACTATGATTATGACGGCGCTTAACGGACTTCAACCGATCACGGCAAACTTTTACACATCCATCGGCAAGGCGCGTTTAGGTATATTCGTCTCATTAACAAGACAAGTACTTTTCTATTTGCCACTTATTATAGTTTTGCCACGTTTCTTTGGCATACTAGGAGCGCTTTATGCAACACCAATCGCAGACTTCATAGCCTTTCTACTAGCAATGTTCTTTGTTATTAGAGAGTTCAAGGCCATGAGCAAGGCGGGAGATGAGGTAATTTTAGATGCAGAAATTTATTAAGTTTTTTAAAATATTTTTAATATCGCTATTAGTTTTTATACTATTCTTCGGACTATATTATTACAGAAAGCTGTCAAAGAAAGACAACAAGCTAGTTATAGTCGACGAAACTAAGATAAATCAAAAGACTGAGGAGAAGCTTGAGGGCGAGTTGGTCTTTGCTTTCTTCGGTATTGACGGGGAGCATGGTCTTGATTACATCAAGAAAAAACTTGCGACTCTTGATGGCAAAACTGGTGAAGACAGGTATTTTACTACAGGAAACCCATCTGACACGATAATGCTTGTTAAGATTGACAAGAAAACGGGTAAAGTAAATGTAGTGAGCATACCAAGGGACACCAAGGTCAAGATAGCTGGGCACGAGGGCATGAGAAAGATCAATGCATCTTTCGCGAAGGACGGTCCATACGCAGCCATCGACACGCTTAGAGAGTTTTCTAACGTTGATGTCACTAATTACATCGCCGTTGACTACAAAGGTGTTAAGGCCATAGTCGACATTATAGGCGGGGTTGAAATCGACGTGCCATTTGACATGGACTACGATGACCCGACAGACTCGCCGCCACTACACATTCACCTAAAAAAAGGCAAGCAAAAGATTGATGGCAAGGGCGCGATGGAGTTTCTTAGATTTAGAAAGTCAAATAAAGGTCAAGGCGACAAATTCCTTGGTGACGTCGGCAGAGTCACTCATCAACAGTACTTTATCCAGGAGCTTATGAAGCAAACGCTTAGCGCAAACAACGTGACAAAGCTGCCACGCATGATACAGGCAGGACTTGAGCATATACTCACAAACATTAGCATAGATGAAATGCTTGAACTGGCCAAAGTCTTTACATCGTATTCGCAAGATAAGCTTACGATTGAGACTATACCAGGCACAGACAAGTACGAGAGCGGTGCTTCCTACTTCATCGCAGATGAGGAAGAGACTGCTAAACTATTCACAAAGATATTTAAATAAAGGGAGGAAGAAAGATGGACGCATTTTATTTTTATAATCCGGTTAAAATTCATTTTGGAGAAGGATCGATCAGGGCGCTAAAGGAAGAGATGAAGCCATATAAGAAGGTTTTACTTACTTATGGTAAGGGCAGCATCAAGAAGAACGGCATCTACGATAAGGTCATGGAAGCGCTTGAAGGTAAGGAAGTTTACGAACTTTCAGATATAATGCCAAACCCAAGAGTTGAGAAAGTTTATGAAGGTATCAAACTTGTAAAGGATCACGACATAGGCTTCATCCTAGCAGTTGGCGGCGGCTCAACTATTGACTGCTCTAAGGCAATAGCTGCTGGCGCAAAGACTGACGAAGATTTCTGGAAGAAATATTTCATTGACAAAGACGATGTTTTAGATGCAACTCCATTAGGAAGCGTTTTGACAATGGCTGGAACAGGCAGTGAAATGGATAACGGCGGCGTTATCACTAACTGGGAAGAACAAAAAAAGCTAAGTTTTGGTGGCGAGCCATGTTATCCAAAATTCTCCATCCTTGATCCGACATACACATATTCATTACCAAAGCATCACTTAATCAGCGGTACAGTAGATATGTTCAGCCATATCATGGAAGAGTACTTCTCAATGCCAGACGAAGAAAATACTACTGATGAAATCAGTGAAGCACTTATGAGAACTGTAATCGAAAACATTTATATAGCTTTAGAAGACCCAAGAAACTACAGAGCAAGAGCAAATCTTATGTGGGCGTCAACACTTGCAATAAACGGCCTAACATCACTTGGCAAGCGCTCAGACTGGCTAAGCCACAGACTTGAACATACATTATCTGCCTTCTACGACGTTTCACACGGTATGGGACTTGCAGTAATGCATCCAAATTACCTAAAATACGTTTACAAGGGACATGAAAAGAAATTTAGAAGATGGGCAGAAAACGTTTGGAAGATGGATACATCTAATATGACAGACGACGAAGCCGCAATCAAATCCATTGAAAAGCTTCAAGACTTCTTCAAATCCATTGGCGCGCCAACAACACTTAAGGAGTTAGATATTCCAAGAGACTCAATCGAAGCCATGGCAAAGAAGACAGATGTTTACAAGACAAGCTACTCGGATCTAAAACTTGAAGACATTATCAATATTTACGAACAAGCATACGAATAAACTATATATACAAAGGAAGATAGTTTTAATTGAAAGACATAGAGACAGAAAGACTAATCTTAAGAGACGCGAGCGTAGACGACGCGGAAGATATGTTTGAGTACGCAAAGCTTGAAGAAGTGACAAAATATCTTTCGTGGAAGCCGCATATAAGCCTTAAAGACTCAGAAAAAATATTAGACGCACTTAGTAAAGAAGCTAAGGAGAAAGATTCATACGCGCTCAAGGCAATCGTCCTAAAAGAAAATGACAAGATGATTGGGACCATAGACGCGAGAATCTTTGGCGATGGACTAAAGGACGCCGAGTTCGGCTACTGCCTTAATCCAAAGTACTGGAACAAAGGCTACATGAGCGAAGCACTGAAAGCGTTTATGGAAGCACTTCATAGGGAGCATGGCGTGGAGAATGTATTCGGCTCATTTGAAAGAGAAAACATAGCTTCGAAGAGAGTCATGCAGAAGAATGAGATGTATTATTACGAGACGGTAAAGAGGAATTTCAAGAATAAGGGGGAAGTGGAGCTCATTAGATATAAGGAGTTAAGACTTTCATAATTAAACATTTCTTGCAAAGTGTGAAACACCAAGGTTCTGGGGTCCCATCCAAAACGAAGTTTTGATGATGGGTCAGGTTCTTCAAATGAGCCCTTACGCTCGTTTCTTCCTCGGCAATGCTCGAGTATCACATATACACTCCGCTTGCCTCGTCGGTCCACTTCGCGTAATCATCTCATTTTATCTAAGAAATGAATGTACGTTATAAACGAAATCTATAAAAATAAATAAGAAAATCATAGTAAGAAGCAGTGGATTTATGGCCACTGCTTTTTTCTGCTCGTTCAAAAACTAAAAATCAAAGATGAATATCAATAAAAACTATTGTTAAGAAAAAAATAAAATTCTTTAAAAAAGTACTTGACAAGAAACAAAATAAATGGTAGAATGGATAAGTCATCTGGAAAAACCATATGACAAGCAAAACTGAATAAAAGTGAAAAGAACGA
>UQDI01000037.1 GCA_900539725.1 uncultured Eubacteriales bacterium | reverse complement strand
ATTTAATAGAAATAAGCAAACCCAGGAAAAAATTCCTGGGTTTGTCTTCAGTCTGAAGCACAGGATTTCCTGTGCTTAATTTTTTATAATTAAATTAATCTAATTATAGAACATTTTCAAATTTTTAGTCTCAGTACTAGATAAGATATTAAATTTTAAAAGAATTTTATCTTCCTTATGAAATCCTTAAGTTTATATTTTATAATTTATTTATAAAATGAAGAGGAGGTTTATTTATGGACAAATTTATATTAGAAACAAAAAATCTCACTAAAACTTTTGGAAAGCAAAAAGCAGTAGATAATATTTCTTTAAAAATAAAAGAGAATTCTATCTATGGCTTGCTAGGACCTAATGGAGCTGGCAAATCGACTACATTAAAGATGATTACAGGAATGATTCATAAAACATCTGGTCAAATCTTTTTTGAAGGTCATGAGTGGAGTCGTGACGATTTGTCGAATATTGGCGCCTTGATAGAAATGCCTGCCTTATATGAAAACTTATCGGCTAGGGAAAATTTAAAAGTAAGGACACTACTACTAGGCTTACCAGATTCTAGGATTGAAGAAGTTTTGGAAATAGTAAGTTTAAAAGATACTGGTAAAAAGAAAAGTGGTCAGTTTTCTTTAGGCATGAAACAAAGGCTAGGTATCGCCATTGCCTTATTAAATAATCCTAAGCTTTTGATTTTAGATGAGCCAACAAATGGACTTGATCCACTAGGAATTCAAGAATTGCGTGGTTTAATACGAAGTTTTCCAGAAAAAGGTATAACTGTGATTTTGTCTAGTCATATTTTAGCAGAAGTTGAACAAACTGCTGATCATATTGGGATTATTAATAATGGAAAATTGCAATATCAAAACATTATTAATCATGATGACAACTTAGAAGAACTTTTTATGAATGTTATAAAAAGTGGAATGGGAGTGCAACAATGATATCTTATATTCTTGCAGAAAATTTAAAACATAAGCATAGTTTCTTGAAGAAATTATTAGTAATTATGCCAATAACTTTAATCTTATTGTCATTATTTCTTATGCCAAGTTATTTCACTACGAACGCATATAACTGGTGGTACGTCATAATAATGCCAGCAACTTTTGCCTTAATCCCAGCAATGATGGATAGAAAAGAAAGTAGAAAATTAAACTACAGAGCAGTTTTCCCTCTAAATATTAATCTCAAAAAGTTATGGGCTTCAAAAATAATTACAGCATTTATTTATATGAGTATTGCTGCTATAATTCATATGCTAGGAGTGTGTATTTTTCAATTTTTAATTGGAGAGCAATTAACACCAAACTATGGATTTTCAACATTGGTATTTGCAAGTTTCTTACTAATAATAAGTAATATTTGGCAAATCCCTCTATGCTTTTTCTTGGCAAAAAAATTTGGCTTTATCGCAAGTATTGCAGTAAATGCAGTATTAGGTTTAGGATCAGGAATATTGTTGTCTGACGGTGCTTTTTGGATTTATTGTCCATATTCTTGGGGAATTAGATTAATGATTCCTGTTATGCATATTCTACCAAGTGGTGTTTTAATAGAAGCATCAAATCCAATGGCATCAAATACATCATTACTTATTCCTTGTATTTTATCGATATTTCTATTTACATTACTGACAATGATAAGTGCAAAATGGTTTTCAAATCAAGAGGTAAAATAATGATAAAGATAATAAAATCCGAAATATATAAAATCAAAGGCACATGGCTTCCTTGGATTCACATAGTCTTACCTATAGCCTATTCTTTTTTATTTTATCTGGCATTAAAAACCACTGGACTAAAAAACTTTGAAGAAAGCGATACAATACAAACTTATTTTGTACTTTTAGGAGCGGTAATGCCAATAATATTAAGTTTGATAAGTTCAAAAATAGTTGATATGGAAATGAGTGCTGGGAAATTTCAAGTGCTTTTATCTACTACAAAATCTAGGACTAAGGCTTATCTAGGAAAACTTATTGTATTGGAACTAGGATTTGTTATTTCTCTTGCTTTAGCTATTATCATTTTTGCGATATTATCTGGATATCAAAATATCTTAGATTGGCTTATTGAATTTTGCTTAATTATCATTAGCAGCTTTTCTTTATACTTGATTCATTTTTGGGTATCAATCATATTAAGTAATGGTGCATCTATTGGATTAGGTTTTCTAGAAACATTGATCAATTTACTTTCAATGACTGTAATTGGTGATAGTATTTGGTATTTTATTCCTTGTACTTGGGTCTCTAGACTTCCAGCTATGTATATTACTATGGGCAAAGTTTCGGATCCTTCCTATTTTTATAAAGAGTTGAGGATTTGGAGTTTTGTAGCTTTACTTATTATCTTAATCCTATTTATTTCCTCAATAATTTGGTTTAATAAGTGGGATGGGAAATCTCTTAGCGAATAAAAATGTTTTTGAAAAATGAGGAGGTAATGGAATGTCTTTAATTCTTGCAGTTGATGACGAGTTAGATATGCTTGATTTAATAAAAAACATTTTAAAAAAGAACAAGCATCAAGTCGATATATACCAAAACCCTTTAGAAATTGATAATAGCAAGCTTAGCAAATATGATTTGATTCTACTTGATGTGATGATGCCAGGTATTGATGGAATTAGCTTTTGCAAAGAAATTCGCAATAAAGTAGACTGCCCTATTCTTTTTTTAACAGCAAAAACTATGGAAGGAGATATAGTTGAAGGCTTATTAATCGGTGGGGATGATTACATCAAAAAACCATTTGGCGCTAAAGAACTCCTAGCTCGTGTCGAAGCACATTTAAGACGAGAAAAAAGAGTGCGACACAGTAGTTTAAATCTCGGCGAGATTCGTTTTGATTTATCTTCCAATGAAGTCTTTGTAGGAGATGAAAAAGTTCATTTGACAAAATCTGAATATCAAATTTCAGAATTACTGGCAAAAAGAAAAGGACAAGTATTTTCAAGAGAGCAAATATATGAGATTATCTTTGGATTTGATGGTATCGGAGATGCATCTGCAATATCAGAACATATAAAAAATATTAGAGCAAAGTTTCAAAAGTATGGTGAAAATCCAATTGAAACAGTATGGGGGATCGGATATAAATGGAATTAATATCAAAAGGTCAATCTCTTAAATATATACTTTTTAAATATTTGTTAAGTATTGCACTAGGACTAGTAATCTCTGTTGGATTAATAATAGCTTTTATATCTGCTTCTTACCAATTTAAGTGGATATTTCCTGCGAACTATACTGAGAATTTAATTCTTGAAAAAAGAACAGATATTGCCACTTCAAAAAATTTCGAAAAATCATTGCTTCCAGATAATACATCTTATCTATTTCTATCAAAAGACGAAAAAGTTATAGAAACAAATATGAATAAGAATATCCAAGATATATCCTTTAACTATCATAAGGGCTCTGGTAATTCTAATTCCAACTTATCTTTTATGGAAATACATAGATCAGATGGATATGTACTTGTAGCTTATGACCTAAAACCTTTTTACAGAAACCCTTGGATGCAAAAAAATCTACCACAAATAAATATTTTATTACTATCTTTACTGATAATATTTTGTTTTATTAGTATTATTACTATCACATTAATTTGGGCAAAGAAAATATCAAGAGAATTAAATCCTTTGCTAGAAGCTTCGGAAGAAATTGGAAAACAAAACCTAGACTTCAAAGTTAAAAAGTCAAATGTTCAGGAATTTAATGTCATATTAGAAAGTTTAGAAAAAATAAAGTTAGGATTAAGTGAATCTTTAAGAACAAATTGGAGAGAGGAAGAGAAAAAAAGAAATCAGATTTCAGCATTAAGCCATGATATAAAAACTCCTCTTTCAATTATAAAAGGAAACTCAGAATTATTAGGAGAAACAAACCTAACAGAAGAACAGCAAACATATCTAAATTATATTAGAAAAAACACAAACCGTATCGGTAAATATATTGAAACCTTAATGCTTGTTAATAAATCTAACCAAGCAAATGAATTAAATTTTAATGAAATTAAGACAAAAGAATTTGTAGGACACATTGAAAAACTAGCTAAAGAATTCACATCAACTTATAAGTTAAATCTTTTAGAAGATATTAACTATGAGAATAATGTTTTAATAGTAGATTTGAAAAATTTTGAACGAGCCTTTCTAAATATTTTAAGTAATGCCGAGGAGCAAAGTCCTAAAAACTCAACTATTAAGTTAATTATATCTTCCAAAGCTGATAAGCTTGAAATATCAATATTAGATCAAGGACATGGATTTACAGATGAAGACCTATTATATGCTACAGATCAATTCTATCAAGGAGACAAAAGTAGGCATTCAAAAGAAAACTATGGTATCGGATTATTTGTTGCCGAACAAATTATTGATATGCACGGAGGAAGTCTTGTTTTAGAAAACAGAACTGATGAAAGCGGTGCCAAAGTAAGCATATTACTACCTGTAAAGAAATAAATAGAGAATATTACTATAATATCAAATTTCTTTATTTTATTATATTTGATTTATATAAAAAGACCATAATAAGTAAGTTATGGTCTGATTTTTTTCAAACACAAAGCACTTAGAATTATTATTTAATTTATTTTTTTACAAATGTTTCCATTCTAATCCGAGTTACATTATCAGTAATATTTAAGCTTTGAGCTTACAAGGTTTTGATCTTGCTTTTACAAACCCACCCCACCGTTTAAAATCACTTCCCTTTGGGTAGCTATACATTAGAGGTGATATTTATGAAGATAGTTTTCTTAGACATGTACAATTCAAATCCGGGCGACATTGACACTTCTATGTTCAAGGAGCTTGGCGAATTTATTACATATGACAGAACTAATCCATCTGATATAAAAGAAAGAATAAAGGATGCGGACATCGTGATCACAAACAAGGTAAAGCTTGGCAAAGCTGAGCTTGAGGGCACTAAGGTGAAGTTCATCGCCGAGGCTGCGACTGGCTTCGACAACATCGATCTAAATGCGCTTAAGGAGCTTGGCATCGGCCTTGCGAACGTTCCTAGCTACTCGACTTATTCAGTTGTACAGCTAACGCTTGCTCACCTACTTAATGCGACTAACGATGTCTATAGTTATGCAAAAAATGTTCGTAATGGAGAATGGGTGAACAGCCGCGACTTTAATTTCTTCCTAGGCACTATTCACGAGCTTGCTGGCAAAACAGCTGGCATAGTGGGCTATGGCGACATCGGCCAAAAAGTTGCCGATGCTTATAGGGCTCTTGGCATGAAGGTCATCGCCTTAAAGGTAGCGGGTCATCATGCCGACGGGGACTTCTTCCGTGACTACGAAGACTTCTTCAGAGAAGCGGACATAGTTAGTCTACACGCGCCAATGAACGCGGATTCAAAAGAAATTATTAATAAAGATAGCCTTGCGCTTATGAAGAACACAGCCATCATCATAAACACAGCACGTGGCGGCCTTATTAACGAGGCTGATTTAGCTGACGCGCTTAAGAATGGCAAGGTCGCTTTCTACGCTTCAGACGTTTCTGCGCCTGAACCTATGACTAAGGATAATAAGCTATATGCCCTTGAAAATGCGGCTTTCACGCCACACATCGCTTGGGCGTCACTTGAAGCAAGACAAAGGCTTTACAAAGTGATTTATGATAATATCAAAGCCTATATCGATGGCAGGAGCTTAAATAGAATTGTCTAAGAAGGTCGCACTCATCGCCGGCTCCTTTATTTCGGGGATTTCGTCCTTGGAGCTACTTAAGGCGATAGAAGGGAAAATAGATGCCGACGTAGATATATACGCGCTTCCAGACGGCTACGGCAACATTTACGAGGCGACTGAGGACCTTGATTTATTCACGGTAGAGACGGCTAGGGTACTGGACGAAGTCGGCGAAGAACACGATCTTAAGTACCTGAGATTCGATGAGCATGTGCTTGTATCCTTCTCAAACGTTGTTGAATACAAG
This sequence comes from uncultured Eubacteriales bacterium, assembly GCA_900539725.1. Classification (GTDB taxonomy): domain Bacteria; phylum Bacillota; class Clostridia; order Tissierellales; family Peptoniphilaceae; genus Fenollaria. The sequence goes on along the minus strand of UQDI01000037.1, from coordinate 3,545 downwards.
GTTAAAGGCGACTTAAGCTCGACGAGCTACTTGGCAGGCGCTCTCGTTAAGAAACTGATTGAGCGTGGCGAGAAGAAGATCACCATAAGCATAGGCGGAAGCGGTGTCAATGACGCTGCCATAGGCTTTTTGCGTGCTATGGGCGTGAAGTTTTACAACGTCCTAGACGAAGAAGTGACTGAGACGAGGGATATTTACAAGATAAAGAGCTTTGATACGACTGAGCTTGACGCGCTTGTGGACGGCGTTGACTTTAGCGTTTTGAAGTACTCAAAGACGCGCTTCATCGGCTACAGAGGCACTACTTATCAGAACAGGCTCATCAAGGACAATCTGATCCTTGAGATTTTTGAGCGCAATATGGAGAATTTTCAGTACCTTTTGCAAAACCATTTTGGCTTCAAGGTCAAAAGCGTTGAAGCGGCTGGTGCAGGCGGCGGCTCCATGCTTAGCCTAGTTAAGTTTTTGAACGCAAAAGTAGTGGATTTAGGAGATTTTTTAGAAAAATATTTTAATTTTGACAATATTGCTCAAAAAAGTGATATAATAATACTAGTTGACGACTATCTGTCCTTAAAGCTTAGGAAGGAAAGTTTTAGGGCCCTTGTTTTGAACAAGGCGAAAGAGTATGACAAAGAGATTATCGGTCTGGCGCTCGACGCAGAAGAGGAAAAAGCCTCTTTCATCGAGCAAGGCTTTACTAGGATGATAGACCTTACATATGACTCTGAGTCACTGGATAGAGCGGCAAATATTATCAATAATTATTTAAAAGGAGAGGATGACATGGCTTACAAAGAAGAAGCACTGAAGTTTCACGAAGAAAAAAGAGGTAAATTAGAAGTAGTTCCAAAGGTTGAGGTAAACAACGCACATGACCTTGCACTTGCCTACACACCAGGCGTTGCAGAGCCTTGCAAGCTTATACACGATGACCCAGAGCTACAATACAAATACACTGCAAAGGGTAACCTTATCGCTGTAGTTACAGACGGTTCAGCAGTTCTTGGCCTTGGCAATATCGGGGCAAAGGCAGGCATGCCAGTTATGGAAGGAAAGTCCATACTATTCAAGAAGTTTGGTAATGTTGACGCTTTCCCTATCATGCTTGATACACAAGACGTTGACGAAATCGTTAATACAGTTAAAAACATCGCTCCAGGCTTTGGCGGCATTAACCTTGAAGATATCAGTGCGCCTAGATGCTTTGAGATAGAGAGAAAACTAGATGAGATGCTTGATATACCAGTATTTCATGACGATCAATATGGCACAGCCATCGTCGTAACAGCTGCACTTATCAACGCATGCAAACTTATTAAAAAAGATTACGCAGACCTTAAAGTCGTTATCAATGGTAGTGGCGCAGCAGGCATTGCCATCGCCTATATGATGCTTAACCTAGGCGTTAAGAACATCCTTGTTTGCGACTCAAAGGGCATTATCTATAGAGGAAATGAAAAGAATAATTGGATCAAGGCAGAAATCGCCGAAAAGACAAATCCAGATAACCAAGAAGGTACACTTAAGGACGCAATGGTAGGTGCCGACGTATTCATAGGCGTTTCAGCTCCTGGCGTACTTACAAAAGACATGGTTAAGTCCATGAACAAAGACGCGATAGTATTTGCTATGGCAAATCCAGTTCCAGAAATCTATCCAGATGAAGCAAAAGAAGCCGGCGCTAAGATAGTTGGAACAGGTAGAAGTGACTTTGCTAACCAAATCAACAACTCCCTAGCCTTCCCAGGCATATTCAGAGGAGCACTTGATAGACGCGCAAAGACAATCACATTCGATATGAAAGTCGCAGCTGCACATGCAATCGCAGACCTTGTATCAGACGAAGAACTTACAGTTGATCACATCATGCCAGATATGTTCGACGAAAGAGTTCCAAAAGCCGTTGCAAAAGCAGTTTACCACGCTTATCAAGAGTAATGAGCTACGGATTTATTAAAAAACTAGATAAAGTAGATAAAGAAGTGATGCTGGGAGTGGACCTAGCATCACTTTCTATTACCGAAGACTTCGAGGGAACGGGCCTAAACAATCACTGCGCCTTTACTACAGCCACCAACATCATGAAGATGATGGGCTTTAGTGAAGTAAGTTTTGATGAAGTGTATAGTCATATACGTTCAGGACCAGTACTATTTATGGAGCCGCGTCTCAAAAAAATTATTAAAAATAGAAAGACAAGCGTAAATATTAAAAGAAAATATTTTCCCAAAACCATGGACATGGTACGCGCCATTGACGAGGGTCACATCACAGCCATGCTCCTAATAGAGTCAGTAAAAAGCGCACATTGGGTCATAGTCACAGGCTACGCCATAAGCATGGGTGAAATTTATCTAAAAGTCTTTACAAACTGGTATCACGAACTTCGCTACTATAAAGTGAATAGTGGGAGCAAAGCCGTGATGAGCCTCGAATTTTTTATTTAGCCTTGACAAATTATTAAGAGAGGACTATAATAAAGGTACATCTAATACTTTGGGGTAAGGTGAAATTCCTTTTAACCGGCGGTAAAGCCCGCGAGCGTTTGCAGAACCTGTGAGATTCAGGTGCCGACTGTATAGTCAGGATGGAAAAAGATCTTAAAGGTTATTAGTTGAATAATCATTAAGGAGGGTGTTTTTTTATGTCAAAAGCAAAAAAAATCACATTAATTGCAGCAGTTGCCGCTATGGCAATAGTTTTAACAGCGATAATTCGCTTCCCGATCACTTCACTACCATTTCTTAAGTACGATCCAAAAGACGTGGTGCTAACGACAGCAGGCTTCATCTTTGGACCACTAGTAACGATAGTTGCAGCAGTGATCGAAGTTTTAGTTGAGATGATAACTTTCTCCGAGTCAGGACCTTGGGGCGCAGTTATGAACATCATCGCAACACTTTCATTCTCAGGTATAGCGGTAGCTATCTACCACAAGAAGAGAACTACAAAGGGAGCAGTTTTGTCACTAGTGTGTGCAGTTTTATCGCTAACAGTAGTTATGTCGCTTTGGAACCTAGTTGTAACACCTATATACACAGGCTTCCCGAGAGCAGAAGTAGTTAAACTTATGCCAGTTATCATACCATTTAACCTAATCAAAGGCGGAGTTAACGCAGCACTTATAATACTACTTTATAAGCCAATCAAGAGCGCGCTAGCAGGCGCTGGACTTACAGAAGAAGTAAGCTCAGAAAAGAATGCTACTTGGACGACAATTAAGATGGTGAGCTTTGTAATTTTAATGGCTCTTATAGCTTTAATCATTTATATGAGAGGCGGAATATAGAATTAAGAAGTCAAATTTCACAGAGCAATGAAGAACCCCGTCCTTAAGGACGTGAACCTTTACGCTACGATGCATGAGACGAAATGGAACGTAGCGCCGACCGACATCGTACTAAGTGGTACGTTGAGGGAGAAAGTGAAGCGAATGAGTCTCAGGCGCGAATTGAATGCGAAATTTAAAAAATGAATGAATAATAATGGCTCTATGTCAAATATTGGGGAGACTTATTGATTTAAGTCTCTCTTTTTACGTT
>UQDI01000036.1 GCA_900539725.1 uncultured Eubacteriales bacterium | reverse complement strand
TTTTTTCATTAAAATACCCCCTTATTTCCGTGTCCGGATTTAAGGGGGCAGTACAAAAGCTGTGTGCTTAGTAAAATTATTCTATTATATTATTTATCCTTAATCTCTAAAAGGTCTTCGCCAAGCTTGTAGATGTTGCCCGCGCCGACAGTTAAGATGATGTCGTTTTCCCTTAAATTGTCAAGAAGATAATTTTCGATGTCCTCGAACTTCGATATATACATCGCATCGTAGCCGTGATCCTTCATCGACTTGATCAGGTCCTTGGAGTGAACGACTTTCGTATCCTTTTCTCTCGCAGCGTAAATGTCTGTGATTATGGTTACATCGCTACGCTTGAACGCTTCGGCAAAGCCTTCTAGAAGCTTTTGTGTTCTAGTGAAGGTATGTGGCTGGAAGATGGTGATGATCCTGCCTTTAGCCATCTTCTTCACGGCTTCAAGTGTCGCCATAATCTCTGTTGGGTGATGTGCGTAGTCATCTATGATGCGCACGCTTCCTATATAGCCCTTTGTCTCGATCCTTCTGTGAACGCCAGCGTATAGCAGGATGTACTTCTTAATATCTTGTAGTGAAGCGCCATAAGTATTCGCCATGGCGATGGCAGCAAGCGCATTATAAACGTTATGTTTACCTAAAACGCTTAGCTTGATCTCAGTTTTTTCATTGTTGTGAATTAAATCGAAGTTGGCACAGCCATTGTCATCATAAGTGATGTTCTCGGCCTTGTAGTCAGCGTCTGAGTCGATGCCGAAGCTGATGGTCTTGGCCTTAACGTCTTTGATGGCCTCAATGACGTGCTCGTCGTCTTTATTGTATAGGACGTAGCCAGTTGATGGCACGTCGTCAGCGTACTTTTTGAATGTGGCGATGATGTCTTCGATGTTTTTATAAAAGTCTAAGTGGTCTTCGTCGATGTTTAGTATCATGGCCATGGTAGGATTGTATTTTAAGATGTTTGCCTTGTACTCGCAGGCCTCGCTGACAATGATATTTCCTTTACCTATCCTGATATTGCCGCCAATTTCGTCAAGCTCGCCACCTAAAAGTATGGTTGGATCCATTTGCGTATGTGTTGTGATTGAAGCAATCATCGATGTTGTAGTAGTTTTGCCGTGTGTGCCTGAAACGCAAACTGAGTTAGGGAAGAGCTTCATCACTTCTCCTAAGAAGCTTGCTCTGTCATAGATCTCAAGGCCAAGCTCCTTCGCTCTTAAAAGCTCTGGATTGTCTGGACGTATCGCGTCAGTGTAAACAACTACCTTTGATGACTCTACGTTTTTTGCCTCGTGCTTATTGTATACAACGGCGCCCATCTTCTTAAGTCTTTCTATGATTTGCGACTCACCTGTGTCAGTGCCTTTAACTTTGCAGCCCTCCGAAATAAGCAGCTCAGCAAGTCCACTCATGCCTATTCCGCCTATACCTATGAAAAATATATTATCAATATTGTGTTTTTTAAAAAAAAATCCCATTTTTCCTCCTAAATATATAAAAAGTACTTGAAAATAATTCAACTCTTTAGTATAATATATATATAAGCTATTTTATAATTTCGCTTATATAACTATCATAATATATATTATGATAAAAATCAAGCAAATTTTAGCTGAATTAGGAGGATGGAGAAAATGACAATCACAGACGTAAGAGTAAGACTAGTTGACAAGGAAGGTTTAAACTTAAAGGCAACAGCTTCAGTTACTTTTGATAACGCTTTTGTTGTTCACGACATCAAAGTTATCGAAGGAAGAGAAGGTTTATTCATTGCAATGCCTTCAAGAAAGGTACATAATGGTACTTACAGAGACGTAGCCCACCCAATCAACTCAGAAGCAAGAGCTGACATCGAAGAAAAAGTTTACAAAGCTTACGAAGCAGCTGTTGAAGACGCAAAAAACGAAGCTGATGAAGAAATACTAGTAATGGAAGAAAAGTAGTGATTTTTAATTAGTTATTAGAAATATGAGCCTCTAGTCAGGCTCTTTTTTCTTTGCAAAATATATCTATATATATAATAGAATATCTTTTCCATTCGCAAGGCGAAATGTCTTGACAAGTAATCTCGTAAATGATAAAATTATTGAATTGAAAGGATGAGTTATATGAAAAATTTACGTGAAATGTTTCAGGATAAAAAGTTTTTAAAATTAGTATATAGCCTTGCAGTGCCAGTCGCACTTCAAAATCTACTCGCAAGTGTACTTAATACACTGGATACGACTATGATATCGTCACTAGGGGACTATGCGATATCGGCAGTTGGTCTTGCTAACCAAATCTTCTTCTTTATGACGCTTATCTGCTTCGGTATAGCGACAGGTACTTCGGTTATGATTGCTCAATACAATGGCAAGGAAGACTACGAAGGCGTGAGGAAATCACATGGTATGGCCTTGATGCTATCCGTGATTGTGGCAAGTATATTCACAATACTGGCGCTAGCTATACCAGAACAGCTGATGAGGATCTTCACAGATGACGCAAACGTAATCCCTTACGGCGTTACATACCTTAGAGTAGTTTCCTTCTCATATATACTTACAGCAGTGAACTTCATTTATTCAGTATCGATGAGAAGCATAGGCAATGCAAAGACGCCTTTAGTTGCATCGACATTTGCCTTCTTCGGAAACGCCTTCTTTAACTACGTTTTCATCTTTGGTAAACTTGGCTTTCCAGCTATGGGCGTAGCGGGTGGTGCACTAGGAACTATCTTAGCTCGTATACTTGAGTTTATCGTTTTATATATGGCACTTAAAAAGCACAGAAGTCCACTTACAGGAAAACTTAAGGACTTTATTACATTCGACAGCCATTTCAAAAAACTTTACCTAAAGACTGCTGGCCCAGTAATTTTGAACGAAACATTCTGGTCCTTAGGACAAATAGTTTATCAGATAGCCTACGCAAAGCTAGGAACAAGGAGCGTTACAGCATTGCAGATAGGTATGACAGTGCAAAACATCTTCTTCGTTTTAGCTAGAGGCTTAGCCGGCGCTTGTACAGTTATCGTCGGTAACTCCATCGGCGCAGGCGATGAGGATCAGGCGTATAGATACGGAACGTGGCTACTAGAGCTCTCAGCCTTGACAGGACTTGTACTCGGCACCTTGATGATTATATTTAGAGAGTCCTTCTTCGTTATCTTTCCGAACATAACGCCAGAATCAAAAGCCATAGCCGCAGATTTATTCATCACCATGGGTATTGCGCTCTTCGTTAAGACACATAACTCGACCCTTATAGTTGGCATATTTAGAGGCGGTGGAGACACAAGATACTCCATGGCGCTTGAGATGAGTTGCGTTTGGCTTATAGGTGTGCCACTAGCCTTCCTTGGCGCAGTAGTATTCAAATTGCCGCTTCACTACGTGTACTTGATGGCGTGCGGCGAAGAATTTGCCAAGGCAGCCATAGGACTACCGAGAGTAATTTCGAAGAAGTGGATTAAGAACATAACAAATGAATAGATGTATTTGTAAGAGCAGTGTGAGCTGCTCTTTTTTTATGCACATGACTATGGTATAGGGGCGCAAGAACATATTTCGAAAAACGAAAGAAATGAAACAATTATTTTAAAAACAATCATTCATAAAATTTAATATATAGATAAAAATCTATCAATACAATCAATGATACAGGCGAAGATGTGAGCACAATCACGAAATGAGAGGGTCAAAATAATACTTTAGGCTTAAATGATAAAATATTTTTGAAATTTTAAAAAAAATTATTGCAATTTTGTTGTTATTTTTGTTATAATGGGTATCAATTGTGCCGTGAGTGAATAAAATTTAATTTTATATTTGTTAAGAGGACGTGATAAGTCACGTAAGGCGCGCTCAAAGGACTTATAAATTAAAGGGAGGAGAAGTGTTATGCAAAAATTAAATGATTACATCGAAGAAAAGAAGATTAAAAGCAGCAAGACACCACGCTATGGCATGAAAAAGCTAGCAGTGGGCTTAGTATCATGTATACTTGGCTACACAGTATTAGTATCACCAAGCGTAGCTCATGCAGAAGAAGTGAGAGAGCCACAAGCAGTGGTGATGGAAGCTGAAGAAGAAGAAATAAAAGAAGAGGCAGTATTGCCAGAAGAAACAGAAGTAGTTGAAGAACAAGAACAAGCTGAAGAAATAGTTGAAGAAGAAAATGCTTTACAAGTATCTGAAGAAGAAGAGAAAGAAGCAGTTACTGCAGCTGAAACAAAAGAAGAAACTGAAGAAGAAAGTGCTGAAGAAATGACTGAAGAAGATGAAGAAGAAACTGAAAAGAAGCTTGTAACTTTGGACGAATATAACGCTCTTCAGGAAGAAGAAAATGAAGAAGACGGTATAAATATAGAAGATGCAGAACTTGTTTCAAACGTGTTAGGTCTTTCTGAAGAAAATGTAGGAGAAGCAGTTGGACAAGGAGAAGAAACAGCTGAAGCTACTGATAAAACAAAAGAAGGGAAGGATATTTCAAATGATATTATAAACCCTAGAGTTAGTATTCGTACAGAAAACACTACTACACCTGGAACCTTAGATGCAGGACTTGGTGAACAACTAACATGGGGTGTATCTTTTACAACACCAGAAGGAACTAAAGAAGGCGACACATTTACAGTAAAATTGTCTGATAACATGAGCTTAAAGGGTCTCGAACCAGATACAGATTATGCCCTACCAGTTAAATTTGGTGATAAAATAATTGCAAATGCTAAAAGAATAGACAGACAAACTATCCAATATACTTTTACAAAAGATATAGAAGATTTGAAATATGCCAGAGTTTACATTATAAACTCAGCTCAAGAAAACAAAGAAGTTGTACAAAATTCTGGAAATCAAACTTTCAAAATTAACGTTGGCGAGAAAGCAAAAGCTGAGAAAGATATTAATGTTGATTTTGGTAAATTATACCATGCTGAAACTAGTGAAAATGTTAATGGTAGGAGTCAATTTACAGAATTTAACCCTGAGACTGGTGAGTTTACTCAAGTATTTTATTTAAATCCAGAATCAAAAGAAATTAATACATCCTCTACTAATGATCAAAATGGTAGAGAGTGGGGTAAAGTTGGGTTCCTACTTTCAAGTCCTCATGATGCAGGTAAGCCAAGAAGCGTTGATTTTAAAGACGATGGTAATACTAAAATTGAAGTTAAAAAACTTCCTAAGGGTAAAAAATTACCAGATGCTGTAATTGAAAATCCAGAAGGAGCTCAACTAGCAACAAATGTTGAAGGTGGATTCCGAAACTTCAAAGGTGAACCTATGTTTATTATGAACTTTGGAGGTGGAAATAAGATTGATAGCCCTTATGTAGTTGTAGTTAAAGGTCATGCCAATAAAATTGATGGCAAATATACTGAACTATACTCTAATGGAACTTTATATGGTGATGGGGAAGCAAGTTTATTCTTAGATAACACATATACTGTTCAAGAAAATAGTACGGATTCTGAAGGTGAAAAAGAAACTTTAGGATATTTTAAAGAACATCATATTTATATAACTAAAGAAAATGGAACAGAAAAAAGTAGATTTGAAATTCCAGGAGCAACCGTATCAGGTACAGCTGACGAATACTATTACACAGACAAAAATGACATACCAGGATATCACTTTGTAAAAGTTGGTGAAGGAGATAATGCACCAAAAAATGATCCAGCTTATAATGATAAAGGAGAAATAACAAAAGGTAACTTCGAAGTAGGTAAAATAAAAGAAGTAACTTATATTTACGAAAATGATATTAAAAACGGCTACTTCAAAGAAACTCATGTATATAAAACACTAGACTTTGAAGGAAATGTAGTTGGTGAACCTATAACAAAACCAGGAAAATCATCAGAAGGTAAAAAAGATGAAACTTATGATTCCTCAAAAGTTGATAAAGCAGGCTATGTACTAGATAAAGTAACTGCGGATGAAGGTTCAGAAGAAGTAAAAATTAGTGACGATAAAAAATCAGTAATACCTGGAAACTACGTTGAAGATAAAAACTTATCTGTAACATATGAATATGTAAGACGCCCAGGAAGATTTGTAGAACACCATATCTACAAAACAGTAGATAAAGAAGGAAATGTATTAACAACAGATAAGACTGTAAATTTACCAGAAGATGGTCAAGATCCATTTGAAGGTTATAGCTCAGAAGCTGTTAATACAAAACAAAGAGCTGAAGAAGGCTACACATTCAAAGAAGCTACAGAAATTAAGTTACAAAATGATGATTCTGACAAAACATACACAAACTATGTACCAGGAAAAACTCTAGAAAAAACTTATATCTATACAAAAACAAAAGAAGAACCAGTAGCTAAAAAAGGCTCCTTTAAAGAAACTCATGTATATAAAACACTAGACTTTGAAGGAAATGTAGTTGGCGAACCTATAACAGAACCTGGTAAATCATTAAAAGGTACAAAGGATGAATCCTACAAATCAGCAAAAGTTGATAAAGCAGGATATGTACTAGATAAAGTAACTGCGGATGAAGGTTCAGAAGAAGTAAAAATCAGCGACGATAAAAAATCAGTAATACCTGGAAACTACGTTGAAGATAAAAACTTATCTGTAACATATGAATATGTAAAACAACCAGGAAGATTTATCGAACACCACATCTACAAGACAGTAGATAAGGATGGAAATGTTATTTCAACAGATAAGACTGTAAATTTACCAGAAGATGGTCAAGATCCATTTGAAGGATTTAGCTCTGAAGCTGTTAGCACAAAGCAAAGAGATGAAGAAGGCTACACATTTAAAGAAGCTACAGAAATTAAGCTACAAAATGATGAATCTGAAGAAACATATACAAACTATGTACCAGGAAAAACTCTAGAAAAAACTTATATTTATACTAAAACACAAAAAGAACAAACAAAAGAAGATCCAAAAGAAGACCCTAAGGAAGATCCGAAAGAACAACCAGAACAACCAGAAGAACAACCAGATCCTAAAAAACCTATTACTCCTATAATTTACGAGGAAGAAAAACCAGATCCAATACCAACACCAGAAGAAACTCCAGTAGAAGAACCAAAAGAAGAACCAGCACCTAAGCATGAAGAAGAAAAACCAGCACCAAAGGAAGAACCAAAAACTGAAGAGCCAAAAGAAGAGGAAACACCTGAAGAAACTCCTGTTGAAGAAGCTAAGGAAGAAGAAAAAGAAGTAGTAATTGAAAAAGAAGAAGACGACGAAGCTGACAGATCAAATGATACTACTCATAAACATGAGGGCAAAGAAGATTACTCAAAGGCACCTCAAACTGGCGTTGCAGGCGCTGCTGGTTACCTTGGTCTAGCTGGTCTAGGCACAGCTTTACTTGCTGCTTTAGAAGATAAGAAGAAAAAGAAAAATAAATAATAAGCTTAGGAGCTGAAGGATTTGAAGAAGAAAGTAATTCTATTGCTTGAAGCGATTTTAGTCATCGTCATTGCCTTCTCCATTTACAAGATTGCTAGCTATTACAAGAGTGAGAGAGACTTCAAAGCTAGTCAAGATGAGTACTTGGACGAAGCGAAGGAGACTCGCGATGAGCTGGAGGCCATTCTCAAAGATAATGATAATGATGATAATCTTGATGGCGTTGAGACCATGAGCGTGGCGGATAAGCTAAAAGAGAGCTACGATGCTATTGACGAAGAAAGTGGCACGGAAAAGGATGGGAGCCTCGCTGGGGTGAAGGCGGGGAAGACGCCGAAGGAGCTGATTAATGCTCTTGCCAAGAAGTACAAGCACATCATCGGCCGCATCATTGTTGATGGGACTGAGATTGATTTTCCGATTGTGCAAGGCACGGACAATACGTTTTACCTTAATCACGGCTACAAGGACGAGTACAATCTTTTAGGTGCGGTTTTTATGGACGCGCGCAATGCTGGTGACTTTACGGACTTTAACAGCATCATATACGGTCACAATGTGCGCTCGGGCCACATCTTTCACGATTTGGACAAGCTAAAGGACGAGGACTTCGTCAAGGCTCATCCATACATCATCGTGGATACGCTTGAGGAAAGGCACGTCTACGAGGTCGTTGCGGTCTACACTGCGGGCGCTTATGAGGATTACAGAAGCCCAAGCTACTCGGACGAGGCGTACGAGGCGCTTCTTGAAAGGATTAAAGAGAAGAACCTTCTTCAAAAACAGATGCCTGAGGGCGAGTTCAAGATGCTTACGCTATCGACGTGCTCGGACGTTGACGACAGGCTCGCTATACACGCGATTGAAATTAAATAGATTTATGATAATGGATGCCACTTCGTAATGAGTGGCATCTATTTTATGTAAAATGCCAAATACACGGATAAAAACGTGCCAAATACACGGATAAAAACGCGCCATTTACATGGATAAAAACGCGCCAAACACTTGGATAAAAATGTGCCATTTACACGGATTAATATTGACAAATGTGTATATATGTGCTATTATAAGCGTAAGAGGTGAGACGCTCATGAAGAATTATTTACCTAGAATTACTGATAAATTACTTGACGAAAGACTTAAAGCAAAGGGAGCTATACTTTTAGAAGGGCCCAAGTGGTGTGGTAAAACTACGACTGCCAAGCAAATTGCTAAGAGCTTTATTGCTATAGATAAACCAGATATGACTAAGCAATATCAGCAGATGGCTGAGCTTAACCCGAGTGCTTTACTCGAAGGAGAGGTGCCAAGGCTAATTGACGAGTGGCAGCTTGCACCAAACTTGTGGAATGCTGTTCGTTATGAGGTCGATCAAAGGGATGACTTCGGTCAGTTTATATTGACTGGTTCTGCTGTACCAGCTGAGTTTGATGCGTCTATGCATACTGGAACTGGTAGGATATCTAGGCTTTACATGAGAACCATGAGCTTATATGAGTCGAAAGACTCGGATGGATCTGTTTCTTTGAGTGATCTTTTTAAAGGGGAAGATATTTCTTCTGTAAATAGTAAAACTTTGGATGAGATTGCATTTTTGATATGTAGAGGCGGTTGGCCTAGGGCTATAGGTCTAGGTGAGAAGGCTGCTTTATTTCAAGCGATTGACTACTACGAAGCAGTTGTTCAAAATGATATAAGCAGGGTTGATTCTGTAAAGAGAGACGCAGAGAAGGCAAAGAGGCTGCTTAAGTCTTATGCAAGACACGTTGGATCACAGGCAGCACTTGAGACTATAAGGGCAGATATGCTAGCTAATCAGGCTGACACTTTTGATCAAACGACGCTTTATTCGTACATCGATGCGCTAAAGAAGATATTTGTGATCGAGGATGCTCCTGCGTGGAACCCGAATATTCGTTCGAAGACAGCCATTCGCACGACGGACACTAGGTATTTTATAGATCCATCCATCGCTGCGGCTGCTTTGGGTATTGGCCCGAAGGACTTAACTCACGATTTAAATACTATGGGATTTTTGTTCGAAAACTTATGTGTTCGTGATTTAAGGGTATATTCAGAGCTTTTAGATGGCAATGTTTATCACTATAGGGACAAGAGCGGACTTGAGTGTGATGCTGTCATTCACTTGAGGAATGGTGCTTATGGTCTTGTGGAGATAAAATTGGGCGTCGACAAGCTTATTGAGGAGGGAGCCGAAACGCTTAAGGCTTTGTCTGAGCTTATTGATACTAATAGTATGAGAGAGGCATCTTTTATGATGGTTTTGTGCGCGCAAGCACCTTTTGCGTATAGAAGAAAAGATGGCGTATATGTGGTGCCTATAACATCTTTAAGGCCATAGCTAATTTGCCATTTACATGAATGAAAATGTGCCAAACACTTGGATAAAAATGCGCCAAATACACGGATTGATTTATATAATGGCTTGATATAGACGTTTACAATGAGTTAGAAGAAATAAAAATGCTAGCTAAATTAATTTAGCTAGCATCAGACTGAAGACAAACCCAGGAATTTTTTCCTGGGTTTGCTTATTTCTATTAAAT
>UQDI01000035.1 GCA_900539725.1 uncultured Eubacteriales bacterium | reverse complement strand
TTTTATCAAAAAAATATCTATTGAGGTTTTACTCCCCAATAGATATTATACAGCCAAAATAAATTCATAATAAAACTCATTGAAGCGAATGATATTTAATTATCATCGCTTCTTTTTTTGCAAATTTTTTCACTATTTTCATAGAAAAATAAAAAATATGTTTATATTTTCATTTACTGGGTATAAATAAGTCAGAGATAGTCAAAGGAAGTGATATTATGGAGTATAAAGATTATTATAAGATATTAGGTGTCGACAAAAAGGCCTCTGATGCTGAGATTAAGAAGGCTTTTAGGACGCTTGCCAAAAAGTATCACCCTGATTTGCATCAAGGTGACAAGGCGAACGAAGAAAAATTTAAGGAAATAAATGAGGCTTACGAAGTTCTTTCTGACAAGGACAAGAGACAAAAGTACGACGCTTTCGGCTCTAACTACGACTTTAGAGGCGGACAAAACTTTAATCCAAACGATTTTGGTTTTGGCGGCTTTGGCGGTGCTAATGGTAATGGCGGCACTTATTACAGATACGAAACAAACGGCTCTGGTGGCGACTTCTCTGACTTCTTTAATATGTTTTTCGGCGGAAATGACATGGGTAATATGGGTAATGGCAGAGCAAAACGCTCATCGGGCTTTAATATAAATGACTTATTTAGAGGCAAGGCAAAAAAAGAGAGACAAAGGTACAATACTGAGCTATATATATCGCTTGATGAAGCTTATCACGGTTCAAAGAGGTCAGTATCTTTAAATATTGACGGCAAAAACATTAACATAAACCTAAATATACCAAAGGGTATTACCGCTGGCAAGTCCATAAAAGTAGCTGGCGAAAAATGGGGCGTAAGTGGCGACATCTATTTCAAAATTCAATTTTTAAAAGACAAACGCTACGAACTTGACGGCCTAGACATCAAAACTAGCGTGGATATCTACCCTTGGGGCGCGTATTTCGGCTGCGAAAGAGTGGTTGAAGTCTTTGACAAGAAGATCAAGATCAAGGTTCCAAAGGGCTACGACGTAAGCAAGCTTATGAGGATCAAGGGCAAGGGCTTTACTGATATGAAGGGCGCAACAGGCGATTTATACATCAGATTTAACATGGTGAACCCAAAACTTGACGAGGAAAGCGAAAAATTATACAAAGAATTAGAAAATAAATATAAATAAATATAATAGAAGGTGATATTATGAACATGGATAAATTAACAAGAAAAACAATTGAGGCGATAAATAATTCGAATGAGGCTGCGAGGTCCTTGGGCAATCCTGAGATAAGGCCAGCGCACCTTCTAAAGGCACTACTTGAAGACAAGGAAGGCCTTATCAGAACTACTGTTGAGGCGATGGGCGTAAATGTGGACGGCATGCTTATGGATGTCGACGCTATTATCAATAACTTCCCTAAACAAAGCGGTTCAAACATTTATACTTCAGCTGAGTACAACAAAGTTTTGGAACTAGCAGAAAATGAGATGAAAAACTTTCAAGACGAGTACCTAAGCGTTGAACATCTATTTTTAGGTATTATGGAAGTGAAAAATGCGAACATCGATGCCATTTTCAAGAAATACAATATAACGAGAGCGGCATTCCTAGATACTTTGAAGGGCTTTCGTGGCAATCAAAATGTAACTAGCGATAACCCTGAGATGCGTTATCAAGCGCTTGAAAAATACGGCAGAGACCTTGTGGAATACGCAAGGAAGGGCAATATGGACCCAATTATTGGCCGTGACGATGAAATCAGAAATGTTCTTATGATTCTTTCGAGAAGAACTAAGAACAATCCTTGCTTAATCGGTGACCCAGGCGTTGGTAAGACAGCCATAGTCGAAGGTCTAGCGCAAAGGATAGTTAAGGGTGACGTGCCAGAAAATTTAAAAGACAAAACAATTTTCGAGCTTGACATGGGCGCTCTTATTGCTGGAGCAAAGTACAGAGGCGAGTTTGAAGAGAGATTAAAGGCAGTTTTAAAAGAAGTAGAAAAATCTGAAGGCAAGATAATATTATTCATAGATGAAATTCACAACATCGTCGGAGCTGGTAGAACTGAAGGCTCTATGGACGCTGGAAACCTTCTAAAACCACTACTTGCAAGAGGCGTACTAAGAACCATCGGTGCGACAACCATTGACGAATACAGAAAATATATTGAAAAAGATAAAGCACTTGAAAGAAGATTCCAAAAAGTTATGGTCACTGAACCATCTGTTGAAGACACCATCTCTATCTTGAGAGGTTTAAAGGAAAAGTACGAGGTTTACCACGGAATCAGAATTTCTGACCCCGCTGTCATAGCTGCCGCAGTGCTTTCAGATAGATACATCACCGACAGATATTTACCAGACAAGGCCATAGACCTAATGGATGAGGCTTCGGCGATGATTAGAACTGAGATTGACTCGATGCCAGAGGAGCTTGACTCGAAGAGAAGGCTAATTATGCAGCTTGAGATTGAGAGAGAGGCGCTTAAGAAAGAGGACGACGAGCGCAGCATGAAGAGACTTGAGGAGCTTAACAAGGATTTGCAAGCACTTCAAGAGGGTTACGACATTAGTCTAAAGAAATGGCAAGAGGAAAAAGACAGGATAGAGGACGTTAAAGAGCTTAAGAAAAAGATAGATGAGACAAAATACGAGATAGAAAAGGCTCAAAGAGAGTACAATTTGGAAAAACTTTCCGAGCTAAAATATGGTACCTTAGCGAAACTTGAGGCAGAACTTAAGGAAAAGAACGAAAATGTCAATGAAAAGCAAAAGTATCTAAAGCTTGAAGTTACTGAAAACGAGATCAGAGACGTTGTATCGAAGTGGACTGGTATACCTGTTTCTAAGCTTGAAGAGAGCGAAAAGGAAAAACTACTAAAACTTGACGAGATACTTCACCAAAGAGTAGTTGGTCAAGATGAGGCGATAGAAGCCGTATCGAACGCCATCATCAGAAACAGGGCAGGACTATCAGACCCGAACAGACCTATCGGCTCCTTCATATTCTTAGGACCAACTGGCGTAGGCAAGACAGAATTGACAAAGGCCTTGACACAAGACCTATTTGACGATGAAAAGAACATGATACGTATCGATATGAGCGAGTACATGGAAAAATTCGCCGTATCTAGGCTAATAGGCGCACCTCCTGGATACGTCGGCTACGAAGAAGGCGGCGAACTTACTGAAAAAGTAAGAAGAAAACCATATTCGGTAGTATTATTTGACGAGATAGAAAAAGCGCATCCAGATGTATTTAACATACTACTACAAGTCTTGGACGATGGTAGATTAACTGACAATCAAGGCAGAACAGTCGATTTCAAGAACACCATCATCATCATGACAAGCAATATCGGTTCGCCAGATATACTTGAGGGCATTAGCGAAGACGGCAAGATTACAGACGAAACAAGAGAAAAAGTTAATGAAGAGATGAAGGCCGCATTCAGACCAGAATTTTTAAACAGAATCGACGAAATCGTTATGTTTAAGCCACTTATGAAGGCAGAAATCTTCGACATCATCGAAAAAGAAGTTGACAAGATCAGAGTAAAACTCGAAGCAAGATCCATCACATTAAAGATGACAGAAGCTTTGAAGGAGTACATCCTTAAAGAAAGCTACTCATCAGCCTTTGGCGCTAGACCAGTTAAGAGATTCATCCAAAGAACAGTTGAGACAAAACTTTCTAGAATGATCATAGCTGGAGAAGTACTTGACGGCGAAAACATAGTTATGGACTACGACGGCAAAGATATTACAGTTAAGAAAAATTAATATTTGCATAAGAAAAAGAGCTTGTACATGGGGTACAGGCTCTTTTTTGAAGGAGATATTTCAAATGAAAAAAATATTTTCATCGTATTAACTTATTTCTTCCTTTGAACTTTCTTAAGGCTCCTAAGTAGAAAATATAAGGCTGCTAGGCCAAGTATAAGTCCTAAGGCTTTCAAAATTAAATAATCATCCATATTGTAAACCTCCTTAAGATTGTTAAGAATCACTTGAATGTGATAAATCGTTCAATTATATATACCCATTTGCATGGAGATATAACAGTTTTATTAAATATTTATGCAAATATTGACAAAAATGTGAAAATGTAATACAATGTAATAAATAAAGGAGGAGGAGCTATGACTATATCTGTTAGATTAAGTGAAAAAGATGCAAAACTATTCAAAACTTATGCCGATATCAATGGTATAAGCATGTCTGAACTTATCAGAAGCTCTGTTTTGGAGCGCATCGAGGACGAATACGATATCAAAATTTACGAAGAGGCGATGAAAGAGTATTTATCTGATCCAAAGACTTATTCTATGGACGAAGTAGAGAAAGAGCTGGGACTTTGATGAAGTACAGACTTTTATTTTCAAAGAGGGCGCTTAAGGAGCTTAAAAAGATGGATAAGGCTGTGAGCGCACTGATATTTGCATGGCTTAAGAAAAATGTTGATGGAGCAGCGGACCCAAGGGCTTTTGGCAAGGCGCTCACTGGCGACAAGAAAGAGATGTGGCACTACAGGATAGGCAATTACCGCGTTCTAGCGAATATTGAGGACGAGAACCTTACCATAATCGCGATTGAAATTGGCCACAGAAGAGATATTTATAAATAAATCCATCCATTTCCTTGACAAAATAAAGTGGATGTGCTACAATCATCATTGTAATAATTAATATTTATCACTAGGGGAGCCATTGGCTGAGAGATTTATCGACCCTTACGACCTGATCTGGTTAGTACCAGCGTAGGCAAGTGCGAGAGAACTCCTAGTGATCATTCATTAGGGGGTTTTTTTATGAAAAAATTTGATACGAAAGTATTAACAGAAGCAGCAGTTATGATTGCCTTGTCAATAGTACTTGGCAGATTCAAGATCTTTGAAATGCCTCAAGGCGGCTCAATCACTCTTGGACAAATGATTCCTTTATTATTCTTCGCAATAAGACATGGCGCTGGACTTGGAATGATAGTTGGAGCTGTTTATGGCGTTTTAGACATGCTACTAGGCGGCTACATCTACACACCTATCCAAGCTATACTTGACTATCCACTAGCATTTGCGCTACTTGGACTTGCAGGATGCTTCACTAGACAAATAGTTAAGGAAGGAAAATCATTCTACGTACCAATCGCAGTTATAGTTGCAGTTCTAGGTAGATTCATCTGCCACGTATTATCAGGCTACATCTTCTTCGCAGAATATGCAGAAGGATCAGGCCACGGCCCACTTATGTACTCAGTTATTTATAACGGTACTTTCTTGGGAGTTGAAGCGGTTATTGCTTTTGTAATTATACTTATATTATCTAAAAACGTTTTATTATACGGATTGGATAAGAGCAGATAGGCTTTATTGAATTAAAATAATTTTTATTCGCAAAATCTGGTTTTATTGCATAAGAACTAAGATCTATTCGCAAAAATTAAAATTATATATCTTTTGCATTGGCTGCTATGGGTTTTATATCTATAGTAGCTTTTTTTTGATTTGATTTTGCGTTCAAATGCGCCCTTGAGCTCGATCCCTCCTCGGCAATGCTCGAGTACATTTGTACACTCCGCTTGCCTCGTCAGTCCACTTCGCTCAATCATCACATTTGCTCCGCAAAATACGCTATTAATAAGAAAGTATATGCTATAAAACTGCGCCCCATGAAAATAACTTTTTTCACTATTTATGCGAAAATAACTTTTGCTTAAGCTCAATAAACTAAATATAATTTACATAAAATTAACATATGCATAATATAATATATACACAAGACATAGAAGGGAGTATCCAAATGAAAAATCTATTAAAAAATCTATTTTTAGTAAAAGTATTGATAATATTAATAAAATTAACTGGACTTACATTGGCTTGGATATCAGTTATAAAACAGGGCGTAGAACCAATTAAGCCTCTATTTATAGTTGGAGCAGTACTTATGTTTGGTTCAATAATATTCGAAATGATCTTTCTTAGATGCCCACACTGCAATAAAGAACTTAGCTCAATAGGACGCTTAGGTGATTACTGCCCATATTGTGGAGGAAGATTAGATGGGGAAGAGTAATGCAAATTAAGCAAAAAAGGCAGGTGCTCAACAGCACCTGCCTCTCTCTTATTTAATTACACCTTCAACAAGGTATAATTTTTTAAACAATATTTTCTTGAATTTCAAAGTTAATGTGTCGTCCATTGCCCTCACAGCAACAAAGACGTAAACCTTGAATCCATCCACTTCATAAAGATCATAATCATCTTTATTACTAGGTTCTTCCAATTTCACGATTGGTGTTATTTCACCTGCGCCTCATTCGGAGCAGCCCAGCAAATCAATCGTTACAGTACTTTTTCCTTCGCTCTTAAGAGCGCTCTTAAAGCTATCTTCAAGAATAATCTTCATAATTGTAACCTCCTTTAATAGAGTTTATTCAACAATTTCCTTTCTGTTGTAAATTTCTTCGTTTAGTACACCAGTTCTCTTCGCAGCTATGACCCCAGCAAGTAGCGAGTCAGAGATGTTTAGAGCAGTTCTACCCATGTCTATGATTGGTTCAACTGAAATTAGTAGACCAACTAGGCCAACAGGGAAGTCTAAAGCGCTTAGAACAACTATTGCAGTGAAAGTCGCTCCACCACCAACGCCTACAGTACCGAAACTTGCTAGTACGCATAAAAGTGCGACCCTTACTAGAAAGCCTATTGACAATGGATTTATACCCATAGTCGGCGCTATCATAACAGCAACCATCGCAGGGAAAACTCCGGCACAACCGTTTTGGCCCACGCTTGTACCAAGTGTCGATGCAAGGTTTGCTATACCCTCAGGCACACCCAAGTTATTTTCTGCATTGTTTATGGTAATAGGTAGTGTCGCTGCAGATGATCTTGATGTGAAAGCAAATAATAGATTACTCATAGATTTTTTGTAGAATGTGAATGGATTTAGTCCAGCTGTTAATAGATATAGCATATGAACTATAACCATGATGATCATTGCTGCGTAGCTGATTAGTATGAAGTTTACAAGCTTTAATATAGCCTCCCAATCAGATGTTGCAGTGATCTTAGTCATTAGAGCTAAAACGCCGTATGGAGTTAGTCTGATGATGATTCTTACAAGGTGCATGATGACATCGGAAATGTCTTGAATGCCCTGAATGAACCTATCCGCCACGTCCTTCTTATAATTTTTAAGTTGCATAGCCGCAAGACCTATCATGAAAGCAAAGAATACAACAGCAAGTGTTGCGTTATTGCCTTGTCCAGTTAGTGCGTAGAATGGATTTGTTGGTATGATATTTACGATTTGCTCTTGCATAGGAAGTTTGCTGAAATCAGCTTGCTTTTCCATAAGCACCTCTTGTCTGTGCATTTCGTTTTCGCCTGAGCTTAGGCCCTCAGCGTTTAGTCCGAAGACTGCTGATAATGTGCCAGATACCATAGCCGCGATAAATACAGTGATTAAGAAGACAGCCATAATCCTAGCTGTGCTCTTGCCCATCCCGCTCTCTTGCATAGCAACTGATTTAACGATGCTGATGAAGATTAGTGGGAAGGCCACCATAGTTAGTAGTTTTACATAGGCGCTGCCGACTATCGAGATCCAGGATACTGATGTTCCAATGACTTCCTTATCTTTAACGATAATTTGTAATAGCGCGCCAAAGATGATGCCGACTGCTAAAGCGATCAAAACTCTTGCGTTAAAGCTTAAGTTTAGCTTCTTTAGGTAGCCAATTGCCCATAGCATTGCTGCAAATATTGCAATGATTAATAATATGAATAATAG
Organism: uncultured Eubacteriales bacterium; assembly: GCA_900539725.1. Lineage (GTDB taxonomy): Bacteria > Bacillota > Clostridia > Tissierellales > Peptoniphilaceae > Fenollaria. The sequence goes on along the minus strand of UQDI01000035.1, from coordinate 4,070 downwards.
AGTCATTTCTTATCCCTCCTTGCCCGAAGCATATCACTTTTGGACTTAAAAGTCAAGAAGCGAGATCACATATTAATGGATTTATGCTTATGGTTTTGTGAAGCGTTTTTTATGCACATCGAAAATTGTTTTCTTCGCTTGCTGCGCCTACATAAATTGTTAATTTCTAAGCTTACTCACCTGTGGTCTCATATCCGTTCGCTACGCTCAACTAGATGAGCCCACTGGCGGTTCGTTGCGCTAAGAAATTAAGTCAATTTATTCCGAAGGCTGCGCTCGTGAAAATCACTTTTCTAAATAAATAGATTAAAATAAGTTTATGTGCAAGGGGAACGGGATCAAATATCTAGTTTTAAATTTCGACGGAAAAGCAAGATGATTTGCCGAAGTTGAGAATTTTTCTGAACGAGTTGAACTTATTGTTCATCGCAGTGAAGAAAAAATTTGAAACGAGTCAAAGGGCTTGCTTTAACAAGAAAGTTAAAACATTCACATAAAACTAACAAAGATAAAATTAATAATTAACAACTTGTAAAAACAGCTCAAAAAACTGCAAAAAACTCTTCACATAAAAAATATTGGTGCTATAATATCAAAAAGGAGATTGATGAAATGAAAATAAAAGAATTTTTACACAAGAAAAACGTACTGGTATCGTACAAAGTATACCTAATCGACGTACTTGGCAATATGGCGATGGGCCTTTTTGCCTCGCTTTTGATAGGTACTATACTAAACACGATCGGCACACACACTGGATTGAAATTTTTATCGGAAGAGCTTTGGCCGCTTTGTAAAATGATGACTGGCCCAGCCATCGCCGCGGCGATAGGAGTTGCACTAAAGGCACCAAACCTAGTTATGCTCTCATCGCTCGCAGTTGGTTACATAGGCAATGAACTAGGCGGACCAGTTGGCTGCCTTATCGCCTCAGTCGTTGCGATTGAACTCGGCAAACTTATTTCTAAGGAAACCATGATAGACATCATCGCAACACCACTAACTGTAATACTTTCAGGCTTTGCCATCGCAAAATTCGTTGGCCCATCCATAAACATGATGATGGTGGGGCTAGGCGACGTAATCATTGAAGCGACTAAGCTAAGACCATTCTTCATGGGTATGGTGGTCTCTTTAATAGTCGGCATGGTTTTGACGCTGCCAATATCGTCCGCGGCTCTTTGTATGATGCTTGGGCTAAGTGACCTCGCTGCAGGCGCTGCAACTGCAGGCTGCTGCGCGCAAATGGTGGGTTTCGCGGTGATTAGCTATAGGGTGAATAAGGTCGACGGCCTGCTTGCTCAAGGACTCGGCACTAGCATGCTACAAATACCAAACATAGTAAAGAACTGGAAGATATGGCTTGCACCATGCTTAGCAAGCGTGATTACTGGACCAATCGCAACATGTGTCTTTAAGTTGAAAAACACTCCGCTCGGCGCTGGTATGGGTACGAGCGGATTGGTTGGAATACTGGAGACATTCAACGCAATGGAAGGGGAAGATATGATGGTGACTGCACTTGGTGTTGCTCTTACGTACGTAATTTTGCCTGCGGTATTATCATTACTATTACATAATTTATTCAAAAAATTGAATTGGGTAAGCGATAACGACCTATTACTTTCGCGTTAATTTATAATTCTATTCCGATTAGACATTTTTCAAAGCTATACTATAAAAATGTATAGCTTTTTTATTTATATTGGGTAAAAATGATATGTAAAGATTTTAAATATATTTCGTAGAAAAAACTTGATGACTTTGTTTAGTAAAGCAAAGAGGGCAATTTTATTATGAAGTATATTTAAGTATTAATAATGTTATAATAATATTTTGCTAAGAAAATGTGATGATTACGCGATGTGGAGCTCTGAGGTAAGCGGAGCGTATATGGCATACTCGAGCATTACCGAAGAGCGAACGAGCGTAAGGGCGCATTTTATAGCAAAAGATGAGGAGGTTTTTTATATGGCATGTACAACAATTCTAGTCGGTAAAAATGCGAGCTACGACGGCTCAACTATAGTCGCAAGAAATGAAGACTCACCTTCAGGTGAATTTTGCGCAAAAAGATTTGCAGTGATGAAGGCAAAGGACCAACCACGCAAATACAAGTCAGTGATTTCAAAGGTCGAGATCGATTTGCCAGACGACCCGATGGACTACACTTACTCACCAAGCTCTGACACAAAGGACGGCATTTGGGGCGCTTACGGCGTTAACGCTAAAAACGTTACCATGAACGCGACTGAAACGCTTACTACAAACGAATTAGTTATGGGCGCTGATCCGCTCGTTGAGTACCATAAAGATGAGGACGGTACTGAACATTTTGGCGGCATAGGCGAAGAAGACCTAGTTACCATCACACTTCCATACATCAAGAGCGCGAAGGACGGCGTTAGAAGATTGGGCGCACTTCTTGAAAAATACGGCACTTACGAGATGAATGGTATTGCTTTCCAAGACGAAAATGAAATTTGGTGGCTTGAGACAATTGGCGGCCACAACTGGATGGCAAAGAGGGTTCCAGACGAAGCTTATGTAATTATGCCGAACCAATTAGGCATAGATGAATTCGATTTTGACGACGCTTATGGCGATGAAAAAGAATATATGTGTTCAAAATCATTAAAAGATTTAGTTAAAAAAGCGCACCTAGACAAGAGAATGAGTGAAGAAGAAATATTTAATCCAAGAGACGCCTTTGGTTCACACGACGACTCAGACCACACATACAATACACCAAGAGCATGGGTTTTACTACGCTACTTCAATCCAAAAACATTCTTCTGGGATGGCTACGACGCAGATTTCAGACCAACAGACGACAATTTACCATGGGCACTAGTTCCAGAAAAGAAAATTACAGTGGAAGAAGTTAAATGGGCGCTATCCAACCATTATCAAGGTACACCTTATGACCCATACGCAAAGCACAAAGACGAGATGAAGGCTGGTATATTCAGACCGATTGGCATAAACAGAAATAACGTTTTGGGCTTAACACAAGTCAGAGGCTACATGCCAGACGATTTGAAGGCGCTTCACTGGTTAGCACTTGGATCCAACGTTTTCAACGCGATAGTACCATTCTACACAAAGGTTTCCAAAACTCCAGACTACGTTGGAAAGGCAGTAACTAAGCCAAGTACAGACAATTTCTACTGGATAAACAGGATTATAGGTGCGCTTGCCGACGCACACTTTGCTGAAAACGCTTCAAATGTTGAACGTTACCAAATTAGAATCAATAACAAGATGAATGAAATGATTAATAAATATGATGTGGAATATGCTAAGGCAAAGGATAAAGAGGCCTTCTTCGAAAAAGCAAACCAAGAAATATCAGACTTTGTAGAGAAAGAAACTTTGGATTATTTGGACAAGGTTCTTTATACAAGCTCTTGCCTAATGAGGAATGGTTTTTCACGCAGCGACGCCTAAATTTCGCGCCAAAATGAGCCCTTTAGCTAGTTTCGAATTTTTTACTCGCTGCGACGTATTATTCATACGACTCGTTCGTAAAAATTCTGTACAACGCTAAATCATCTCATTTTCATCGCGAAATTACTCTTCGTAGTAGTTTTGATTAGATAGATTCTACTCATCAAATTTTCTGCATAGCGTAAAGGTTCACGTCCATTTATGGACGGGGTTCTTCAATTTACTCTTCGTACGAGATTTGTTTAGATAAAATTAAAATAATGGATTTTTCCAACAGAACTAGAATTGCGGTGACTTTGATGTAAAGTATTATTATATGTAGCAACGTATACTTTGGAGGTATTTATGAATAAAAAAAATAAAAGAGTATCTCATGATAATAAGAAGAAAAAACTAAAACAAAAATAGAAGTACCTAATAAAGAGACTTTAGAAGCGATTGAAGAAGGAAGACGTATGGCACTCGATTCAAATGTTCCTTCGTATGATAATATTGAAGATTTAAGAAAAGCACTAGATGTATAAAATGAAAGCTGTGAGAAATTTCTCACAGCTTTTATTTTTTAGGCTCTATGTCAAATATTGGGGAGACTTATTGATTTAAGTCTCTCTTTTTACGTT
>UQDI01000034.1 GCA_900539725.1 uncultured Eubacteriales bacterium | reverse complement strand
TTTTTTCATTAAAATACCCCCTTATTTCCGTGTCCGGATTTAAGGGGGCAGTACAGTTTTCCTCGCCTTTTCACTTCTCAAACCAATTTCACTTCTCAAACCAATTTCACTTACTTAATCAATTTCACTTCCTTAATCAATTTCACTTCCTTAATCAATTTCACTTACTTAATCAATTTCATTTACTTAATCTTTTCTATTTCCCGTCCAAAGTCTCTCGCTATATACATACTCGTTTTGCCATTTGCTTCGCTTACAATGAATGGAAACTCGGCTATGTTTGTGGCTGCGCCCCATGCTCCGTCCTTATTTACTGCAATTACTGAGAAATCGCGTGGCTCTTCGCCCTTCGGCCTAAGTTTTGCGTCTAAATCCATGACTGCCTTTGTCGCGGAGTCTTGAGGGCTTAGGCCACCTGCCATTAAACTAACTATTGCATACGAGAGTGTTCCTTTAATTATGTCTTCGCCGACGCCTGTTGCAGCTGCGGCGCCCACTTCGCTGTCCGCATATAGGCCTGGACCCACAAGAGGCGAGTCGCCCACGCGGCCCATCTTTTTCATAAAGAGACCCGATGTCGATGTAGCTGCGACAACCCTTCCGTCCTCTGCAATCAGCCCGCAGACTGTATCGTGGCCTTTATATACCTTTGGCTTCTTCGCCCTTTCTTCGAGCCAGCGCTTTTTTGCTTCGTCTGTAAGCATCTCTTCTTCCTTGAAACTCACTTCCTTAGCGTGTTTCAAAGCGCCTTCGCCGACCAAAAAGTTATTGTACTCATTATCAATGAGCGTATAAGCGACTGAGACAGCGCTCCTTATATTTCTAAGGCCAGCAACCGCGCCAAAGTGCAGATTGTCCCCGTTCATTATGGCTGCATCGCACTCAACCACGCCATCTTCATTAGGTAGGCCACTGTAGCCGACCGAGTGAAAATCTTCGTTCAGCTCAACATCTTTTATTAAAGTTATCAAGGCTTCTTCAAGTGGTGCACTATCGAGTAGCGCCTCACGTGCGAGCTTTGTGCCATTCAAAGCCATTTTCCAAGTAGCTATAATCGTCATAAGTCCTCCTAAAAATCAGAAAAATTAGTTTTGCGCAAAACTTTTTTATCTTTCATCTCAACAATGCTCTTGCTAATAACTGTGTCTATGTTGTCATTATCGTCAAGCGCCATAAGGTCAAGTGAAAGCCCTTCCTTGATCTCGCCTGTGATATGGTCTATCTCAAGCGCCTTCGCTGCGTTTGTCGAGGCAAGTTTAATCATCTCGCCAAGACCATAGCCATAGTTATGGGATAGCGCCTTTATAGTATCGAAAAGCTCTGTAATCTTTGCAGCTCCTATACCTAAGAGCTCCTTGTCCTTGGACCAGATAGGCACAGAGCCGTTCGAGTCCGACGAAAGCGTGATTTTATCAAATGGCGCATTCTTTATCGCGTAGTCGATCGCGTCAAGACCATCGTCACCTGCAGTGAAATCCGCGTATCCACCCATATTCATAAACTTAACAGCGTCGTCCACTATGTTTTTGCAATGTGTCGGCCTGAAAGTCTTGATCGGGATCTCGTGTTTTTCAAGGACGTGGAAGACTTTTGAAAGGCCTTCCTTGCCCAGTCCGCCCGTATGCATGTGTAATTCGCCAACTTTGCCGGCGAAGAGGCCGCCCAGGTAGCACTCGCTCGCTAGCCTTACGAGTTCGTCCTCTGTGATGTAACTTGCTCTGTGGTCTGAAATTGCTAGCTTACAGCCGATTATCTCACTTATGTAAGTGATGTCCTTTTTAACCGAGCCTGTTATGGTTTTAGAAGGAAACTCGTAGGCGCCAGTCAGTGCAAAGGCTCTGACGTTGTACTCGTTTAGCGCCTTGACCTTCGACACCAAATTTTCGACCGAACGAGTCGTGCTATCAGTCCCAAGCAGTCCAACGAGCGTCGTCACCCCAGCCATAATTATGTCCTCATACTTTATCTCGGGAACGCGCGACGTTGGACCCATCTCTCCGCCGCCACCAGTCACGTGTACGTGGCCATCGATAAGACTAGGAAAAACTCTTTTTCCCTTTAAATCGATTTCTTCAATTCCATAATAATTTTCTATATTTTCCTTTATTATGGTAATAGTGCCGTCTAAAGACAAGATGTCAACACTATTACCATTATAATTTGCATTTCTAACAAGCAGCATAAATCCACCTCCACTAAGTAAATCATAGCACAAAAGCATGACTATGACAATAGTTTTGGGTATAATAAACTAGGTGATTTTATGAAAAAGACAAATGCGATGCGCCTACTTGACGCGGCGGGCGTAGATTATGAGGAGTTTGAATACGATGCGAGCCTTGGAATCAGTGGGACTGACGTCGCTCGCACACTTAATGAAGATGAAAGAATGGTTTTTAAGACCCTAGTTACTGAGACGAATAAAGGGGAACACTTTGTTTTCATAGTGCCCGTGGCGATGGAGCTTGACCTTAAAAAGGCGGCAAAAGCGTCTGGTGCGAAGAAAGTGGATATGCTGAAACAAAAGGATTTACTGCCACTAACAGGCTACGTGCACGGCGGCTGCTCACCCATTGGCATGAAGACGAAACTTAAGACGTTTATCGACGCATCGGCGATGGATAAGGAATATATTTACGTGAGCGGAGGCAAAGTTGGTTTGCAAATAAAACTAAGTCCAAAAGATCTAATCAAGCTAACGGATGGGGCCGCCATTGACATAGTCAAGAGCGCTGTGTTACAATAAGGATAATTGAGGTGATTTAATGAACGAAAAATTTTCTCTTATAGAGAGCGGATTTATAGACGAAATAAGTTCAGCGTACAAGATTTTTACGCACAACAAGACTAAGGCTAGAGTCATCAAATTTGAAAATGACGATGACAACAAAGCCTTTATGATAGGATTTAGAACGATTCCAGAGAATTCGAAGGGCATAATGCACATAATTGAGCACGCAGTTTTGTCGGGCTCGAAGAAATACACAACGAAGGAGCCCTTCATGGACCTTGCAAAGTCGTCACTTGCAACGTTTTTGAACGCGATGACTTTCCAAAACATGACAGTTTATCCGATTTCATCAAGAAATGCGAAGGACTTCTACAATTTGATGGACGTTTACCTAGATGCAGTCTTCAATCCGAGACTATTAACGGATAAGAGAGTCTTTCTTCAAGAAGGAACTAGACGCGAAATTTTTAACAAAGATGACGAAATACAGTACCAAGGCGTTGTTTATAACGAGATGAAGGGCGCTATGTCCTCTTCAGAAGAGTTCATCTACCAAGCGATGCAAGAGGAGATGTATCCCGGCAATTATCCCGCTTTCAACTCAGGCGGCGACCCTTACGAGATCATCAAATTGACTTACGATGAGCTTCTTGACTACTACAAGAGGCACTACCACCCATCGAATTCCTACACTGTTTTGTATGGCGATGGCGACGTAGACGAGGAATTAGAACATCTTGACGAGTTTCTATCCGCCTACGAGTACAAGGAAATTCCGAACAAAATTGGCATGACTTTAGCGAAGGACAGTAAAAAATTTATCGAGCGCGCTTATCCAAACGATGTCTCCGACAAGCACAATTATGCATATAGCTTCATCACAGGCGATATCGACAACACTCGCGACAGCATCATGACAGAGTTTTTGAGTAAGTACCTAAGCTATTTCTCAAATTCGCCGCTTAAGAAGAAGATCCAAGAGATGGGCATTGCGAGTGATTTACTAAGTTACTCCAACTATGGCTATGGTAATGGTAACTTCACTGACATAAATATGATTTTAAAAGACGCAGATGGCGGCAAGGCAGATATTTTCAAAGATGCTGTAGAAGAAGAGCTTGAGAACATCAAGGCAGGCCGTATCAATGGCGATATCTATGACTCAGCGCTTAATTTAATGGACTTTACGCTTAAAGAGTTTGCAAATACTGCAACAAAGGGCATTGCACTTGCGCTAAAAGCTGTGGCTATGTGGCTATTTGACAAGTCACCAGCGACTGCCTTTGCGTATAATGCTACACTTGAGGAGCTTAAGAAGGACCAAAGTGCTTTTATAAACTTCGTGAAAGATGTTCACAAGGATTCTAAGCTAATTGATTTTTATCCAGTTAAAGACTTTTACAAGGACAGAGACGAAGCAGAGAGAAAGGCGCTTGATGAGTACAAGGCAGGGCTAAGAGATGAGGAGCTAGAAGCGCTAATTAAGGAAAATGAAGACCTTAAGGCGATGCAAGAAGCAGGAGACAGTAAAGAGGCCCTTGCTAGCATACCGACACTTAAGCTAAGCGATTTGCCACGCGATATTGAAAAGCTTCCGCTTGAAAAAATCTCTGACTCAGCTTATTACTCTAAGGAAGATAGCAAGATCTGCTACCTAAACCTATTCTTCGACATTTCTCACCTTGCCGAAGAGGACTACGTGAAAGTCGCTAATTTAGTTGATCTCCTTGCTGACATCAAGACTACTAAGTCATCGAGAGAAAAACTTGAGACTGACATATTCAAAACTACTGGTGCGATAAATTTTGCTGCGAGCGTTGTGAAAAATTACAAGAACGGCAAATTGACTCCATTTGTGCAATGCAGCGCGAAGTTTACGAAGGATAAGGCAGTTAGAGCGATGAAGCTTATTGACGAGATCATCAAGTACTCCGACCCAAGCGATGAAAAAGTACTTAAGATGAACGTTTTGGAAAGCGTTTCAGACTTTGATAATAACGTACTAAACATCGCCCCAGCCATCGCCATGGATGTAGCGAAGGCGCAAAGCCTTGAAAAAGAGAGACTTACGCTAAAACTTCATGGCATAGAAAAATTCATTCACCTTAAAGAATTGAAGGCAAACTTCGACGAGCTTAAGGACGAAGAGATAAAAGACTATAAACGTCTAATGAAGACTATGTTTAGAAAAGATGGCTTTATCTCACACTATTCTTTTGAAGGTAGAATAGCTGAGTTAGATAAGGCTATAGCTGAACTTGAAGCATCACTTGAGAGCATAGACGCTCCAGCCATAAACGTAGAAAAGAAAAGAGAAAAGAAAAATACTAAGTTTATCGTTTCATCAAAGGTCTACTTCAATGGTATGGCAACTGACTTAGATAGCGATAACGACGGCGATGTAGAAGTTTTAAGACAAATACTGTCGAACGACTACCTACACACAGAGATCCGTGCCAAGGGCGGTGCATATGGCGATGGCTTAAGTGCAGGCATTGACTACCTAGCAGAGTTTACATTTAGAGATCCGCACGTTGCGAGAAGCTTAGGCGTTATGAGGAAGTCCGCCGAGTTCTTAGAGGGCTGCGAGCTTGACCAAGACGAGCTTGAGAGAAGGAAGATCGCTTCGACACTGAAGTTCAATAAAGCGTACGGCAAGGGACAAAAGGGCAAACTTGCCTTCGTGAGAATGCTTCAAGGCATGACAGAAGAAGACGATTTGAAGGCTTATAGAGAAATTTTGGATACAGATTTGGATAAATTGAAGGAAAAGTACGTGGATAAATTGAAAAAATTAAAAGATGCAAGTATTGCTGTAATAGGTCCAGAATCAGATGACGGTATAGAATATGATGAGATAATCGATATTAGATAGGATTTAAATATTCTCAAAACAATATATAAATTATTTAAGAGAGCTTTGGCTCTCTTTTTTTCTTAATTATATACAAAATATTGATTTTTAAAATCTTTTATGATAAAATCAATATATTAGATATCATATTAAACATGGAGGTGCCTATGAAACTAGAATTAAATAATATTGGCGTTTTTAATAATGCTTCAGTTGAAATTGACGGCATAACTGTCCTTGCTGGAGAGAATGCTAGCGGTAAGAGCACCGTAGGTAAGGCACTCTATGCTATATTTCATGGATTGAAGTCATATAAAGAAAAGATAAAAGGAAGAAAAGTATTTAATATTTTAAATTTACTTACACGTATACCTGTAAGCACAAGTAAAGAAGCTGAAAAACTATATGACAGTGAATTGATACAAGATTTTGCAAATAAAGTACTTTCTAAAAAAGAAGAGTACTTAAACAATGAAACTTTACTCAAAAATGATATATTGAATTATTTAGAATTAGATATTGAAAGCCCAGCTAATCTTGAGTTTATCACAGAAACTGCAGATAGAATTATAGAAAGCTTAAAATTATCAGATACATCCATACTAAATAGTGTTGTCAACATATCTTTTAATGGTGAGTTCAATTCAGAAATCATAAATAAGTTTAATGGCGGCAACGGCTCTGTAAGTCTTAAGATAAAAGGCGATGCAGTTAAAGTGAACATCAATAATGATAAAGTTGAAAGCGTTGAAAACCCTATAGAGCTAGTAAAAGATATAGTTTACATCGATGATCCATACGTTTTGGATGATTTAAATGGTAAATCAGGCCTTAATATTATATTTGGCAATAAATATGGATCACACAGAGATGACTTATACGAAAAATTAAAATTAAAAAATGAAGATACAATTGAAGAAATCAAAATAAATGAAAAACTAAATACTATATTAGAAAAATTAGAAAGTATCAATTTAGGTAAACTTGAGGATAATCTTAACATTTACACATACTCTGACCCAGTTACAAAACTTGAATTAGATGTAAGAAATATAGCAACGGGTTTAAAAGCCTTTGTTATATTAAAGACACTTTTAGAAAATGGATCCTTAGAAGAAAAAGGAACTATAATACTAGATGAACCAGAAATACACTTGCATCCAAAGTGGCAATTAATTTTAGCAGAGCTTATCGTACTAATTCACAAAGTTTTTAATATGCACATACTGCTTAACACACACAGCCCATACTTTTTAAGAGCCATAGAAGTTTATTCAATGAAGTACGAGGTTGATGATAAAACAAAGTACTACTTAGTTACACGTAACGCTGCTGGCTCAAACATAGACGATGTAACAGATGATACAGCAAAGATATATAAATTATTGGCAGATCCGCTAGACAAACTGGATGAGGTTTTAAACGATGAAGCCTAAGCAATTAATAGACTACTTAGACTCATATAGTGATGTAATTGACAGTATTTCAGTTATGTCAATGGATCAGACAGAGCCATTTATTGAGTCCTCATATAAAGGGATTAATTTTGACAAAGTAAAAGAAGAATACTGCAAAAAACATAATACAAAAGATAGTCAATCAAACGACAGCGTTTTCTCATTCAATGGACAAGATTACTTTGTTGAGTTTAAAAACACAAAAAAACTAGATGGTAAAGATTTACGCAGAAAAATTAGGGATAGCCTGCTTATATATCTAGATATAATTGATGAAAAATTGTCAATTGCTAGAGAAAATCTAGGCTACATACTAGTTTACAAGAAAAACCTTGAATATTACAAAATCAGTAGTAAACTTAAAAAACTAGCTAAAGATGACGCTAGCAAGGCAGGACGAGACGTCTGTGATATTAGGAAAAACTGCACTGGGCTTTATTTCAACGATGTTAAGTTTATGGGGCCACAAGAGTTTTTAAATGCATTGAATAACGAACTTAAATAATATTATATTAAAAAACTGTGGGAATCGAATCTCACAGTTTTTTCATGTCTAATTATAATATAAATTTCTTAGATAAAATTACTAGAGAGCTGCGGCTCTCTTTTTTTCTTAATTGCATTAAGGAACTTGTAAAGCTCAAGGGCAAGTTTGAATGCGAAAGAGCTTGCCAATAGCCTGTGATTGTGCTATAATCATAATATAAAGGGAGGTCTTACTATTAGCATCAAGAAAAAGTTTTTCTCCTACATGATACCTTCGCTGTCGGCGATGATCATCTTCAGCCTATATTCAATGGTTGACGGCTTCTTCGTAAGCAAGTTCGTCGGCGTCGATGCCCTAAGTGCAGTCAATCTTTCAATGCCCTTCGTAAACATCGTTTTTGCGCTTGGGATAATAGCTGCAGTCGGCTCTCAGACTATGTGCGGAGTATTTATCGGCAGAAAAAACTATATGAAGGCTAATAAAATTTTTAGCTTCAATATAAAAACCGTGACAATATTTTCACTGATATTGACAGTGCTTTTCTATTTTAACATGGATACGATAGCAACGCTTTTAGGTGCAAGTGGTGATCTAAAGCCGTTAGTTTTGGAATACATCGGAAATATCGTGTATTTTGTGCCATTCCTAATGATTTCGTATAACTTCGAGGTCTTGGTCAAGGTCGATGGTTTTCCGCGCTTGGCGGTCGTAACGGTTATTACATGCGGCCTGAGCAATGTGATTTTGGATTATGTTTTGGTCGGACTAATGGGTAAGGGACTCGCAGGCGCAGCAATTGCAACGGGTTTCTCGCAAGTCATCTCGACTGCAGTCTACCTAATTCACTTCACTATCGGCAAGTCGAATCTTGAGTTCACCCATGTAAAATTCTCGCTTGAAACGCTTAAATCCATCTTCACGCTTGGTGTTGGCGATTTCGTTTCAGAGGTCGGCATCGCGATGATAGTACTATTCTACAATTTATTCATAATCAGGTTTTTAGGCGAAAAATCCATTGCCACTTTCTCGGTTATTAGCTACGTCAATCAGCTTGCCCTCACTTGTTTTGCGGGCATAACGCAAGGCACACAGCCACTTCTAAGCTATTACTATGGTAAAAAGGATTACGATAGCCTCAAAAAGCTTTATAGGATGGCGACTGCGGCGATATTTGTGACGGGACTGGTCTTTTTAACAGCCTCACAGCTATTGCCAGAGAAAATATTTAGAATATTTTTGGACGTAGACGCAGAGACTATGGCGTACTCAGTAGAATCGCTTCGCAAATTCTCGATATCCTTTATGATTACAGGCTTCAACGTACTCATAGCAGCGGTTTGCGTCTCATTTTTAAAGCCGAAGTATTCAGTTATAATCAACGTTTTGAGAAGCTTCGTGACTATATATTTGGCGCTTTTCGTCTTGACAATGATCGAGCCGACGCTAATATGGTTCGCATCAGCACTGTCAGAGGGTGTGACATTAATATTTGCATATATCTTCTATAGAAAATTGAGTAGAGAAAATCAAGAAAAATACGAATAAAAAAAATATACGAAACGATAAGGTATTGCGCCTTATCGTTTTCTTCTATTATATATAACTCATGTCACTTATTTATCTAAAATCTTAATCTTGAAAAATGAAAGATAGGATTTATTCACTAAAACCTCAATTTTGCAGAGCGATTTGATGAGATTGGCGTTGTACAGAATTTTTTGGAGCGAGGTGTGCAAGTGCACTCCGCAGCGACAAAAGAATTCGAAACTAGCCAAGATCGCAAATCGAATGCAAAAGTGAAATCTTAAGAAATTCTTAAGGGATACTTAAGAAATAATTAAGATTTGTGTATTATAATAAACTCATAAAGATAAACAAAGGAGTGAAAACTATGAAAGAAATTTTAAAAGTAAATTCTGTAAGCAAGGTTTACGGCTCTTTCTACGCACTGAAGGATGTCAACATGACCGTAAACGAAGGCGAGATCTATGGTCTTGTCGGCAAGAACGGCGCTGGTAAATCTACTTTACTGAAAATCATAACTGGCCTTAGCTACGCAACAAGCGGTTCAATCGAGCTTCTTGGCGATGCGGGCGCAAATATTAACATAGCGAGGAGAAGGACAGGTGCTCTAATAAATAGGCCTTACTTCATTCCAACGCTTAGTGCAAGGGACAATCTTGAGTACATCGCGATCAACAGGGACATCAAGGACAGAAAGAAGAAGGTTAACGTAACTTTGGAGCTTATCGGCCTTGAAAATACTAAGAACAAGAAGGCGAAGAACTTTTCCTTAGGTATGCAGCAAAGGCTTGCCATCGGTATCGCGCTTATCGATGATCCGGTCTTTCTTATCCTTGACGAACCGATCAATGGTCTTGACCCTATCGGTATCAAGGAGATCAGGGACCTTATCAAGCTTGTTAATCAAGAGAAGAAGACTACTGTCATGATCTCGAGTCACATCTTGAGCGAGCTTAACATGGTCGCTACTAAGTACGGCTTCATTGACAATGGCAGACTGATCCAAGAGATTACTAAGGATGATCTTGATGAAAAGCTTAAATCGTCTACAAAGATCAAGGTAGATGACGCTGCCAAGGCTACTATAGTTTTGGAAGAGGACATGAAGCTTCATAATTACAAGGTTTTGGCTGATAATGTCATTGCAATTTATGATAATGTTAATAGCAGCGCCATATTCAAGGCCTTCCAAGCAGCTGATGTTGAAATTATCGAGATAAATCAAGCTAAGGAAGAGTTTGAATCATATTTCTTAAGCTTAGTAGGAGGTAGAAGAGATGTTTAATTTTATGAAAGCGGAATTTTTTAGAATTAGTAAAAGAAAGTACAATGTGGGTCTGTATATCTTCGGCTTTGTGATGTGTGCTCTTGTTTTATACATCTTCGCAGGATTTAAAAAGAGCAGATTTGCTGAAGATCCTGACCTTTCGATGATGTTCCTTACTTTAGGCCAAATATTATCCTTAGCATCCATACTAATACCTCTAATGGTGAACCTTACAGCGCTTGAACCATACGCATCGGGCGCCATCAACAATAACTTAGCGCTTGGCCAATCAAGGATGAAGATCTACTTAGCAAACGCAATCATTTCCTTCCTATATATATTAGTTTACATGATCATTATGTGCACTATACTTATAGCTGGCGGCGCAATTATAGCACCTCTTACGACTACACCATTTGCAGATTTAATGAAGAACTTTCTTATAGGCTTTGCATATTTACTTCCATGTATATGGTTTTATGTGTCCTTAGTCTTGTTCTTCCAAATACTTACAAGACACAGATCGTCAGCCATCGCCATCTCTTATGTTGCCATGGCTATCTTCCAACCGGTACTTTATATAATTATAAATAAGTTTAAATGGGATGTAAGCTTAATATTCTTAGCACCATCAAGAATTGTCCAATCAATAACTGGAATGATGGGCAGCTACGGACTTGACTTTTTGCGTGGTAGTAAATACACAGATTGGTTTTTTAACGTTAACAATATGCTTTATATCATGCTTGGCTGGATAGCTCTTGTATGGGCTGGCATCTACTTTGTAGGCAGAAAAAGAGAATTTTAATGAAGAGGATATTTCCTGCAATCATACTAGCAGCGGCACTAATTTTTTTAGTAGCCGCTCTTGGTTTAGATTTGATGAGCGTAATATTCATACTATTAGCCCTTGTGGCATATCTTTCTTATACCATATATCTGTCAAGAAAAGAGCTTAGGGAATTTCGTGAAAACCTTGAGGACAAGGAAGCAAGCGAGATTAAGGTCGCTTTGCAAAGCTATTCTTACACGGGTGAATTGAATGAGATCTGTAAAATTATCGAAGCAATAATAGATTCGAAAAACACCATGGGTCAAAAGTACAATGCCTCGATCGAGAACCAAAACCTGATGATTACGAACATCTCGCACGATTTTAGAACGCCGCTTACCTCCATCATGGGCTATATCGATGTCTACGAGAAGACTAGGGACGAGAAGTACCTTGAGATAATCAAGAAGAAGGCGGAGGAGCTAAAGGAACTCATCGACGGTTTTTATGACTTTTCAAGGCTTGTGTCGAAGTCCTACAAGATTGACAAGAGGGTCTTTAATCTCGATGACTTTATCAAGGAAGAGATAGTAAACTACTACGACTACTACATTGCCAAGGGGCAAATGATTGATGTCGAACTTGATAGAGTGAGATGCTTCCAAGATGAGAAGAACCTCAAGATAGTTGTCGACAATTTGATCTCAAATATGATGAAGTACTCCGAAGGCGGCGACAAGATTGAGCTTAAGCTGAAAGATGGCTACTTCGAGCTGAAATTTTCTAATCTTGCTCAGATTGAAACAGATGATAGTATAGAGAGAGTTTTCGAAAGGAACTACACTATAGATAAGTCGAAGAATGATGCGTCGAGCGGATTGGGATTGAATATTGTGGAAAATCTGTGTGAATTGATGGGGCTGAATGCATCGGTTGAGTATAAAGATGATGTGTTTAGCATATTAATTAAGGGCAAGGCCATAAATTAATATGTTCTCCATCAGATGACGCGCCTTGAACTCGTTCACTCGCTCCTTCCTTGCGGAGTACCCCTACGTACACCTCAGTCGGTCGCTCGCTCCACTTCGTCCAATCCATCTTAGCGCAAAGGTTCTCGTTTATTTATAAACGAGGTTCTTCTTCTGAAGAAGAAGCTGGATGGTGGCGGTGTAAAATTGTGATCTAAGTAAGGGCAAAGCTCTAAACAAATAAAAAATAAAGGCTCTATGTCAAATATTGGGGAGACTTATTGATTTAAGTCTCTCTTTTTACGTT
>UQDI01000033.1 GCA_900539725.1 uncultured Eubacteriales bacterium | reverse complement strand
ATTTAATAGAAATAAGCAAACCCAGGAAAAAATTCCTGGGTTTGTCTTCAGTCTGAGGCAGACTCATTAGGGTCTGTCTTTTTTTATGCCTAGAGATAATTTTTATGGTAAATATTTTAGATACATAATCTTTAGAAATGAAAATTATATACGGAATAAAAGGCTATATTTATCTGTGCTAATATGTTATAATAATTACAGGTGTGTTTTAATTTAATGATGCGAAATAATAAGCAATTTTTTATAATAGAAAAAGAGGTGTACTATGGCTAAAAAAATTGACCCAGAATTAAAGAAACTTGGTGAGTATTTAAAACTTGAAAAAGAATCATTCTTTGTTATTCCAGCGTATCAAAGGGCGTATTCTTGGGAAATAAAGCAATGCGATAAATTGTGGCAAGACATAATGGATTTTATTGATAATGAGGGAGCAGATCCTTATTTCTTTGGTACGGTTATCATTAGCTGTCAAGAGGATGATAAAATGTTAAGCCTTATTGATGGACAACAAAGGACGACTACTTTTATCTTGTTATTTAAAGCTTTATTAATTAGAATAAACGAGGCAATTGAAGAAACAAAGAAAGATGAAAACTCTGAAAAACTTACCAGTACTTTATCAAAAAAGATGGACAAGCTCATTAAAATACTATATAAGGCCGACGATGAAGAGGCCTATGACATAATAAAAGATTTTAACAAGAGGAATGAGAAAGGCTTATTGAAAAATTCGTCTATTAACGAAATATATAAAGATGAGCTTATTAATATTATTAACAGTAAGAACTATAAAGAAGCTGAGGAAATAGTAGTAAAGATTAAGTATAAACAAAATGACAATAAGTATACTAATTATTTTAGAAATTTTAAATTTTTCTATGAAAAATTAGAAGATCTTTCTGCATCAGAAATAAATAATTTTGCAAACTATTTGTTAGATAAGACTGAACTTATAGAAATAAGGAGCTGGAACGTTGAGCAAGCAATTACTATGTTTAATTCTTTAAACTCTGATGGTTTGCCTCTTTTAGATGCAGATATCATTTCTGCTCAGTTGTACTCGAATTCAGGCGATGAAATAGATGAATTTAACAATCATTGGCTAAAATTTAAGGAAAAAGTGTCTGACATAAGCGACTATAATTTACTTGATATAGATGATGTGCTTAAACAATATATGTATATACAAAGATCTTTGGATAAGGCATATATATCTGACAGTGGATCGATAAGCGTTACTACCCCAGGTATAAGAAGGTATTATACTGAAGAGAACAAAAATATTTTAAATGATCCTTTAACTTTAACTGGAGAATTTTCGAAAATCGTTGACACATGGAATAAAATAAAAGACTATCCTATAGTACAATTAGCGTTAAAGTTTAATGAAAATATCAAAACTTACATTATTTCATATTTATATAGATTTAATTCTGATGTTGTAAGTGAGCATAAGGCTACTATGTTTATAGAAGAGTTATTAAAGCTATTTACAGTACTTGAATTAGTAGATTTAGGTTACTCAAGTGCCAAATTTAAAACATTTTTATTTGGTTTAAATATTAAATTGGTTGATGAAAAAGTAGCTTTAGAAGAAATTATTAAAGAGATTAAAAAACATATTGCTAATAATTGGAAGAGAGAAGAACTTATAGCAAATATAAAATCTTATACGAAAAATCCATTAGTTGCTCTTGATGAGTACATCTATTGCAAACAAAATGACATAAAGTTTATACTTCCAGAGAAATATGAGATTGAGCACATCATGCCAATGAGTGGTAAAAATATCGAGTACATTAGAGCAGACGCAAAAATAGAGAGTAAAGAAGAATTTTTATCGATTGTAAATAAACTAGGGAATAAAATATTGCTTGAAGATAATATCAATAGGTCTATAGGCAATGCTTGGTTTAAGACTAAGATTAACCATTCAATAGAAAATGCAAAAAATGAGAAAAGAGGTTACAAAGATAGCAAGTTTGCATCCGCTAACTCTATAATTAAAGATTACGAAAATATTGACAATCCTATATGGACAAAAGATAGTATTGATCAAAGAACAGATGAAATTGCTAATAGAATTGTAGATTTTATTTTCTCATAAATTAAAAAATAAATTTATCTAAATTAAGAAAAGATATTGATATAAAGAGCTATATGTTATAATATTAAAGTATAGAATATAGTTGATGAGAGGCCTTAAGATGTTATTTGATAGAACTCAATTCAATAAGGATGCAATCCACTCAAATGTGGATTTATTTTAGTGCTATTGCGGGTGTTGCAAGTAGCACTTTTTTAATGCTTATGGTTTTGTTTAGCAACGGTAATAATTTTTATGGAGGGGGATATAATGAAGAAGCTTAGAAGAATTATTTCAATGCTAATGGTTTTAGTTTTATTTATTGGTATATTGCCTATGAATTTAGGAGTAGTTAAAGCAGAAGCAGAGCTTGATGATAGTTTTAAACTAAAAGATATACGTGCTAGGGTGTATGATGGAGATAAATGGGAAGATCTTACACTTACTGCAGTTGTGTATAATGAAGAAGAGAAAAGGGATGATGAATTTGCCACTGAATTTAGATCTGATATAAGTAAGTATAGAATATATTTGGATCCGAAATATAAAAAGATTCAATTCAATATAAAAAAGAATTTTGAAGGCCAAAAATTTAGAGCTACATACGCAAATGATAATTATAAGGTTGATGCTAACGATAATGGAGATATTGTAACTATCCGACCAGGAATTTCAGTACTATCTGTGACAGATGATAACAATAATTACGCAGGGTATTTAGTTCTAATAAATAAGATTGGCAATGGAACTATTCATGAACTAAATGTAACTAGTGGTTCAGCTGAATTTTATGAAGCGTATGAAGGTGACTTAGTTACTATTAAGGCAGATAAAAGTATTTTTCGTGGTAAGGTGTTTGATAGATGGGTCAAAGTAGAAGATGTAGATAAGATTATAGAATTAGAACAAGATAACGATATAATAAAGGAGCTAAATAAAACACCTACTGAATTAAGGATGCCAAATTACAATCTTAGAGTTAAGCCTATTTTTAAAGATAGCGAAGTTGGCGATAGTAGTCTTAGAAATATAATATTATATGGCTTAGAAGATGAGGTTTGGAAAAATCAAAAATCAAAACTAGTATTTGATAAGGAAGAAAAAACTTATACAGTGAATTTAGGCGAGGATTTTAGCAAAGGCTATGTATATGTCCAATTTGGCGAAAGTGAGCAAAGTATCTCTGTTACGTTAAATGATAATGTTGTTGCTTCAAGTAAAGCATATACATATAACGGATATGAAACAGAGAAACTTGAATTACATAATGGAGAAAATATTTTTAAAATTACAGTTACTTCACAAGATAAAAAGAATACAAGTGTATATACTTTAATAGTCAACAGAGGAGAAGTAAAGTACAATGTAAGCTTTGACGCAGGCGAAGGCTCTGGAGAAATGCCTGATACAGAAATAGAAAAAGGAAAAGAGTTTGAACTTCCTGAAAATGGTTTCACAGCACCTGATGGCCAAGAATTTAAAGTTTGGGAAGTAGATGGTATAGAATATCCAGCTAAAACCAAAATCAAAATAGATAAAAAAACAATTGTAAAAGCTATCTGGAAAGATATTGAATATAAAGTTACTTTCAACAAAACTGAAGGCTCAGGTGAGATGAATGAGAAAATTGTAAAAGCAGGCGAAAAATATACACTTCCTGAAAACGGCTTCACTGCACCTGATAATAAAGAGTTTGTTGGCTGGAAGGTAGGAGATGATGAGAAAAAGCCTGGCGAAACAATAACAGTGAATGAAGATACAGAAGTAAAAGCTCTATGGAAAGATATTATGTTAAGTGTAAGCTTTAAGGCAGGCGAAGGTTCTGGCTCAATGGAATCGAAAAAAATCGCTAAAGGCTCGACATATGAATTACCTAAATGCACATTTACAGCACCTGATAATAAAGAATTTAAATCTTGGAGCGTTGATGATAAAGAAAAATCTGTAGGCGAAGAAATAACAATTGACGGTAATATAGAATTAACAGCTTTATGGAAAGAGATTCAAGTCAAAGTAAGTTTTAACGCAAATCAAGGTTCAGGTACAATGAAAGATGTCTTAGTAAATAAGGGATCAAAATACACTTTACCAGCTTGTGATTTTACAGCGCCAACGAATAAAGAGTTTAAAGCTTGGGAGGTTAATGGCAAAGAAAAAGCTGTTGGTGATGTAATAACAATTAATGATAATACAGAAATAACAGCAACTTGGCGAGATAAGCCTATTGAAAAATATAAAGTGACTTTAGTAGCTAATAATGGTACTAACGAAACAAAAGAAGAAAATATAGAAAAAGGAAAGGAATATACTCTTCCTGAATGCAAATTCACAGAACCTGAAAATAAAGTGTTTAAGGCTTGGCAAATAGCTGACAAAGAATATAAGCCACAAGATAAAATAAAAATAGATGGTGAAACTATTGTAAGAGCTATATGGCAAGTAAAGTCAAATAAGACAGATCCAGACAAACCAAATCCTGGTGAAGAAAAGCCCGATGAAGACAATCCTGGCGATAAACCAAACCAAGATAAACCAAACCAAGATAAACCAAACCAAGATAAACCGAAGCCATTTGAAAAACACGCTATAAACATTACTCCATCACCATATGGCGAGGTGATTATTGATCCGCCTGAAGCAAAAGTGGGCGATAAAGTTACTGTTCGTGCCATAGCAAATTACGGATATGAACTTCTTGGCCTTAGCGTTCACGATGCAAGTGGCAAATTGCTTCCTATTATTAACGGCGAATTCCTTATGCCGGATGGCGAGGTAGACATTTACCCTATATTTAGAGAAATTGCTCCATACATCGAGCCTGAAACAGATGATAAAGCTGAAAGAGAAGAGCAAAAGAGGAGAGATAGAAGAAATTATTATCATGAAGAAGAGAAGGACGAAGACGAGGTCAAAACTATTGACAAGGCTAAAGAAGAAAAGCAAAAAGAGTCAAAAGTTTTAATCACTATAGGCTCAGAAATTCTTGACAAAGTGGATGGTGGCGTTCGCACTCTCAAGGCTATGGACACAAAGCCATATATCAAAGGCGGCAGAACAATGCTTCCATTAAGATACATTTCTGAAGCTTTGGGATACAGGGTAGCTTGGCTAAGCGAGACAAGGACCGCTGTTATTATGGACATTGGTCTACGAGTAGAAATACCTGTCGATAGCAATTTCATCATTGTCAATGGCGTTAAATACACAAGTGATGTTAAGCCTGAGATGCGTAATAACAGAATCATGCTTCCTATAGCGAACATCGCAAGGGCACTTGGTCTTAAGGACGGCAAAGACATTCTTTGGGACGAGGTCAATAGGCAAGTGACTTTAACTAGAAATTTTAATACGAAGTAATAAGTAAGAGGCTAGTCATAATTTTGACTAGCCTCATGTATTTATTATATTCACTATTTTTCTTCTAAAAGCTCTTCTAGCTCTTTTTCTTTTTCTTCTTTCTCTATCTCTTCTTCTTCCTTTGATCCAGTCATTATCTCTTGATAGATTTCCATGAAGAGACTTAAATCACTTTCTCTCTTGAAATTATCGACTGCTGATTGATATAGGTCCTCAGCAAAGGCCATGACAATTTTTTTGTTCTTTTCACTAGCACTTACTTTTATAAGCAAGAGACCTTGGAATACTGTCTTTAAAACGCTTGCATCCGTCTCACCATAAGTAATGATTGGCTGCATGTGCTCAACGAGCATCTCTTTAAAGGACTTACTTGTGTAGTATATCCTTGCCTTGCCATCGGTTTTGATGTAGTGGTGGTTTGAGTCAACTTTAGCAAGATGTGATAAAAGTATCGACAGCTTTCTTATGCAGTGTATAGCTGTGTTTGGATCGTTTGTACCAGGTGATAGGGCACGCGTTGCTATCTCTACTATCTTTCTAATGCCTTCCTTATAATCTTCTTCGGCAATTCTTCTTTCACTAAAAATAAATTGCTTTTGAATTTTTTCTAGAGTTTTATCATCCAAGCTATCATGACTAAAGTAGCCAAGCGTTTCGTTTTGAGCAACGAAATCGCCTTTTGATACTTCTATGGTGAAGACTATGTCCTCGTCTTCGATTAGCTTTTTAATCTTATCTATGTCAATAATTTCTAGGTAGCCTGATTTGTGAGCAGCAAGCCTTTTATCCTTCATAGTCCACTCTTCTTTATCAAGCAGTTCAAAATCACGATCTTCAAGTTCTTTCTCAATAAGTTTATCAGTTTTATCTGCGATATCTTCAAGTAGATTGGCATAGTTAATGCCAGACAAAACGTTTTGCACGAAGATAACGAAGTAGATCGCGCCCCATATAGCGTAGATGACGCCTATGGTACCGGCGATAACAAGTCTTTGATCTTGACCGGCCTTCATAAAGTTAAGGCTCACTAGGCAGTAGACGAAGCCGCCTATGAATATGCCTAAGACCTTCATTGTGATTTTCTTATCTAAAAAGTTTTCGACGCTCCTCGGTGTAAAGGAGTTATGATATAGAGTGAAAACTGCGAGTATGGTCGAGAATGTAAAAGTAGTTATTGTCAGTAGAGCAGAAACAAGTGATGAAAGCACTGTCTTTGCAAGCTCGACGCTCGATAGCATCACGCGTGGTATGTGCTGCGTAAGGCCTGAGTAGCTGCTGTCTATGTATGTTACTATCGCAAGCAGTATTACCGAGTAGAAAATGTATTCAAGACAGTATATCCACCGTCTATTGTTATAGAAAAATAATTTAATTTTGTTTTTCATCTTGTCACCATCCTTTTATATATTATAGCACATATTTTGTTAAAAAAATATATTTTAGGGTATATATAGTTAGCATCAGCTAATAAAAATACTGTTAGAAAAAGAGGTGTATTATGGAAAAAATAATTGATTTGGATATGACTGTTGCTGATTTAGTAAGTAAGTATCCAGATATTAAAGATGTACTAATTGAAATTGGCTTCAAAGAATTACAAAATAAACTTATGTTCAACAGCGTAGGTAAGTTTATGACTTTAAAGAGAGGTTCTGTTGTTAAAAACATTAGCATAGATTTTATAAAAGAAAAACTTATTGAACATGGATATACTATTAAAGAGAGCGAAATAAGTAATGATGACAAGGCTAGACTTGATAAGCTTAAAACGTTTATCGAAAGACTTAGTCAAGGAGAGGATATTGACAGTGTTAGGGCAGATTTTGCTAAAGAGTTTTCTGACGTTGACAGTAAAGAGATAATGAAGGCAGAAGAAGAGATTATCGCTTCTGGTGTACCAATAAAAGAAGTGCAAAAGCTTTGCGACGTGCACAGCGCATTATTTCATGGAGCGACTGAGACAGAGCAAGGAAAAAAACTTAAAGCTATTGACGAAGTGGGACATCCTATATATAATTTGCATAAAGAGAACGATGTAATCGCGGATTTAATTGATAAAACGCTTTCACTATTAGATAAAAATGATTATAAAAGTGTTGACATTGATAATCTTAGAAAAATTCGTGTGCATTACACAAAGAAGGGCGATTTAATTTATCCATTATTAAAGGTTAAGTATAATATTCCTGGGCCATCTGATGTTATGTGGTCTGTTGATGACGAGATTAGAGATGAATTTAAAAAGCTTGACACAAGTAATAGGGACGATGCATGGGCTGAGGCTCTTAAGAAAAATCTTCTAAGAGCAAAAGAAATGATTTATAAGGAAGAAAATATATTGTTCCCGACTATTGAAGATAAATTTACTGATGAAGAGTGGCACAATATATATGAAGATTTTAAAGCATACAGCGGTGGCTTTAGAGCTGATGATGAGTGGAAGAGAGAGACTTCTGATACAAGCGAAACAAAGTCATCTTATCAAAATGCAATGATAGAACTAAAGGGCGGTCACTTTAGGCTTGATGAGCTAGAAGCGCTATTAAATATAATGCCTTACGAGATTACCTTTGTTGATGCAAATGATATAAACGCTTTCTTTAATAACAATGGCAGAGAAAAATTATTCAAAAGACCTATGACAGCTATCGGCCGTGATGTATACAGCTGTCATCCACCAAAGATTGAAGCTATGGTTAGAGAAATAATAGCTATGTTTAAGAGCGGGGCAAAGGATCAGCTTGGTATATGGATGAATAAGGAAGGACATGACTGTTACGTTTTATACATGGCAGTAAGAGATGAGCTTGGCAAGTATCTTGGCACCTTAGAATTAGTTCAAGAGATGGACTTTGCTAAAGAACATTTTAAAGAAAATAAATAAAAAATATTTTGATTAAAGGACTTGAGGCAATTGCATTAAGTTCTTTTTTGTACATAATGTTTCTTTGTTAATTGATTTTTGCGCTTGATTGTGGTAAAATGTAAGTATAATGGAGGGGATGGTATGAAGAACAAATACGAAGACGCAATTAAGCTTCTTGAGGACAATGGTATTGAGTATGAATCAGTTAAGCATCCGCCAGCATTTACAACTGAAGACGCTGATAAGTTTATCGAGGGCAAAATTGGCTGCAGAACAAAAACTATGTTTATGACGGATCAAAAGAAGAGACGCTTCTACATGCTTGTCATGGACGATAAGGACAGACTTGATATGAAGGAATTCGCTGAAATTGCCCACGAAAAAAGAGTAAAGATGGCTTCGGAAGAGACATTATATAATAAGCTTGGCAATGAAGCGGGAGTTGTTTCGCCCTTTGGCCTCATTAACGACACAGAAAAAGAAGTTCAATTCTACTTTGACAATGCTATATTAAAAGAAGAGATAATGACTTTTCACCCAAACATTAACACAGAGACACTATTCTTCAAGACTGAAGATTTATTTAAGATTTTAAAAGCAATGGGCTACGAAGTTCATTTTGTAGACCTAAATAAATAATGAAGAAGAAATCACTTGCGCTAGCGATTTTACTATTGTTAGCGCTTCTAGCCATCTCACGCATAGAGACTACTGTTAAGTATATGGTTATAGATGAGGAGCTTGGCGAAGTAGAGATGACTTTATCTAAGCCAATATTTTCAAGGTTTTATAATAAAGTCACTTTTACAAAGGAAGGCAGGTCTAAAACGAAGAGCTTTGAGGGCAAGTACAAGCTAAACATCTACAAGGTGGACCTAGGCAGAGTCAACGACGAGAACAAATTTGACATAGCCTTTGGCGTTTACTCGATAGCCCCGTGGCACAGGACGCCATCGAAGCGCGTGTTTTTATATAAGCTAGTGGACTTGGACTTGAAGCCAAAGTTTCGCTGCTCGAGGCTCATTAATCCCATGTATGATTTTATTCTTTTTGATATTGATGGGGACGGCTTTGATGAAGTCGTTTCGATTGAGAAATATAAAGGAGTTTACTCCATCGGCGTCTATAAGCAGTATGATATGCTTATTGAGCGTATCGCGACTAGAAAAATAGATTTTCGTCCGACAAAATTATTGAAGGACAAAAAACTATATATAGAGGGTATAAATATAATGAAGGAAATTAATTTTTCAAAGGAGGGTATTGATTTAAAATGAAAAAGAGATTATTAGCTATGGTCTTGCTATTAGTAATGACCTTAAGTGCATGCTCTTCACCATTTAATAATATGGGAGGAGAAGATAATAAAAAAGAAGAAGGTAAAGAGACTAGTAAAGAAAAAAATGAAGTAGGCGAAGCGGGCTTAAATGCTTTGCTTGGCTATGATGCAGAAAAACTATTGGATGTTGAAGAAGTAAAGGACTTTGAAGACATTGAGGTTGAAGCAAATGTTAAGCCATATGACGTGCAAGATCCGAGCGAAGTATACGGCTTTAGCCCATATGACGAGCCGGCTAATGTAGCAAAAGCGGTACAAAGGCTAAAAGATTCTGGCTACTTCCGAATTAATTATAACACTTTCAAACAACCATTTGGTATATATGAAGACAATCAATATATGGGCAACAACTCATTTATAACTACTGACTCCGTTGTTCACCTATATCACATCATCTACCTTGGAATGATGGAGGACATGGAACAAAATTCATTGAAGCAAAAGCTTATGGCTCTATCAAAGAATTGCTTAGACAACGCTCTTCTTGATTACAAAGAAGCAAAGGGCGATGAAAAAGACGTCCTTATGAGAAATGCAGCGCTATTCTTATGTGCGGTTGACTTACTTGAAGCTGAATATGATGGCGAAGTGCCAAGTGAAGTAAGGGACTTAGCTGACGATGAGCTTAAGAATATCAAAGCGGAAGGAAATGCTGTATCAAACATAACAGGCAATGACATTGATTACTCACAATTTAAGGTGCGTGGCAACTACACTAAGAATGAAAACTTAAAGAAGTACTTCAAAGTAAATATGCTTTATTCACAAGAACTAGTTCGCTTAGAAAATCCAGATGGATCCATAAACCTAGATGCTCTTAAGCAAGCTATACTTATCTCAAGACATATGCTTAAGGACGAGACAAGTTTTAAATTATGGCAAGACATATATAAGCCAATTAGCTTCTTAGTTGAAAACACTGAAGATATCACACCTATTGACATATACACAAGCATTAGCAAAGTGACTAAAGACAATACTATAGATGCTATACTTGATGAGAAGGTTCTTAGCGCCGTTGCAGATGATATTAAAAATACAGACGATCCAAAGATTAAACCGGACTCAGGAAAGGTTTTTGCCTTCTTGCCACAAAGAGCAGTTGTTGACAACACTTGGTTACAAAACTTAGTCGATACAAATCCTCAAAGCAAGAGACCAGTTGTTTCAGGCGTTGACCTTATGGCACTTCTTGGCAATAGCCTTGCTGAGAGACTTACTCTTACTAACGAAGACAATTTGAAATGGGATAAGTTTGAAGAAAAGTATGAAGAAACAAAGGCAATGGTTGACGCAAGAACAGATGAAGAAGAAAAAGCAAATATTTACAGAACATGGCTATGGGTTCTAAAGGCCTTTAACAACGAATATGGCGAAGGATATCCAGATTTTAT
Source organism: uncultured Eubacteriales bacterium (assembly GCA_900539725.1). GTDB lineage: Bacteria > Bacillota > Clostridia > Tissierellales > Peptoniphilaceae > Fenollaria. The sequence goes on along the minus strand of UQDI01000033.1, from coordinate 1,755 downwards.
GAGAAGTGAAAAATGGCAGTACAAAGATCTAAATACAGCACTTGCTTCATGGGCTCAATTAAAGCACGATACTGTTTTATATGCAAAACAATTTGGTGCTGAGATGGGCGGCGACGAGCCAACAATCATTAAGCACTATGTTGAACCAAATGTAAATCTATATAGAAGAGTTAAGTACTTAGTCGGCTTAACTATGGATGCAGATGAAAAGTATTCGCTACTAAACAAGGATCAAAAGGCTAGACTAAAAGATTTTGACGACATGCTTGAATTTTTAATCAAAGTTAGTATAGAAGAGTTAAAGGACGAAACTACTAGCGATGAAGATAATGACAGACTTGGCGTTATCGGCGGAGAGATGGAAAACATCTTCATTGCATTTAATAAAGATGATGTCAATGGCGAGTACGAGATAAGACCATCTGATAGAGATACAGCAAACATTGCCGACATACAAAAGATAGGCTCAAACGATGTAGACAAGCCAGAAGGTTCATTCTTAGAAGTAGGTTCAGGAAGTTTCTCGTACATGACTGCAATATACAGACTTGATGGAAAGTACTTTGTGGGCTCGGGACCTGTAATGAACTACTACGAATTCTATTCTGAAGACAGATTAACAAACGACGATTTCAAAGAACTATTATCAAATTTTTATTCGGCAAAATCTGAAAATAGAAAGCAAGTTCATCCATTCTTTGAAAATGAACTATATGATAAGATTGAATTTGGCTATTAGGAGGCAGCGATGAAGTACATCAAAGACGGCAAATCATATATCGTTAGGATTGATAGAGGCGAAGAAGTTTTAGATAAGCTTAATGAGTTTATAAAAGAGACTGATATAAAGGCGGCTACTATAACAGGTATAGGCGCCTCATCAGAAGTAGAGCTAGGTGTTTATAGCGTAAAAAAGAGAGAGTATATCAAATACAAATACGATGGCGAATTTGAAATTCTTTCTTTAATTGGCAATATCACTAGAGATGGAGAGGAGCCATATATACACCTACACATCATGATTTCAGATGGTATGGTGCTTGCTGGCGGCTTAACTTTCGGCATGGGCATAACTGTTGGTGGTCACCTAAACAAGTGTATCATAAGCGGTACATGCGAGATACGCATCGATGAGTGCGAAAACGCTTATCAAAGAAAAATCGATGACGAGACAGGCATCAGGATAATCGATATATAGTTAATAATACCTCCTCTTTGGGTACAATAAACCTACAGAGGAGGTATTTATATGAAAGAAAATATTAAGAGAGTACTAGAGATACTAGGAAGTGAAGATGATTTTTATTTGGCAACAGCAAAAGATGGCAAGCCAAACGTAAGACCATTTGATGTGCACTGTGAGTTTGAGGACAAGATATACATTGTTACTAAGAAGCATAAGAATGTATATAAAGAGCTCAAAGCCAATCCACATGTAGCTATAGCAAGATCTATTGGCAAGGACTACTACAGAGTATTTGCTGAGCTTGTTGAAGATGAAAGAAGAGAAGCAAGAGAAAAACTTGTTAATGATAATGTAGAAGCATGTAAGGGCAAGTACGCCGTAGACGATGATGACACAGCTGTCTTCTATTTAAAAGATGCTGTGATGAATCTTATGAGTCACGGTAAGGATCCAGAAGTGATTAACTTTTAATTAAATATTAATGTGAAGAAGTTCACGATTGTGAGCTTCTTTTTTGTATTAGAAAACCCCCAGTTAGACTGGGGGTTCAGTTTAGCTTTAGCGGTGAT
>UQDI01000032.1 GCA_900539725.1 uncultured Eubacteriales bacterium | reverse complement strand
ATTTAATAGAAATAAGCAAACCCAGGAAAAAATTCCTGGGTTTGTCTTCAGTCTGAGGCTATAAAGCCTATCTTTTTATTTTTAACTTCAATTATTTTTGCAGATATTGCCTCATCTATCTTTCTTACTCCGCCAACGTATTGTACGCCAGCTGCGTCAAGCAAATTCATTGTGTCAATAAAGCCTTCTTGACCATAGTCAAGCGCATGATTATTGGCAAGATTTGCTATCTCTATAGATGAATTAGCTAGCTCCTTAGCTGTATTAGAATTTGATGCGAAGTTATATTCTTTTTTTATATTTGCTGGCTTCTTACGATCAGTAATAGCAGTTTCTAAATTTATAAAGCTTATATCATCATTTTGGAATATTTCCCTAACATTTTCCATTGGATAAGTCACGCCAAATTGATTAACTTTATTCTTTACATAAGTTGAATATGATACATCACCTGCTAGTGATATAGTTATCTTCTCATCTACTAGAATCAAATTTTCATCGCTTACTACCACATCTTCAACATCTTCTGCATCTTCAGCGAATGCACTATTGCAGATTAGCATAGATAAAAATAATACTAAAACTATAGAAGCTTTAAATCTTTTATTCATTTAATCACCCTTTTTACTTATTATAATGATTATATTATATAAGAAGAAAATTTTCAAGCTTTCCTTTAATAAATAAAAAGAGGTATGCATATACATACCTCCTAGTAATGAATATTATTAAAGATTAATTTTAAGAGCTACATCTTGATTGGCAACGATGTCTTTTGCCTCGCTCTTATTAAGTGATTTAACCGCATCCATGTTTGTTATGACTATAGGTGTAGTAGCTTCTTTGCCTTGTGACTTGATATAGTCTATGTCAAACTCGATAAGCTTTTGGCCTTTCTTAACATGGTCACCTTCATTAACAAAGCCTTTGAAGCCTTCGCCATTAAGCTCAACTGTGTCCATGCCGATGTGAACAAGTAGTTCTACATCTTTTGCCTTTAAGCCTATTGCGTGAAGCGTATGAAATAATTGAACTACTTCACAATCGCATGGTGCATATAAAATGCCTTCACTTGGTTCTATGGTAATGCCATCGCCAAGTATCTTTTGTGAAAAGACTTGGTCTTTAACTTCTGTTATATCTATAAGCTTACCTGTGATTGGCGCATATAAATCAAGTTCTTTTTTCTTTGAAAATAGTCCCATATTATACCTCATAAATTGCGTCTAATATGGATCCGTCTCTATATTCACTATAGCCAATAATTCTATCTTTTTTCTTGATGTCATTAGGTTCACCCATAAAGTTATCTGCAATAGCTTTTAATTCTTGTATTGTCATAACATTTAGGCCGCTTGCTTTGAATTTTTCAATTAAATCTTGTCTTAATGGGTTAACTGCAATTCCTCTTTCAGTAACAAGCACGTCTATAGTTGTTCCAGGTGTAGCGATTACGTCTACTCTGTTTTTAATAACTGGTAATCTTGATGAAAATAGTTTTGAAACGATAATTGACATCTTTGCTCCAGCAGCTGTATCTTGGTGACCGCCTGATCCACCCATTAGCATACCGTCTGCTCCTGTAATAACGTTAACGTTAAAGTCAAGGTCAATTTCAGTTGCGCCTAGGATAACTACGTCTAGGTTATCTACTACTGCTGATACTTCTGGATTGCCATATTCAGAGCCACTCATTCTTAAATGATTAGCGTTCTTTTTAATGGATTCGATAGCCTTTAAGTCAAAGCATTGTACATCGTATAATGAAGTGAACAAACCTTCTTCAAGCATATCTGTTAAATAGCCAGTTATACCACCACTAGCAAATGAACCCTTAATATTTTCTTTAATCATGTAGTCTCTTAAGAAGTCGGTAACTGCAAGTGAAATTCCACCTGCACCACTTTGATAGCTAAAACCATCTTTTAGTAGACCTGATGCCTTCATTACTTTTAATGTATCCTTAGCAATCTTAAGTCCAACTGGGTCTTTAGTGACTTTTGTTGTACCGGATACTATACCATTCTTATCACCAATGCTATCTACCTTTAAGATATAGTCAACATAGTCTTCAGTAATGTCGCTTGGGTAGTTTGGATAGTCAACAATAGAATCTGTTATGGCAATTTTCTTTTTAGCATAAATAGCGTCTGCTATAGCATAACCCATTGAGCCACATGATGCTTCCCCATTAACACCAGAGATGTTTCCCATTGGGTCGCATGATGGAGCTGCAATGAAAGCGTAGTCAATGACAACATCTTTATCAATTATACTTCTAGCTCTTCCGCCATGTGATTGCATTAGTATTTTGCCTTTTAATTTGCCTTTTGAAATAGCTTTTGCTAAATCACCCGATATATATGAAGTGATTATATTTGTTATAGTGCCATCTTCAAGCAAAGGAATAAGTTCTTTATGAACTGGGAATAGTGATGAAGCTACAAGTGTTATGTCTTTTACGCCTCTTCTTTGAAGTTCAAGCATCATCATGTTTAACACAGCATCACCATTTCTTAAATGATGGTGCGATGAAACTGTTATACCGTCCTTTAAATCAAGCTTATCAAATAAATCTTTGATGCTTTCATAAACTTTGCTTGGCTTTGCTTCTTTTTTAGGATAATCTTTTTTATCTAATATTTTAATATCATCATTATAAAAGCTCATCATATTCCTCCTTATAATTGCCAGAAATCTTTAATGTATTTGTTGCTCTTAGTATGATAGGCCTGTCAACCATCTTGCCATCAAGTGAGAATGCGCCAAGACCTTTTTCTTTAGCATCTTTAAGAGCTTCCATAACTCTGATTGCATGATCGATATCTTCCTTGCTTGGTGAGAAAATTTCATTAACATGATCAACATGTCTTGGAGATATTAAAGCTTTACCAGTCATACCCATAGCCTTAGCTTTCTTTGTATCCATAACTAAGCCTTCTATATCGTCTGTATCTGTCCAAGGTGTATCTATTGCTTGTAGGCCTAAAGATTTAGCACATGAAACTATTCTCATTCTTGAGTATTTTATTTCATCTGATTCTTTAGTTCTCTTTGCGCCTAAATCAAGTGTTAGGTCTTCTGCACCTAATAAAACGCCTTTTACTCTCTTTGATTTAGCAAGTATGTTTCTTGCATCTTCAACACCTTGAGATGTTTCAATTAGGCAGAATATATCGTATTTTTGATTATTATCATCTAAGTACTTAGAAAGTGCTTCTACTGATTCTTGAGATGCTTTTGCAAGCATGATTCCATCGAAGTTTAGTCCTTTAAGTGCATCTAAGTCTTTGTAGAAGTAATCAGTATCAAGAGGATTAACTCTTACATATATATCTGATCCTTCTTTTTCTTCGGACTTAAATGTTTTAAGATATTCTTTAACAAGTTCTCTTGCCGCATCCTTTTCTGGTAATGATACCGCATCTTCTAAGTCTATAATTATAGCGTCTGCACCTAATATATCAGACGATTGTAACATGCCTGGGTTGTTTCCCGGCATAAATAACATTGTTCTATAGTTCATTTTGACTCCTTTCGATTGCAGTTCTCATTCTAGCTCTGATAGTAAAGTCTAGAGCGCCCTTATCTTCAATTACAATGTTTGCCTTAGTAACTCCTTCTTCATCAAGAACTTCATTTATTGCCTTCAAAATCTTATCACCATATTGTTCCTTAACTACTGAATTTAGTGTGATATCTAGTTTATCTGAAGGCTCTATCATAATCATTAGATCGTTTGATTCAAGAGAGCCCGCTTTAGCAGCTTTACTTATTACTCGTTTTTTTCTTTCCATTCCAAATACTCCTTCTTACCTTCTATATATAGATCTTTGCCTGTAGAGTCAACTATAACAGTTGCTGGGAACTTTTCTACAGTTATCTCTCTTAAAGCTTCAGCTCCTAAATCTTCATAAGCAATTATCTTTGCAGTTTTAATTCTATCAGCTATGATAGCAGCAGCTCCACCTATAGCAGCAAAGTAGCAAGCTCCGCATTCTTTTATTTTTTCTTTAACATTGTCATCTCTTTTGCCTTTGCCTATCATACCCATAACACCTGCGTCCATCATTTGTGGTGCATATGGGTCCATTCTATAGCTTGTAGTAGGTCCAGCTGAGCCTATAACTCTACCTGGTTTTGCAGGCGAAGGTCCAACATAGTAGATACAAGCACCCTTTGGGTCAAATGGTAGTTCTTTTCCTTCATTAAGAAGATCTACTAATCTTTTGTGAGCAGCGTCTCTTGCAGTATATATAGTACCTGTAATTAATACGTTATCTCCTGCTTTTAAATCCTTAAGCGTTTCTCTTGTAAATGGTGTTTTAATTTCTATAGCCATAGTAATATCCCCCTTTATAATGAAATAACTTTATGTCTAGCAGCGTGACATTGGATGTTAACAGCTACTGGTAGGCCAGCAATATGTGTTGGATGAGTCTCTATAAATACTCTTAATGCTGTTGTCTTGCCACCAAAACCTTGAGGTCCTATGCCTAGTTCATTTATCTTTTCTAGTAATTCTTTTTCTAAATCTGAATAGAATGGATCTTTGTTATAATCATTTACATCTCTCATAAGTGATTTCTTTGCCATGATACATGATTTTTCAAAGTCTCCACCGATACCTACACCTACTATGATAGGTGGACATGGGTTAGGTCCTGCTGCTTCAACTGATTCAAGTATAAATTTCTTAACGCCTTCAAGTCCATCTGCAGGTTTAAGCATCTTTTGCTTTGACATATTTTCTGAGCCAAAGCCCTTTGCTGCAAAAGATATTTCAAATACATCTCCTTCAACTAATTCATAGTGAATGATAGCTGGAGTGTTATCTTTTGTGTTAACTCTATTTATAGGGTCCTTAACAACTGATTTTCTTAAGTAACCTTCTGTATATGCTTCTCTAACAGCTTCGTTTATAGCATCACTTATAGATCCATCTACATGAACATCTTGACCAATCTTAACAAAACAGATAACCATACCAGTATCTTGGCACATTGGAACGCTATCTCTTTCAGCTAGATTGTCATTGTCTATAATTGTTGTGATAGTTTCTTTAGCTAGTGGCCACTTTTCTTTATCTCTTAGTTCAACAAGTCTATCCATTACATCTTTTGGAAGAACTGAAGCTATATCCAAAAGACCTTCTTTTAATTTTTTAGTGATATCACTACTTTTTACTTCTCTCAAAATTATAACCCCCTATGTATATTATGAAAGTAGCAATAAAATATTGCTACTTTCAATGAAAAATATTATCTGTTATTAACTAGTGCAACTACTCTGTTCATTTCGTTATTAACGATCATGATACCTTCGTCAACACCCATACCTGGTTTAGCTAATTGTTGGTCAGCTCCTGTAGCCATAGAAATATTTACTAAAACTTCTGCAGATCTGTTAGTTTCGTTGCAAGTACCACCGCAGTAAGCTCCTACGTGGTGATCTTTACAATACTTAACAGCTTCAATAGTGTTATTGATACCGCCTAAGTCTGGAGTCTTGATTTGAATCATGTGTCCAGCACCGTTATCTACGAAGTAAACAACATCTTCATAAGTGTTGCACCATTCGTCAGCAACTAATTCTACGTGAATGTTTTCTTCATCAAGCTTCTTAGTTAAGTCTCTAAGAACTTCCATTTGTCTAGTTCTTTCCCCCATATCCATAGGTCCTTCAATTCTAAGCTTGAATGGTTTTGCTGCTTCTTCTAGAGTCTTTAGGTATTCAGCCATCTTATCAACGTCGTTGTTGAACGCATCGCCTATAGTTCCATATACGTCGATGTGGAAGATTGGGCTATATGATTCATTGTGTCTGTGTTCGATAATTCTGTTTCTTAACCAAACTACATAGTCTCTTAAAAGTTCACCGTTCTTACCAGTTTTTTCTTCAACGTTGTTGAATAGACCGTGTGGTAAAACGTCAGCTTCTTTTATAATCATCTTATCAGCGTTTAGGTATCTGTCATCACCTGATTGAGCAAAGATAGGTACTCTCTTGATTTCAACGCCAGTGTTATATTCTTTCTTAACTACTTCAGCCATAGTTACTTTGTTTGTCTTAGCAACTGCATCAAGTATTGCTTGAGTGATACCATATCTAATAGCTGTATGAAGTCTCTTGCCATCTACTTGCATGTGGTCGAATTCTTCAGCCATTTCTTTGAATGTAGTTATTTCTCTACCTTCTAGTTTAGGTGCAATGTTTTTATTGATAAATTCAATAAAATCTTCTGCTAGGAAAAGTGGGTCTCTTCCACCTGCTCCTGAGTATTGAACAGCTGCGCAATCACCGTGAGCAACTTGTCCGTCATCAAGAACAAGCATAACTGAGATTGATTCTCCTGATTGTCTTATAGCTTTAAATCCAGGAGTTACTGGATCTCCTAAGTAGAACATACCATCATGTTTTGCTCCTAATTTGATAGCCTTTTGGTCATCAAAGTAAAAACCTGTTTTACCTGCTGAGCAGATAACTTTTTTAATTTTCATAATAAAGTCTCCTTTTATATATTAATTATTTTTTGGTCTACCGATTAATCTACCGAAGCCAACAGCAAAGATATCGTCAGTTGTCATGTCAAAGCTTACTGGACGTCCTTCGAATTTTGCTCTTTCTTCAAGTTTTGCTTTGTTAATGTCTAGTATATCTTTTGTGAATGGTAAGTTACCTGTAAATAAATATCTAACAGCTCCGTTGTTGTCTCTTGCTGGCATCATCTTACCTGCATTGTACTTAGAAGGAGCAAATGGTACGTCCATAACACCTTGAGCGAAGCCTTCAACAGTACCTACTGCTAAGTCACCCTTACCTAATTCAAATAATTTATCAACTATACATCTTGTTTCAGCTTTAATTAATTCAATTTCAGCTCTTAGTTCTTTTCCTTCTGGAAGTAATTGTCCTTCTGTCATATTTAGAACCATCTTAGTAGCTCTGATACCTTCAGCATTTGCTTCCTTAGTAGGAATACCTATAGCTTCATGAGGTGTCTTAACAATAACTTTTGTAGCTCCAGCTAATGAACCAGTTGCTGCACCCCAAGAGATAACGCCAAATGCCTTAGCTTCGTCTTGAGGGAAGCCACCCATCCATTGGTGGAATACAGTAGTTATTAAAACATCGTTGTAGCCATATTTCTTTAGATATTCATTTACTTGTTCTTCTAGTGATCTAATAGCTGCAACGTCTTGAATTAAGTTACCGCATTGGCCATAACCAACTGTAATGTTCTTTACACCTTGTTCAGCAGCTAAAAGTGCTTCTACTATAGCAACAGCGTTTGATGTTGATGGTGGACAAAGTGTACCAGTTAATGGTCCAAATGGTTCTCTGTTTATGTGAACGCCATTTTCTTCATAGAAACCAACCAATCTGTCACAGTATTGCCAATCATGTAAGCATCTATCTATTGGTACTGATTTTGCATACGGTACGTTGTAGCTTATAGCGCCACCTTCATTTGAAGTAAATCCACCTGCATGTATAATTTCAGCTAGTAATCTTGAATCTGGTGTGCCGTGTCTTGCTTGAAGTGGTTTAGAAACAGCATCGTAAACCATCCTACAGCCTTTAACACCGTGGTTAACTGCTGGGAATCCATTTAATAATGATCTACCCGCTTTTAATGATTCTTTGATACCAACTTCACATTCGTCATATCTATTTTGTCTTGTATATGAATCAATTGTTGATGGAAGTAAATCAGCTCCGCCTTGATCTGTTAAGAATGTTAATAGCTCTATGTGTTTATCAATAAGTGCAACACCAGCTCTTGGTTGTGCTAATGTCTTTCCTTCTCTTTTTGCTTTTGCCATAACTTCGGCAAAGTTCTTTTCTGCAGGTATTTTCTTTAAAAAGTCAATTGCTTCTTGTGAATCAACTTCATCTCCTGTGGGCCATTGTTTAAGAACTTTCTCACGCTCAGTGAAAAATTCTTCATCAGTCCATCTTTTATTTTCTACTTTCATAGCTTCCCCCTATATAACTATATATTTCTTCATCATTCTAACTGCCATGTTCTTATCGACCATTGTTAGTAAACCCATAGCAGATAGAATATAATTTTTATCTACTGAAAATTCAGGATATCTTGGCTTTAAAGAGTTTAAATCTTCATTATCATAAAGCCCAGCTTTTAATATTTCTTGTGGGTGTTCTGAATTCACCAGTATACCTCCAGTACCTATCATAAGATTAAGTTCAGTTAAATCTTTACCTATCTGTTGATACATTGTTCCTAGAGGTGAATAAACAGCTTCTACATAGCCGCAATGTCTTTTCATTGATATATCTACACAAATCTTTGCCATCATTTCATCGAATTTAATTTCTTTTTCATCGGTGAAAACTAAATCAGTGTGATCGTATCTTCTTTTGAATTCTTCTTCTACATCATAATCACTGATATCTAAGTACTTCTTAATCATTCTCAATCCAGCTGCTTCATATATACTTTCAGCTGAGTATCTCATGCCTAAGTCGCCTTCAACAGTTCTTTTTGAAATAGGTTCTTCCAAACCCCTGTATATTACTCCAGGTTTAGATGGCGCACCATCAGCTATTGAGTGAATATCTGTTGTTGCTCCGCCTATATCAACCACAACTAAGTCACCAACGCCATCTTCATCAGGTGTTCCTAAGCTAAGTGCTTCGGCAGCCTTTAAAACAGCTTGTGGTGTAGGCATTAGTATGCCTGAGATATCATCTTCTATATGAGTCATGCCTTTAGCTTTTGTGATTCTTTCCATAAAAATGTCTCGGATTGTTTCTCTTGCAGGATTAACATTGATTTCATTTAGTTTTGGCATAACATTTTCTGTAAGTCTGTACTCAATCTTATCTTTAAATACTTTTTCAATATCATCGTAGCTGCTCTTGTTACCCGCAACTACAACTGGCTTTGTAATACCAAAGTCAGCAATCAATTGAGCGTTATGCAAAATTACTTCAGTGTTGCCTCCGTCAGTTCCTCCTGCTAGAAGAATCATATCAGCATTCGAATCTCTAAGCTCTTCTATCTCATGATTGTTCATCTTATATGAATATGTCTTAATAACTCTAGCTCCTGCTCCTAAGGCTGCTCTCTTGGCTGCTTCTGCAGTTAAATCAGGTACTAGGCCTATGGCTGCTATCTTTAAACCGCCAGCTGCTGAAGAGCACGCAAGCTTCTTAACTATGTCTATGTCGCCGTTGACCTTTGACATAAGATCCTTATAAGCATTGTGATATCCGTTTGCTACATCTGTTTCAACAGTTGTGTAGCTCTTTGCTGTAGCAATAATTTCTTCTTTTTCAATATCTATTAGAGTTAATTTTGTAAATGTGCTTCCAAAATCAATAAAAAGATATGCTTTCATCTAATCAATTCCCAAGTCTTTTTTCATGTCTGCAATTGTTACGTCAGGACTTGTTCCTGGTGGATAAACCCTGTTAAAGCCCATAGCTTTAAATCTAGGTTCAACTTCTTCCCACTTTTGTTTACCAACAACGATGTTGCCTCCAACATATAGTGGAATGTCTTTAAGACCTGCTTCATCGCATGCTTCTCTCATGCCTTTGCAGTCAATTTCTCCTTGACCATATAGTGATGATACACAGATAAGGTCAGCGTTAGTTTCAACAGCTGCGTTGATGAAGTCTTCTTGAGGTGATAAAACACCAATGTTAACTACGTTGAATCCAGCATTTGTAAAAGCATGGTCCAATATAGTTAATCCAACTGCGTGACAATCTGATCCGATTACCCCTAGGACGATTGTCTTACCATTTTTTTCTTTCATAGTACTCCTCCTATTTGAATTATATACTCATTTTACCACATGTCTAGATAATTTTAAAGAGCAAATAATGATTTTTTATGTGTAAAAACAAGCAATGAATAAAATTAATGTTAATTTTCAAAATATGTCATATATGTCATAAATATTGATGCATTTTTAACATTTTTGCAATTTATATTTTTTTACTTGCAAATAAGAATTGTTAAATTTTTGTCATAATTATCTAAAAGACTTTATTATCCTATTAAGATAGTCTTCATCAGCTAAATAATATGTTCCCTCATCTTCATTAGGGTTTGTGCCAAAATATAATTTATCGTTTGCAAGAGTCGATTTATCTATACATACTTTATTAGATGATATATGGAGCTGATCAACGAGTAGATTATTTTTAATAAAATCTACGTTATTCTCCCTCACTCCTCCAGTGATAAATTCAAGCTTGTCATGATACTTTTCATAAAGCGAATTAATTATCTTATATGTATCTGTAATCTTGTTGTCTCCGCCTTTAGTTAATACACGTTTAAAGCCAAGGTCTATAAGCTTTTTGCAGTTGCCATCAAGGTCTGGATCTATATCAAAGGCTCTGTGAAAAACGTTATCCATGCCTTCGCAGTACTTAAGTAAGTATTCATTAGCTTTCATATTAATACTTCCATCATCATTCAAGCATCCAAAGACAAAGCCTTTTACACCAAGTTCTTTGAGAGCAATGATATCTTCTTTCATAACATCTAAATCATATTTAGAATAAGAAAAACCTGCTTGTCTAGGTCTTATCATAGCAACAAAGGGTATGTCAAGCTCATTAAGTACTTTCTTGCACAAGCCATAGGAAGGCGTTATTCCACCAAGTACTGTCGATGCAATAAGTTCAACTCTATCTGCCCCTGCTCTTTGAGCTATAAGAGTTGATTCGAATGAATCAGTGCAAATTTCTAAAGTATATTTCATAAAAATTCCTCCAATGTGATTTCAGTACTTGTATTATATCATAAATTGACTTATAATAGTTAAAATATTGATTATTACTTAGAAATATAGTATAATATCCAAAAGGGGAAGTAATATTTTTAAAGGTGAGGTAAATGGAAAAAAATTATTTAGAATTCACGGCAAAGGACAAAACTAAAATAAAATATTTAGAATGGAAAGCTGAAGACCCCAAACTTTGTGTGGAAATCGTTCACGGCATGCACGATCACGCTATGAGATACGATGAGTTTGCTAGATTTTTGCAAGCTAATGGTATATCATCTTACGCACTTGACCTTAGAGGTCATGGAATGACTGCTAATGATACGGATCACTTGGGCATAGTTCCTAAAAATAACGCTTGGATGAAGATGGTAGATGACATCGATATGCTAAATTCAATTATTAGAAAAGAAAATCCGGGTAAAAAAGTTGTTCTTCTAGGCCACTCTATGGGCTCAATACTTGCAAGAACATATGCTTATAAGTATGGCGAGAACATTGATAAAATGTTTTTACTATCTAGCGTTAAATGCCCTATCTTCTTAAATAAGTTATTTAAGGTATTCTTAAAAGTTGTTATTTCAAAAGAAGGCTACGACGAAAAGAATGAATCTCTTAATCAAAAATCTTTTGACTTCATGAGTAAAAACGTTCAAGAAGATTTGCTAACATCAGATCCGGAGGAAAGAGCCAAGTTCTTACAAGATGAATTATGCATCTTTGAATACAGTAACGGCTTCTTCCAAATGCTTATACATGGCGTTGATAAAGCAACAAGACGAGAAAATTTAAAATATATACCAAAAGACTTACCTATATATTTATTTTCAGGCAAAAAAGATCCTCTATCAAACTTTGAGTTAGGCATTAAACAAATATATGGCCTATTAAGAAGCGTTGGTATAGAAGATCTAGAACTTATAGAGTATGACAATTTAAAACATGAACTACTTCATGATATTGAAAAGGAAAAAGTATTTCAGGACATATTAAAAGCTCTTCTTGCTTAAGAAGAGCTTTTGCTTTATCTATTGCATTTCATCTATATCAACTAAAAGCATCGCGAAGTCATCTCTTTGATCGCCAAAGGAGTATTGAAGTACCGCTATGTCTATGGCTTTGAGTAGTTTATTTGGCTTACTTAGTATTGTTGTTATAAGCCTATCCATACCAAATTCTTCGCCATGTGCGTTTTTGCTCTCAACTATACCATCTGTATATAAAAACAATTTATCGCCTGCCCTGAGTGCAGTTTTCTTTACTTCATATTCATTTCCTAAGTCTATACTCATTATAGGTCTGCCCTTTGCCTCTAAAACAGATATCTTATTATCATTAAATATTATTGGCATCGAGTTGTGACCAGCATTTGCGTAAACAAATTCTTCTTTGGCTGCGTAATAAACTCCATAGAATATAGTTATATATCTGTCACTTTGTAAATTAAGCTCCAAAAACTTATCACTTATATGCTTAAGAGCAATTTCAGGCTTGTAATTATTCTTATTCAAATTTCTAACAGTTTGTCTAATAAACATAGTTAGCATAGAAGCTGCTATACCATGACCTGCAACGTCAGCGATGTAGATTACATAAGTATCCTTCTCTATCTCGAATATATCAAACATATCGCCAGATAGCGTTTCAGTCGCTTCATATAAGTAGTCTATAGCAATATTTTTATACTTAGTTTTTACTGGAAGAATGCTCTTTTGAATTCTTTTTGTAATTTCCATATCATGAAAAACATTTTCATTGCTTTGAATAAGTTGAAGCTCTAGAACCCTCTCTCTTGTAACATCTCTAAACACTTCAACTATGGCGATGGGATTCATCTTCTCATCATATATTGGTGAGCACTTCACTTGGTAGTAGTTGTCACCAATGTTTAATTCCTTTTGTATAATCTCATTCTTTTCAATAGCGCTAGTTGTTTCGCTCGTATCAAGCTTTAAAAAATCATCTAAATCATCAGTATTAGTACCAGTTGGGTCGTAGCCTATCGCATCTTTTAGAGCTTGGTTAGCATAAAGTATTTTACCTTTTATATTAACTACCTTAACCCAATCAGCCATGGCATCCAAAACTTCAACGGAGAGTATTTTATCTAATATTTCATCTTTTCTTTCCATACTTAAATATCCTCCACTATTTCTCAGGCTTCTTGCCATAAAATTGATAGTAATACGTCTTTAAACTTCCATTGTAAAGCTTTCTGTTCTTGTCAGCCTTTCTAGCGAAGTCCCTTTCTATATCTTCATATGAAGTCAAAACATATATCGACCATGTATCTAAAATTTTTATCTTTTTACCAAAATCACTGTATAAAGACCTAAGATTATCTTCCTCAAGACGTTTGCCATATGGCGGATTTGTAATCATTACTCCGTAGTTATTTTTAATATCGACATCTCTAAAATCTTTTACAAAAAACCTTATGTCATCACTTAGGCCAAGATTTTCAAGATTATGTTTCGCTATGGCAATGGATTTGTGAGATATATCACTCGCGTCGATGTAGACCTTTGACTTATAATCAATCTTCTCCATCGCTTCCATCCTTGCTTTTTTAAATAAGTCAGCATCTATAAACTTAAAGTTCATGCTGTCAAAATCTCTATCTAGGCCAGGAGCAATGTTTCTAGCTATTAACAGAGCTTCTATAGGTATAGTACCTGAACCACAGAAAGGATCAAAGAAAGGTCTATCCTTATTATAAAACGATAGCTTTACAAGTGCCGCCGCCATAGTCTCCTTTAAAGGCGCAGCCCCTTGTTTGTCCCTATAGCCTCTTTTGTGAAGGCTGTCTCCTGAAGTATCAAGCGTTATACTTGCAATGTCATTTAATAAAGATATTTCAAGTCTATGTCTATGAGATGACTTAGTGAATCTACTTATATCGTGCTTCATTTGTAATTTCTTTATTATAGCCTTCTCAGTAATCCTTTGGCAGTCAGATATTGAGAATAGCTTTGACTTGTGTGAACGACCCTCAACTATAAAATTAGAGTCTTCATCTAAAATATCATTCCATGGAAGCTCATATATGCCATCAAAAAGCTCTTCAAAGTTCTCTGCCTTGAAGCTCTTTAAGTTAATTAGTACCCTGTCAGCACATCTAAGATTAATATTTGCTCTTGCTATGTCTATGGCATCGCCATTGAAATAAATGTGACCGTTATCAGTTTTTGTAACTTCTAAACCTAAATCCTTTAATTCTCTTTTAACTAGTGCTTCTAAGCCAAAAGAACTTGTTGCAATTAATTCATACATACTATCACTTCCATAACAATTATAACATATATTAGCTTATTAAACAATGAATATATTAATAAATATTTTCGTATAAATGTGTATTAAAAATCATCTTTGGGTATAGATTAACTACAAGGGGGTTGATAAAAATGAAATTATCAGAATTAGTTAAAAGCGCAGATTGGAAGAGCGAAAAGCACGTTCCAGTTATACACGTATCAAAAGAAGCAGACGATTTAAAGGTTTGCGTAAGTGTTGGAGATGAAATTGCTCATCCAAACACTCTTGAGCACCACATAGCATGGATGAAGTTATTCTTCGTACCTGAAGGAAAAGAAATTCCAGTTGAAGTAGCTAGCTATGTAGCATCAGCTCATGGCGAATCAGATTTATTCACTGAACCATCAATGAGCGTTAAGCTAAAAGCTAATGCAAAAGGTACTCTACTTGCATTAAGCTACTGCAATATCCATGGTTTATGGGAAAACTCAGAAGAAATATAATTTAAGCTTACAAGGATGGGACAAGTGCCCATCCTTTTTCATGCTTATAGATTGACAAATTATTTAGAAATATGTTATAATCAAGGCAGTTTAAAGGAGTGATTTTATGAACGTTTTTGACGTGTTAAAAGAAAGAGGTTACATAGATAACTGCAATTATGAAGATGAATTAAGAAATTTATTAAATAATGAAAAAATTACATTCTACACTGGTTATGATGCAACAGCAAACTCATTAACTATAGGTCACTACATTACGCTTATGGTTATGAAGCACTTGCAAGCAGCTGGACACAGAGCTATATGCTTAACTGGTGGAGCGACAACTATGATTGGTGACCCATCTGGTAAGCAAGATATGAGAAAGCTTCTTACTGAAGAAACTATTAACGAAAATGCTAGAATCTTTGTTGAGCAATTGTCAAGATTTATTGATTTTTCTGATGGCAAAGCATTGCACGTTGACAATAAAGAGTGGCTTCGTGATCTTAGATACCTTGATTTCATGAGAGATATAGGCGTTAACTTCAACGTTTCTAAGATGCTTGCTTATGATTGCTATAAGAACAGAATTTCTTCTGGACTAACATTCTTCGAAATGGGTTACATGTTAATGCAAGCTTATGACTTCTTAGAGCTATATAGAAAATATGGCTGCGTTCTTCAAGTTGGTGGATCTGACCAATGGGCTAACATGCTTGAAGGAACTGAGCTAATAAACAAACTTGAAGGCAAACAAGCCTACGTTATGACTCTTAAGTTATTAACAAATGCTGATGGCATTAAGATGGGTAAAACTGTTTCAGGCGCTGTTTGGCTTGACAGAGAAAAAACTACTCCTTATGAACTTTTCCAATACTTCAGAAATGTTGATGACAGAGACGTTATAAAATTCTTAAAGCTTCTAACTATGCTTCCTATGGAAGAAATAAATGAATTAGCAAAGCTTAAAGATAACGAAATTAACAAAGCGAAAGAAATACTTGCTTATGAAATCACTAAGGATGTTCATAGCAAAGAAGATGCTGACAAGGCATTAGAAGCAAGCCGTGCCCTATTCAGTGGCAATGCTGATTCAGAAAATATTCCAAGTACTACTATGGATAAAAAGCTATTTGAAGATGGTATTGGTCTACTAAACTTACTAAAAGAACTTAATTTAACTAAATCAAACTCAGAAGCAAGACAACTTATTTCACAAGGTGGTATACTTCTTAATGGCGAAAAAGAAAGCGATGCATCTAAAGTAATTACACTTGATGACTTTAAAGATGGAGAGCTACTAATTAAGAAAGGTAAAAAAGTATTTCACAAAGTTATTTATTAGTTAATATCAATATAAAAACAGGGAGCTTCGGCTCCCTGTCAGACTGTTGACAAAGTAGGCATATTTTTTAAAAATTATGCCTACTTTTTTTGCTTAAAACCTCTTAAAATACACATTTGTTGGGTATATATAAGACATAGAAGG
>UQDI01000031.1 GCA_900539725.1 uncultured Eubacteriales bacterium | reverse complement strand
TTTTATCAAAAAAATATCTATTGAGGTTTTACTCCCCAATAGATATTATACAGCCATTATTTTTCAATAAATTTTTTAAACTTATCAGCGAAGTCCTTGATTCTTTCTTTGTTATCAGCTATGAACCCCGCTTCCTCATCTGCAAATGGAATGCTTATCGTGTTCATCGCATCAATCTTTGCTCTTAGTTGATGAAGTACTGCTATAAGTTCTTTTTGTGCGAGTCTTGTTCCGTCAAGCCCTTGTGTTACGCCAACTACAGCAAAGTTCTTGCCGCCGATTAGGTACTTTTCTTCATCGTTTGGTCTCGATAGCCAGTCGACCATGTTCTTGACAGTGCCTGGAACCGAATAGTTGTACTCAGGTGAAGCAATGATGACGCCATCTGCTTCTCTAATATCTTCCCTAATCTTCTTGATCCAAGCTTCTTCAGGATGTTCAAGATCCCCATTAAACATTTTAAAGTCATTTGGATAATATTCTACGATATCGTAATCAGCAAATTCTTTTTCTATTTCCTTTGCTAATAGTTTATTCAGTGAGCCCTCTCTTTGTGAGCCAATTAAAAATACTAATTTCATTTCATCACTCCCTCTTAAACTATATACCCAAAAATCTTAATTATAATGCTTTAGTCCCAAAATTAAATCCCTAAAGACGCTCGCAAGGTAAAGTGAACCTGCGACAACTATGACAGCATCGTCTGTATATAGCTCAAGCGCCTTCTTATAGGCTTCTTTGTTGTCTTTAATAAAGTAGATGCCGTCTCTTTCGCCGATGGCCTCAGCTAGCTTTTCAAACTCAAAGTCCCTGCCCTTGTAGACAAGGCTAGTCACGATAAAGTCCGCGTCAAGCCCATCGAAAGTCTCGAAAACCTTTTTATAATCCTTATCCTTTAAAAACGATGTAATCATGATAACTTTTTTATCAAGTCCAAGCAAATATTTCTTTAGCTCGGCAGCGCTCGCCTCGTTGTGTGCCCCGTCGATGATTATATATGGATCTTCCTTAACAGTCTCTATGCGGCATGGCCACTTAACTTCACTTAGACCTTTTTTAATAGCATCTTCACTTATATTGAGCCTAAATCTATTTGCAAGGTCCTTAGCTACCCAAACTGCCATGGCTGCGTTTTTTGCTTGAAACTCGCCCGCTAGACTTATGCTATAGTCCTTTCCATCGTAAGTAAATTCAGTTTCTGTATCAGTTTTACCTATGCTTATGGCCTTGCCATCCAAAACTTTTACCTTGGCATCGACCTTTTCTGCTTCGTCTTTAATGACGTTTATAACATTCTCCCCTTGAGGGTAGACGTAAACCGTGTCAAATGGCATAATAATGCCTGCTTTGTTAAAGGCAATCTCTTCTAATGTGTCGCCAAGTACATTTTGATGGTCATAGTCAATTTTCATAATGACATCAGCCGCCTTTTGTGTAAAGCAGTTAGTCGAGTCATATAGGCCGCCAACGCCCACTTCGAAGATGGCGAAATCCACGCCTTCGTCGGCAAAGTACATAAGAGCGATGAGAGTCACTATCTCGAAGTAGATGCAGTTGATCTCAAGCTCATTGATCTTATCGACTATGGTTTTTAAATAGTAATAAAAGCGTTCAGGCGGAATGAAGTCGCCGTTTATACGTATCCTGTCGTTCATCCCCTCAATCGAAGGTCCAACGAAGAGGCCAGTCTTAAGATTTGCCTGTCTTAAAATATTGTCAAGAATGATGCAAAACGAGCCCTTTCCAACAGTTCCTGCGACGTGAATCACATTTAAATTCGATATGTCAAGCCCAAATATTTCTATGAGCCTCTTCATATTCTCATTGCTAGTCATATCGCGCTTGTGCTTAGTCACGCCGTAAAGGCTTTCAAGTATCTCGCTTGATTTTTCAAAATAATTTATCATTTCAATATATAACCTATGGACCAAACAGTTTTTATGTACTTATGGTCTGGGTCAATCTCCTTTAGCTTATTTCTGAGGTTTGATATGTGTACGTTGATGGTGTTATCAGAGTAGTTGTCGTCCTCCCAAACAGATCTATATAGATTTTCCTTGGTAAAAACTTTTTTCGGATTTTCGATTAAAAGCCTTAATAATTTATACTCCATCCGTGTTAAATTTAAGGGCACTTCCTTAAAGCTGATAACGTTGTTGTCGTTATCTAGGTAGAAGTCTTCGAAGCGCACAGCCTTCTCGCCAAGCCTGTTGTAAGCGTTGGAGCGTCTGAGCTGCGCCCTAACACGGCTGATAAGCTCGTCATTATCAAAAGGCTTCATGATGAAGTCGTCGCAGCCGAGGTCAAGGCAGCCAAGTCTAGTCGCCTTGTCAATCTTGGCAGATAGAACTATGATAGGCATCTTCATATCTCTGGACCTCGCGTAATTAATCACGTCCTCACCCATTAATCTCGGCATCATAAGGTCAAGAAGCATTAGATCCACCTCGTTATTCTTTAGGTAGTCGACCGCTTCAGCCCCGTCAAACACTTGCTTCGTCTCAAAACCGCGCTCACTTAAGAGCTCCTTGATTAAATTGTTTATGTCTTTATCGTCTTCAACTATTAATATCATAAGAACACCTCAAGATAATTATATAATGAATTAGGGATAATAGCAAGAAAAAAAGTAAACGTCTCACTTTTATTCTATTTTAAAAGCTTTACTGACTTGACAATTTTGCCTATCTATTGTAAAATGATTTTGGAGAGGCGATATTAATATTAGTTTGTTAAGAGTAGCAGTACTCTTTATTTTGCATGCTAATTATAGGGGATTAATTAAGTATTTAATTAGTCCTTTTTTATCGCTTAATGCATACGATATGTATGTAAATTTTTTATAGGAGGCTTTATTATGAAGAAAAGATTTTTATCTCTTCTATTTGTCGTTTTAATGTTATTTAATGTTTGCTATGCAGCACCTGTATCATTGAACGCAAAAGATTTAGTAAAGGAAAGCTCAAGAACATATATTGAGTTTTCATCGTTAAAGGACTACGGTCTAAAAACTGAAATGAAAGACGGTGCTTATACTGTCAGCGATGGCAAGGCAAGCTTGGTCTTCAAGAAAAACACTAATGAGTTCACTGTCAATGGAACAAAATTTTCCATGGACACAAAGACTAAAATTAAAGGAAATGAATTTTTAATTCCATTAAGAACTTTATTCGAAACTTTAAACTACAATGTCGTATATGATCAAAAGACAAAGGGCTTAAAGCTTGAAAAGAACAAAGAAAATACTCTTCCAGTCAAAGAAGATATTTACACTGTTACAAAAACTCATAAAAAAGTAGCATCACTTGCTCCAAGCGTTACTGAGATAATCTTTGACCTAGGCGCAGGGGATATGCTTGTAACAAGAACAGACTACTGCAATTACCCAGCAGCTGCTGCAAAGATTACTTCAGTTGGTAAAATGAATGAACCATCAATAGAAAAAATTATTGCTCAAAAGCCAACAGTTGTCATTGCTCAAACACATTTCAAAGAAGACGTTTTAAATCAACTTAAAAAGGCTGGTATGGAAGTTATGGCTATGAAGACACCAAACTCTATGGAAGAAACTTATGAAGCAATCAAAACTATAGCTACTATAGTTGATAAAAACTATGAAGGAAGAGCCCTTATCTCAACTATGAAGGGTAAAATAGCTCAAGTATCTCTTAAGACAAAGAATCTTAATAAGCCAACAGCATACATCGTTGTAGGCACTGGCGAAGGCGGCGAATACACTCACGGCAAAGACTCATTTATGAATGAAATCTTAAATATCTGCGGCTATACTAATGCTGGTCAAGATGCAGATGGCTTTAAATATACTCTTGAAAAGCTTATAAAGAAGAATCCGACATATCTATTAACACCAGGCTGGGCTACAGAAACTGTTAAGACAGGAGCTGCCTACAAGGGCCTAAGCGCTGTTAAAAATGGAAAAGTTGTTCAAATCAATGACGATATCTTCTCAAGAGCATCAAACAGAGTCGTCACAGAAGGCTTAAAAGAATTACTAAAGATAGCTCATCCAGAAGTAATTAAAGACTTAGAATTTTAATGAAGAAAAATCTATTTTTATCTTTATCTTGCGTAGTGCTCCTTGCACTTATGGTCTATGCAGTAACTTTGGGCTCGGTATATATAGAACCAAAGATTATACTTAGATCAATACTAGAATGGATAAAATATGGGATGGATGGGGTCACTTGTGATGACTCCATCCGTTTTATTATCTTTGAAGTGAGACTACCAAGAATAATACTCGCTGTACTTACAGGCAGCCTTTTATCAATGGCAGGAGCAGTCTATCAAGCAATATTTCAAAATCCCATGGCCGATCCATACGTAATCGGTATATCATCAGGTGCGGCTTTTGGCGCGACCATCGCCATCATATTCTTGCCGCCAATGATGCTTCTTGGTAACTCGATAATAAGCTTGGCAGCCTTTGTCTGCGCTATACTAACAAGCATACTCGTCTACTTCATCTCAAAAACAAAGAGAGGCGTAGATACATTCTCGCTATTATTGACAGGCGTAGTCATCAGCACAGTGCTTTCAAGCTTTATCTCATTAATCATGCTAGCCCATCAAGACGAAGCGATGAAGATTATGACTTGGACTATGGGAAGTTTCAACGCAAAGAGCTGGAACCATGTATTAACAATACTCATACCGACAGTCATTGGCATATTCTTCACAATATATCACGGCAAAGACCTCAACGTCCTTGTTATGGGCGAAGAAGAAGCGATGACGATGGGTCTAGACACAAAGAGATTAAAAAGAAACATGCTACTTATTTGTGCGCTTTTGACATCCATCGCCGTATCAGTCAGTGGTATCATAGGCTTCGTTGGCCTTATAGTGCCGCACTTCATAAGACTGATCTTCGGAAGCGAGCATAAATTTTTACTAAAAGCTTCACTCATATTTGGAGCAATATTTATGCTTCTTTCAGACACAATCGCGCGCTCACTTATAAGCGGCTTCGAAGTACCAGTAGGCATCATCACTTCGCTTATAGGCGGGCCGCTATTCTTAATACTACTTGTGCGCTATAGGAGAAATTTAAAATGAAGATATTAGAAGTAAAAAATTTATCCTTCTCCTATGGAGAGAAAAAAGTTTTAGATGATATAAACTTTAGCATTGATTATGGTGAAAAAGTTATAATCATAGGACCAAATGGCTGTGGCAAGACAACATTACTTAGAATAATCTCTGGCTTCCTAAAAGCTGATGCGGGTGAAATTTTGCTCGAAGGAAAAAAGCTTGATGAGTATAAGGCAAAAGAAAAGGCAAAGGTACTTGCCATGATGCATCAAGAAAACAAATCGTCTTTCGATTTTAAAGTCGAGGAAATAGTTGAGATGGGCCGCTACCCTTATGTGCCGTGGAACGCAAAGCTAAGTAAAGATGATAAAGCAATCGTCGATAAATCAATAAAACTAATGAACTTAGATGAGTTTAGAGAAAAGTCCATACTAAAAATATCAGGTGGAGAAAAAGCCCGTGTCATGGCAGCAAAAACATTTGCGCAAGAGCCAAGACTTATGCTCATGGACGAGCCAGTCAGCGCGATGGATATAAAGCAAGAATTTCATCTTATGAATATAGTGAAAAAAAGCGATATAAGCTACGCAATAGTACTTCACGATCTAAACCTAGCTGGCGCCTTTGCTGACAAGATTGTACTAATGAAAAAAGGACAGATAATATCTGTCGGTACAACAAAAGAAGTATTAACAGAAGAAAACATAAAAAAAGTCTACGAAGTTGATTCAGAAATTATAATCAGAAACGATAGACCTTATGTCTTGCCACTTAATGGCGATTATTAATATGAATAAAATACAAATCTCATGAGATAAGCTCATGAGATTTTTTATTTGCAAGAAAAAAGTGAGTAGATCTCTACCCACATATATATCACGCTGCATTTATTAAGCTGTGCAAAGCCTCTCTCCTTTGGTATACCTCGCGCATAAGCCTCTCTATTGTGTAGCCCTCCATAAGCTTAGTCTTGACGAAGCTTCTTAGACCATCATAGAGATCAAAGGTGCGCTTAGTGCTCTCAGGCCTTGCGTAAACCTTCCAGTAGCGGCAATAGACATAATTTTGTCCCTCATTTTCGATAAAACCGATAACATCGTCAATGGGAAAGCCAAGGAAAATCCCAATCTCGTGCGGGAACTCAAAGTGCCTTAGCTTAGCCTTAAGAGTCAATAGGCACGCATCGAGCTCAATTGTCTCGTAGCCGTAGTCCTTTAAAAACGCTCTTACCCTAGGCTTTTGAATATACCTAGCGAGCCTCTCTTCGTTGTAGATTAGTAGAAGCATACTTGATTCACACTCACAAAGCTTTTCAATCGCAATGCCATAAACCTTAAAGATGTCCTTATACTTCTCTAGAAGCTCCTCATCATAAGACAGCTTCGCCTTTGATAGAGATATTAAATTTGATAATTTAGTCCCCATAAGAACAGGGGCACAGTGATTTGCCAAGATGGACTCAAACTTCACTTCGCACATGGCACTTTCCCTTTCAATTAGATTAGTTAGGTATGTCTAACTCCTTGATGATATATTAGCACATGCTAACTGATATGTCAAGTGTTTTTTATTTATAGATTATATTATATTTTTTATTTTTGTCCATAATTAAGTATCGCAAATTTATAAAATCATTAAAACTATTATCTTGGCTGGATATTTTGTACAAAGAAAGAGCAATCACAAATTTAATGCGACTGCTCTATCTTGTAATAGTTTTAAAGAAGAAATTTATTTTTTATCACTATCAGCTTTTAATTTTTCCATCTCTTCAATGGCCTCACTCTTTCTTCTTATAGAGTGTAGTATAAGTGTAACAGTAACAACTGCATATGAAATGAATGTTCTTAGGTACTCACCTATCATTGAGTTGCCTGTAATGTTAGCACCTGCTGTAGGCATTACTATAAACATCAAGTGGAAAAGTACTGTACCAACAAGAGCGTTTTTGATTGTCGCCTTTGATACGCTCGCTCCACCTATTAGTAAGGCTGCTGCTGCATATAGTGCTGCTTGATCTGCGCCATTATATGTGTTTAAATTACCTATGTTTTGTAGATAGATTATTTGTCCGAAGGCTGCCATAACTGTAGAGATAACTACGGCTTTAAGTCTTGTCTTATCTACATTTATGCCGGCATCTTCAGCTATCCTCATATCAGCTCCAACGGCTCTCATGTCTTGACCAAGTTTAGTCTTTCTAAACCAAACTATGAATAAACATGCTAGAGCGATGACGATGAAGGTTGCTATAGGTAATTGAACACCTAAAACTGATATGTCTTGGCCAATAATTCTGTCCACTAATTTATCAAGGCCCTTTTGACTTTGTAGGTCGATAGCATTTCTAACGCCATAGCCACGTGATAGTATTAGGTCTTTGTTCTTGAATGGAATTACTCCACCAAAGATATAAAGTACAAAGAATTGGTAAACACCTGTCATAAAATAGCCAAGTATCATGGATGTAATCATTTCTCTTGACTTTGCTTTGTTTAGTACACCACCTGCGAATAAACCTAGTACTACAGAGATTGGTATTGATACCAATGAAGCGATGAGTATAGCTGGAAGTCCTGTTATGCCCCAGTTTTCGACGAAAATCAAGGCAACTTGACCAGCCATGGCGCCTAGTACCATACCAAAGTTAATACCTAGACCTGCAACTATAGGAATAAGTAGTGAAAGTACCAAAAAGGCGTTTCTCGCAAATCTTATGATTACTTGTGAAACCAAAAATTGTGGTGAGAATCTACTAAATATTATGCCTATCGCACAAATGATGATAAACATTACTGGGACGGTGTATTCATTTACTGTAAATAATTTATTACGCTTTTTCATTATTTTCCACCCTCCTTACGTGTCAAGGCAAATAGTATAAGTCCGTTTGATATGATAAGTCTTAAAACGTCTGAAATATCAACCTTTATAGCTGTATTAATAACTGTTGGTGTCATTGTTAATATACCTTGGAAAAGTAATGTACCTATCAAAACGTTCTTAATATTAGCTTTCTTAATGGATGCGCCACCAAGTAGTATAGCTGCAACACTTGGGAAAGCGAAGAATTGTGGTGCGTTATACATTTGAACGAAGCCATAACTTTGTTCGTAGATAACCATACCAGCTGCGCCTAATGCACATGATAATATTACTGCTAGCATCCTAGTTTTGTTTATGCTGACACCTGCTGCTCTTGCATAATTTTCGTTTGAGCCAACCGCTGTCATTGTTGTACCTTTTTTAGATTTAAAGAAAAGATAAACTAAATATGCAAATATCGCAAAAACTATAAACATACCTGTCGGTATAAGTAGTTTATCGCCTAATTCGCTTGCCGTTTCTAGCTCTATACCAAGTATACGAGAAAAGGCTTTCTCCCAATATGCTTTTAAAGATATAGTTGTTCTTAAACCTTCACCACTGAAACCCATAACTGATTCTGGATTTTTAAATGGAAGTACAACCCAAAAAATGTTCATTAACGCGATGAATGAGAACCCAACGTATGTCGCAATAATCATTTCGTCGCCTTTTACTCTGTTTAATATAAGACCGTATAACCAGCCAAATATCGCTCCGAATATCATGCCTATTGCAAGTGCGAATGTTACACCGCCAATACCTGTCAGTCTTAATTCTAGCGATAAAACTGCTCCTAACATACCGCCTATAAGGCCAACTGGCAAACCAAAGTTAAGTCCGCATCCTGCTTGTATCATAGGTATCATCGATAAAACTAGTATGGCGTTCATACCAAAACGTGTTAAAACGTCTATGAATGATCTTTTTAAGTCAACGCCTATAAAACCTCCAACTATGAAAAGTCCTACTATGAAAAAGAAAATGATTACTCTAGGAAGTCCGATTCTTTTAACTAAATTTTCTTCTCTCATATTCTACACCTCCTCCGGTTTTGTTCCGGCCATCATTAGTCCAAAGTACTCTACCGGATCTGTAGGTAATAGCTCGCCAAATACTTTGCCTTCGAAGATAACAAGTATTCTGTCAGCTATGCTTCTTAACTCTTCAAGTTCACTTGATATGATGACTATGGATGTTTCATGCTCTCTGTTATACTTTCTAAGTGCTTCAAGTACAAGTGATTTCGCACCGATATCTATACCACGAGTTGGTTCTGATACAAATAAGAATTTTGGCTCAAGTGCAAATGCCTTTGCCAAGCATACCTTTTGTTGATTACCACCTGATAAGTTCTTTGCCTTTTCACTAGGGCCTTGAGTCCTTATTTCAAGTTCGTCAATGTATTTAAGAGCTTCTTCTTTCATCGCCTTATCATCTCTAAACTTGAATGGACCCACCTTTTTTATGAATCTATCATTAACCATCATAGCATCGAATGCTATGTTCCAGTCAATGCCTTCATCAAGAAGTAAGCCAACGCCACGTCTGTCTTCAGAAACAAAGGCTAAGTTCTTTTTCAAAACTTCCTTTGTATGAGTTATATCTAGAGGCTCTCCTTCATAAGTAACGGTTCCGCCAGATGGGTACAAACCCATAATACCGTTTGGAATACCTAATTTACCTTGACCTGCTAAACCGCATACGCCAAGTATCTCGCCTTTTTTAACTTCAAAGGAAACATCTCTAACCGACTCACCTGGCATATCTACATAAAGGTTTTCAACCTTCATTACAGTTTCGTCGCTTATTTCTCTTAATTCTTTTGCATTTTCCTTCTTTGACATATCACGGCCAACCATCCAACTTGCTATCTCCATGATATTAAGATCTTTATTTTCAGTATCTTTAATAATTTCTCCGTCACGAAGAACAATAACTTGATCACAAACATCGATTATTTCACGAAGTCTGTGTGAGATGAAGATGATGGCTATCCCTTTTTTTGCAAGTCTCTTCATCGCATCAATAAGTATATCGGCTTCCGACTCAGTTAGTACCGCAGTCGGCTCATCCATGATAATGATTTTTACCTTATCTTTAGAAAGCTCTCTAGCTATCTCCAAAAATTGTTTGTGGCCAACTGGCATATCCTTTGCTAAAGTTTTTGTGTTTATGTCAACGCCAAGCTTTTCAATAGCTTCCTTTGCTTTCTCTTCCATCGTAGATCTTTCCAAAGTATCCAATTGTTTGCCAAATACAGTAGAGATTGGATTCTTCTTAGTGATTTCACGATTTAATAATATGTTTTCTGTTGCAGTAAACTCTGGTATCAATGAAAACTCTTGATGCACCATGCCTATGCCGGCCTCAAGTGCGTCGATAGGATTTTTAAAGTTTACCTTTTCACCATCGATAAGAACATCTCCTTCATAGCCGCCAGTCTCTCTAATGAAAGACATGCCAAAGAGTATGTTCATCATGGTCGATTTACCAGCACCATTTTCTCCTACAAGTCCTAAGATCTCTCCTTCTTTAAGTTTGAATGAAACATCTTTTAAAACGTGGTTACCGGAGAAGCTTTTTCCTACATTTCTAAACTCTAATATCTCGCCCATAAAAAACCTCGCCTTCAATAATTTAAACGGAGCAGCAATGAGGCCGCTCCGTCCATTAATCAAATATGTCTATTTCTTAGATTGATAATCTTCTAGCATCTTGTAAATATCAGGAACTTCTTCATCAGTCATCTTTAAGAAACCTTTACCAAATACATAAGTATCTTGTAGTACTAGTATATGGTTCTTTCTTTCTTCCATGTTTGTTCTGTCAACATAAGTTGAAACGTTCCATGCAGCACCTGGAGTCATGTCGCCTAATACAGTCTTAACATCATCTGTATTCATCATATCTTTACCAGATTCAACCATTCTCTTACCAAGTTCGATTAGAGCTTGAGTAGTTGAGAAACCATATGAATATTTCCAAGTACCCATTCTACCAGGGTTCTTTTCAGATAATACTTCTTCTTCTTTTTCAACTATCTTGTTGAAATCACCAGCAGCTTCTTTAAGGTCAAGTCCTAGAGCTCCTGGATATCCAAGTATTGGAGATGGTAAGTCTTGTTCTACGAAAAGTGCTCCTAATTCAGAAACTTTTAGTAGCATTGGTTCAGTATGAGAATCGTTTGTTGCAAAGAATGCAGTATCTTTACCATATTTTTGTACCCAAGCTGGCATTTGTTCCAAAATAAAGTTTTGTGCGCCTGGGATACCGATATCACTTGTTGGGTCTGGTGCAGTTTCCATAGCAAATTCCATACCGATCTTATCACAAGTTGCTTCCATTATATCTTTTCTTAAAGACAATAGTTCGATGGACATATGTCTTGGGAAAGAAACGTGAACGAATTTCTTAGCGCCCATCTTTTGAGCAGCTAGTGGGATTAAATATCCACGAGTAACGTTATCTGGGTCGATAACTAGGTCAGCTGCGCTTTCGATAAGGTTAGGGTCTTCTTGAGAGTTAGATACGAAACAGAAAATGTCAGGACGTCTTTCCTTAACTTGCTTAAATGCTGCTGCAGTACCAGGTACACCTTGGTTAACAACGATAACTTTTAGCTTAGGGTCGTCAGCAAGTGAAACTATTTGTTGGATAGTTGTTTCTTGTTCTGATGAGAAGCTGTCAGGGTAGTTTTTGTGAACTATAAGTCCGCCATCCTTAGCATCTCCATATTTAGCTATCATGCCTTCACAACCACGTTGTTCGTCTTCAGATTGTGATACAGTACCAGTTACAACACCGATGTGGAAATCACTAGCTTCAGTAGCTTCGCCATCTTTAGCTTCGCCATCAGTAGCTTCAGTAGTTTTTTCGCCTTCAGTCTTGTTTGCGTCAGTAGCAGGTGCATCGTTTTTGTTACATGCTACTAGAGAAAACATCATAATTAGCGCGATTAACATCGCAAGTACTCTTTTCATCATAAAACCTCCTCGTACTTTAATGTCCTCTTAGCTTAAGATAATTTCAACGGATCTTAAGTTATAATTCAAAGAGCCTAATCTCGTGAGACAACCCTCTTAGCTTGAATAGCTTAGCAGTATTCTTAAAGTTCACGATAGCTATGTTTCACTTTATCAAGTGGAAGCTCCTTTATATATTATAGCACCTATCACTTTAAAAGGCAAGTATTTTTGAAATATTTTTATAAAAATTTGCAAATTTATTTAAAATATACTTCAAACTAATGGTATTAATCATGTATATGCAATATACAATATACAATTACTTTACTTGCAATAAATTCACTATATTATGAAGTAAAAGTGCTAAGTAGATAAAATATTTTTGCAAAAGAAAAAGTCTTATGGACTTGCCACAAGACTTGTGCCTATATTTTATAAGAACTAATTTAATTTATTCACTATACAGTAATTTCGCGAATAAATTTTACAGTAATTTCGCAGAGCAGTTTGATGGGTGGGACGAAGTGGAGTTTTTTTTGGCAAGCGGAGCGTATTTAGCATACTCGAGCATTGCAAAAAACGAACGAGTTCCAGGCGCAAACTGAATGCGAAAGTACGGAAAATTAATCTAAATCGTCATACATTGCCAGTGCCTTCGCTCCATACGCAGTTCCCGGACCGCCATTCATCAAGATACAAGTTTTGATAACGTCGATAAGTTGTTCTCTTGTGCCGCCTGCTTTTTTGAAGCTTGTGATGTGAGCTAGCATACATGGGATGCACTTGATAGTGATTGAGATGCCTAGGGCAACCATTTCTTTTTCGATAAGTGTTGCTGCGCTTTCTTTTGTGTAAACTGCGTGTAAATCACCAAAGGCTTTCATGATTTCTGGTGATGAATTGATTATCTCTTTGTTCATAGCACCATTTAATTCTCTTTCTTTTTTGTAATCCATAATATTACCTCCCTTTATTCTTTGAAATATCTTCCAATTATATGTTACCCATTCGCAAATGGCTATGACATTGAATATATTTATAGTTTTGCCGTGTATTATAAGTAAAATCAATAGTCTTGTATACATCTGATTTAAAAAAATAGACATGCCGTGGTAAAAGCATGTCTATTTACATTTTATAATTCATATTCAAAGTCTATACTTATGTTAAATCCCTTTTTCACTCCGCTATAAACCATATCCATCTCCAAAGCATCGTGCATAAACTTATATGCTTCTTCTCTTGTAATATCGTCTATATAGTAATAAACTTTGATCTTTATCTCTTCTATGCGCGGCGCATCGTCGACGCCCACTACTTTTAGCGTGCGAAGTGGGTTTGTGGTCTTTACTTCTGCCTTTGCTTCTATCTCATCTAGTGAAAGCTTCTTGATTTTTGCTTCTCTAATGAGTGTGAGCATCATCGACTCCAAAATGCCTGCCAAAAATATCTCCACCGACGATAATTCTTTTTTCTCGTTATCGTATGGCAGCTCTTGGTCTGTCGATATAAAGGCCATGTCGCCGTAGCTGTTAACGGTTTTGATGTCATTCGATGTCGCTCTCATAGTAAAATCAAAGCGGCTCATCTCTTCAGTGCTATTAAAATTACCGTAGCTACTCATGTTTTTCCTTCAATTCTTTAACTGCTGTTTCAAGCTCTGCTAATTTTTTGTCAATTATTTCAAGTGTTGATACAGGTCTATTAGCAAAAGTAGCAAAGCCACAATCTGGATTTAAGAATAATCTTTCCTTGTCAATGTAGCCAAGTGCTTCTTCAGCTCTCGCTACCATATCCACATGCGATTCAATCTCATCTGTTCTTGGGTTTATAACGCCAAGGCCTAGAATGTAATTTTCTCTAATTTTGTCTGAGGCAAATAAACTCTTTAACTCGCCCGCTCTCTTTGTTGAAAATTCAAGGAATAGCGCGTCTGTATCTATGTCTTCAAATAATTTGATTAGTGGTGTATATGGTCCTTCTAGTAAGATGCTTTCGTCCTTAGACCAGTTGCCACGGCAGACGTGAAGTGCGCGCATCGACTTAGTCCTGTCGATATGGCTCATACATGACTTGATTAGGTGAGTCGCAAACTTTAGCTCCTCTGTCGGATCCTTCTTTTCAGAAAGTGCTGCACACATGAAGGTACGTGGCTTTCCTTCGGTAAATACGACTTCAGTTAAAACTGGTTCGTCAAATTGAATTATGTCGACACCTATCTTTTGAAGCTCTTCTATCTCTTCCTTATAGATTTTGATAACGTCTTCGCCAAGCTCTTCCTTAGAGCCATAAGCCTTGCTAGATAAGTTATATAGCCACATTGAACGAGTTACTAGATAGGGTCCTGGCAAAGTGATCTTGACCTTATGATCAGTTCTTGCCTTTAATCTCTTTAGCTCGTCGCAAACGATATTGGTCTTACGAGAAACTTTTCCTGTACATATAGCGTTTTTTATGCTTATGGCTGGAACGTCAAGTATAGAAAGTATTTGCTCGAAGGCTTTTTTGTCATCGATATACTCAAGCATCTCAGACATGGACATCATTTTAACGCCATTTAACTTTGTCGATATAAATGAAACGTAGTTATCTCTTGATAATTCGCCTGATGTGACATAGCTGATGCCGTGTTTTTCTTGCATGCGAACAACGGCTTCTTCCTCAGCATCTATTAATTTAATAAAATCCTCTTCACTTAGAGAGCCCTTAGATCTCTTTCTAAGGGCCCTTAATATATCTTCATTTCTTGGCATGCTTCCTATAAGTGAAGTGGAGAATGCCCTAGTCACGGTATTTGCCGAAGAAGTCTAAATACTTATCGGCGTTAGTGATTTGTTCGAAACCAGTAGTTCTGCCTTCAACCCATTCTGTTAGGCCTTCAAGGTCCATGATCTTCTTGTGTTCTGGATCGTTGTAATCCATTTGAAGAAGTATCTTAGACCAAGCTTTGAAGTCTTCTGATGGGAAGCCTACGCGAGCTGAGAATATACAGTGATCGAAGTGAGGTGTTTCGCCTAAAACTTCTAATTGGTTAGCATCGATAGTGCCGTCCTTTGACCAAGCGTTGAAGTTTAGGTCAATAGTGAAAGCGCAGTCAACATCTCCTGCTTCAAGTGCTTTCACAGCGTCAAGTTCACCGCCAACGTGGTCTCCGTTAAGGCCAACACCCTTGTCAAAACGAACTTCTTCGTAATCTTTGCCATATTCTAAGCCTTTAGTCTTTAGATAATAGATAGGGATAAGTCTTGCTTGAGGGCTGTCAAATGCGCCGAAGCCTATCTTCTTGCCCTTAAGATCTTCAAAAGACTTAATGCCCGAGTCTTTTTTAACTAGGCAGATAGTCTTTCTGTCTCTATCTGTGTCTCTCATAGGACCATTTTCGCTTTTGCCGTCAGTCCTGATTTGAGTTTGTAACCAAGCTAATGGTGAGTTCCAAGCGATGTCTATATCGCCGTTAACAACAGCATCTACTTGTAAGTCATAGTCCTTGAAGTAAACCCCTTCAACTTCCATGCCTCTCTCTTCAAAAAATTTGTGGATCATGTCCCAGATGATACTAACCTTTGGATCATAAAGAACTGCTCCAACTTTTATCTTATCAGTCATCTTTCCTCCTATGGTATTGGTTGATCTGTGATCAATTTACCAAGCCAAATTGTAAGCACATCTACTGATGGTGCCATGATTTGACTTGCATATGCGTCTCTCATGTATTTTTCTATAGGGTTTTGTTTGTTATAGCCCTTACCGCCAGCAACTCTCATTGCATCGATAGATGTTTCGATAGCTGCTTCACTTGCGTTAACTCTAGCTGCGATGATGTCAACAACTGCATCAGCGTCGCCTCTTTCAGCCTTTTCAGCTGCAAGCTTTGTAAATGCTTCTGCTGCGTGAGTTCTGTTGTAAATCTTAGCTAAGTGTATTTGAACTGTTTCAATATTTGATAGAGATTGCCCTGTAGGATATTTTCTCTTCATAGCGTGTTCATTAGCTGCTGTAGAGATGGCTTTGCCTAGACCTGAGTAAACACTTGCTAGACCTAAGATGAAGTATGGTGCAACAACTGAGAATACTTGTGCTTGACCGCTTCCCCATTCGCCAATTCTGTACATATCTTCAAGTTCAACGTCCTTAAGAACCATTGGGCAAGATGCATTGCTTCTCATACCCATACCTTGCCAAGCTTGCATTTCGAAATGAACGCCTTCTTTGTCTATAGGAACTACCCAGTTATCGATTTCTCCTTCTTTCTTAGAAGGTACTAATACTAAGTAGTAGCTAGCGTATTCAGCTGAAGTAACCATTGACTTAGAGCCGTTTAATACGCAAGAACCATCTTTGTGTTCAATGCCCATTTCTGGGATGTAGAAGTGAGTTCCTGTACCGAATTCACTATATGCAAGTGCACATAATTTTCTTTCTTCAAGGATTTCTTTAACAATCTTGTTTTTAAGCTCATCATTACCATTAGCTAAGATACACATAAGTGCTACGTTATGCATCATGTAGCATAGACCAACAGATGCGCAGCTTTCAGCTAGAGCCATACAGATTTGTGAGTGGTCCTTAATAGTACCGCCTTCACCGCCCATTTCCTTAGGTATCATCACCTTAAAGAAACCTTCTTCGCCTAGTTTGTCAAAAATTTCCTTAGGAAATTTTGCTTCTTCGTCTAATTGTTTTGCAACGGGATCAATGTACTTTTTAGCAAATTCCCTTGCTCTTTCAAATGAATTCATAATAAACCCTCCCTTTCGTGTTTATATCGATATCGCTATCGTCTTAAGTATATCACAACGATTACTTCATTACAAATAAGATTTTTCAATAGTTTCAGGCTTTTATATTGAAATTTTCTATATAAATTTTCTTCTGATATAATAAAAAATATTTAACTTGTTTGTGAAAAATAATGATGCTAATAAAAAAGACATGCCAAAATGATGTGTACCCAAAAAACTGGACACATTAATATTTAGTTTACATTCATGGAT
>UQDI01000030.1 GCA_900539725.1 uncultured Eubacteriales bacterium | reverse complement strand
AACGTAAAAAGAGAGACTTAAATCAATAAGTCTCCCCAATATTTGACATAGAGCCACAAAAAAGAGCCTATCTGATTAGGATAAGCTCTGTGATTTTTATTTTGTGGTTTTTGTTTTGCGTGTATAGCGAAAAGTGTTTTATCAAATTATACACCGAGTAAATTTCGCAGGAAAAGAAGAAACTCACCCATTTACAAAGATTAGCTTTGAATGGGTCCCGGCCGTAAGTTTAATCAAATCGACGTTCACTAACGTTCCATCTCTTTGTAAACTCTGGCATAAGGCATGCATAGCCAATCGAACATCGCTAACACTTGTTCTCTTGGTGCATGGACTTAAGAATCTTTGCACTAAGCGTTGTGCAAAATTATTTATTTTCTTTAAGACTGATTAACTTAATCAATAAATCAATAGTCTTAGCTAATTCTTCTCTCGTAAACTTACTTTGCGGACCAAACTTGCCATTCGCTTCAACATTTACAAGTCCAGCTCTCTTCATAGCAATCATCGCGTCCTTTGCCCAGCTATCAGCCTTAGCAAAGTCTGTTTCGTCAACTGGAACTACAGATTCAAGCTCAATGCCATTGGCCTTTAGTAAGTTCATTAGCATTACGCAGAACTCTTGTCTAGTAACTTTCTTGTCAGCCTTGAATGTACCGTCAGTGTAGCCAGCGATGATGCCCTTAGCTGCGGCCCACTTAACTGATTCAGCGTACCATTTATCATTTGTAACATCACTGAAGTAAACGTCTTTGTCAATGGCTTTGTCCTTGCTAATAAGCATAAAGACTCTTGTAACCATAGCTCTAGTTATAGTTTTATTGCCTTGGAACTTACCGTTGCCCATACCCTTGATGATGCCGTAAGAAACTAGGTTTCTAACCGCTTCGCCTTCAGGACCCTTTGGCACGTCTCTTAGTTCAACTGGGTTAATAGGATATTCAGTAATAATACCTAAATCCTTCTTTGTTTCAACTGGTTTTTCATCTTTTTTGTCATCCTTATTGTTTATAGGCTTAGATGGTTCACTAGGTTTGCTTGGTCTATATGGTTTTGGTTCTGGTCTATATGGTTCATATGGTTCATATGGTTCGTACGGTTCATATGGCTCTGGTTGTGGCTGTGGATCTGGATTTGGCTCAACTGGCTTTTCTTCTAGTTTACTCATAGCTTGCTTTAACGCGTCTATAGCTCCTTCAAGCTCAGCAAGAGTGTCGTAGTCTTTATCAACTTGTGATATAGTTTCTTTAAGCCTGTTAACTGAGTCTTCTGTGTATTTAGCCTCGTCTATGGCCTTTGCCTCGTCTATAAGTTTGTGAAGCTCGTCAAGTGCCTCTTTAATCTTGTCTGCGTCTGGATTTGTTTGTTCTTCTTTATGAGCTTTCTTTACCTCTATAACTGATTCGCCTATAACCATGACGTACTTAGGATAGTCATATCCTTCGTCGTTACCATCGTTAACTATAAGCTCATATATACCTTTATTTCCCATCAAGTAGTAAGTATACTTTCCTTCATCAGGCCTTGCTTGTAGCTCTTGAACATCTCCACTGCTAAGATCTTTGGCTTTTATCTTAAGCTCTTCTTCTGAAGTAATCAATGCAAAACCATCAAATTGTGGTTCTGGTATTGCTTCAAATTTAAAGCTTGCTATAGCTTCTTTATCTGCTCTTACTGTTACAAACTTAAATATATCTTCTGTTATATGTGAGCTGTGCTCGTCAAACTTCGGTCTTACAACATAGCTACCTTCTGGTAAATGACTAAGGTCTGTGTATGTTTTACCGCCCATACCATAGTAGCTTCTTAAGTCTTCTACTGTGTACTCTTGCTTGTAGCCAAGCTCTTCTGAGTTATCACTTATCTTCAAGCTTCCAAAGCCTTCTGACTTGTGTATATCTAAAGGTAAATCAACTTTGTCACCTTTGAAGTTGTAGAAAGATTTGCTAGGGAAACTTGTTATTCTACTACTATTGCCTAGCTCTAGTAAATACATAGGTGGCTCTGCATAGTAGCCTTCTTCTGGTAGTGCAACTAATGCGAAGTCTTCAGGATCTACTTCCGCGCTCGTTCCTATGTCTTTAGATGGTAGTGTGTTGAGCGCTTTTTTCATGTCTCTATCTGTACCATCTTTAACTAGCTTAAACTTAGCTTTATCTAGATTATCACCAAGTATATTCAAAGTCATTGTCTTTTTAGTCACATCTACTTTGTATGAAATGTTTCCAGTAGCGTTTAGAACGCTTTTTGCATCTACTTTCAAAGTCTTTAGGTCAGCCTCTACATATTCGTTAGTTCCGTCAGTTTTTGCCTTCTCTCTTTGAACGTCATACTTGTAATTATCCATGTCTGCGTCACAAACAATTTTGTACTCGCCGTATGGTACTAGCTTTTCATAAACCTTTGGTCCAAAGTATGTTGGGCTGTCTTCGCCTATACTTCTCTCTAGCTCTATAACTTTACTTTCATCTGCCGTATTAACTAGCTTAATGCCGTGGAAGTCTCTGTGACTACCATATACCCAGAAGTATACGTAGTAGGCGTCTAGCTTTTCTACGTCAATATTAACTTCTGTCACTTTATTTTCTTCTACTGTAAATTCATATACGTATACACCGTCTTTAAGCTCGATATTCTCAATGCTTGCATCGTTGATAGTTTTGATCTCGTAGATTTCCTCAGGCTTAGTGATCTTCATAGTGTAAGTGCCTGGAGCTAGGTTGTCCTCGTAGAACTCTCTTCCACTTTCGTCATATATCTTGTATATAAGCTTAAACTCAGGATCATCCTTGTTAATAAGTTTTATATTTACCTTTAATGAAGAGCTGTTTCCTTCTAGAAGCATCTTAAGAGTTGTTTTGTATCTGTTGTAGCCGTAGTCAATAGCTTCCACAGTTATATCATTAAGATCCGCCCCGTCTTCAATTGCGTATGAGCCATCTGTATTCTTTTCAATGACTTTATCTGCATTTTTAACAATGACTTCTCTTAAACCGCTCTCATCCTTTGCTTCAAATGTCAATTTATTCTTCGCAAAACTAGCATTTGTAATAGTTGGCTTCTTCGTATCAACTGTAAACTTCATATCGACATCGTCTGCAGGGTTGTTCTTGTTGCTATATGCCTTAAGGCTTAAAACGTAGTCGCCGTCCTTAAGTGTAGTCTTCGCATCAGGGAAGCTTCTGCCAAGGCTATATGAAAGTGGCATCATCGATGAGCCAAAGTTCTTTGTCATGTACTCATCTTCAAGTAAGCAAGCGATTGGATCTGCTTCTTTGTGTCCGTTTTCATCTAATTTATACACATAGGCTGAAACGTGGCCACTTCTTAGAAGTGTGTAGCTAGCTGATAATGTGTCTGCGTAGCCATCTTTGTTTGGCGATATAACTCTTTTGTCGTAGAACGTTGGATTTTGGTTAGTAAAGTCCTTAGCTTGGCCAAGTATCTCACTTTTATCCTCTACATATGTGTATAAATGAGTAAAATCATTGTTTGGAACGCCGGTGTCGTTAATGCCAGCGATGTGCATAGTTGCTTTTTCATTCCAATAATACGGAAGCTTGCCTTCTTTAGCTAAGTCATATACAGGCTTTTCAAAGTAAGTAAGCTTTTCTAAATCGCCCACAAATGTGATAAATGGTATCGATATCTCAGGCTCACTTTGATTTGTGCTTTCAAAAACCACAAAACCATCAATAAAGTAACCATTAGGCATCTCTTCTTTAAGCTCCCCTGCAAAATCACTTGTGTCGATTGTAACGCTTACATTCTTTGTCTCATTAGCTCCTAGCTTTATCTCTCCATAAGGAATGTCTTTAAGCTTTCTAGTCATGTATGTGTAGTAGTCACCATTTAACTCGTCAGCAACTACTATCGCCTTATAATTATAAGTTAATTCTTCGTTTGATAAGTTTTGTATTTTAAAATCAAGTTTCTCAAGATTTGAAGCTTTTCGTCTCATAAGCTTAGTCTCGCCGCCGTCACCAAGAAGTATAGCCTTAGTAGTAAGTGCGTTTTGCAGCTTCATTATACCTGCGCCTTGTCTTCTTGGACTAGTTGCAGCATCACCGTCGAAGTGGATTTGTGCAGTAGACATTAGTAAATTTCTAATTCTTTGCCACTTTTCTTCTACTGGTAGATCTGGGAATCTCTCATCAACCATGGAGCGTGCAAGCGCAAGTCCGCCAGATACGTGTGGTGTCGCCATGGATGTACCGCTTTGTACGTTGTATGTGTTGTTGTTACCAAGTGAAAGGATGTTTCCACCAGGAGCAGTTATCTCAGGCTTGAATGAACCGTCGCTTGATAGGCCAAACGATGAGAAGATTGAGATCTGTCCAGCAAGTGGATTGTTAAGCTCTACCTTGCCTTTTTTGAAAATGACCTTGCCCCCGCTATTTCTAAGAGCCATACCAGTTGAGTAGTATAAGGAAGCTACTGGAACACTTTTGTTCCACGTATTCGCCATACCGATAAATTGGTCGCCTCCATCTTCATGATTGTAGATAAGAACAGCTTTAGCATCATGTTTTATAGCTGTATCTACTTTATTTTCAAAAGTATTTACTCCTCTTTCGATAAGAGCAATTTTTCCACTGACGTCATAATTATTCTCGTTATAATCTTCTTCTCTGCCTAGACCAACGTATACCATATCGTACTCAGTATCGTACTCAGGCTCAGTCATGCTGTCATCACTAGTGTCCACAGACCACTTGATAGCATAATTTTGTTCGCCGCTCGCAGTTTTATTTACAAAATAATCTTGCACAGTAAAACCGTTTTCAACAGATGCAACCGCAAATGATTTCTCAGCAGCAGCAGGATTGCCAAGTATACCATAGTCAGGGTTGTCCTTAAACGGATGAAGCTCGTGGCCCATACCAAAAGCAGTCTCATTACCAGCCGCAACCGCAACAACACAACCCGCCTTTGCCAAACGATCAAGTGCATCAGTAGTGTCTTTATCAATTTGAGTTGCGTCACCTGCAGGAGAACCAATACTCATGTTAACCGCAGTAACCTTTAGTTTAACACAATCTTCAAGAGCTTTTACATATATGCTCGGATCAGTACCAGGGTTATCATCAGAGAAAACCCTCATAAGAGCTAGCTGCGCTTCAGGTGCAACACCTACAAGCTCTCTATCGACCCCATCATAACGCACATGCACCTTATTAGCAGCAATACTACCTGCAACGTGTTGACCATGAGAGTTTAAACTTCTTTGCTTTAATTTTTCTGGATTGCTCTCTGGAAAGTAATTGCAGCCAAATGGAATCTTTTCGCTAAAGTAGCGACCTTGTTTAAGTATGCCGTCATTCTTAAGCTTTTCAATATCCGCCTCGTCATATACAGCCTTAGCTTTACCTTCTTCGCTTAAATAAAAAGCCTCATGATCCACGTCAAAACCAGAGTCGATAACAGCAACTATAGTACCCTCTCCCTTGAATTTTGAGTAAACAGCTTCGTTCCCAATTATGTCTCTTGATTGCTCAGTGCTGTAAGCTCTAAACCTAGGTCCATCACCCTTAAAAGCAGGTTTCATAATAGTTTTTTGTATAGTAGCAGACTCTACAAAATCTAATGACGCCATGTTTTTAGCGTCTCTAAACGAAACCTTAGTATCAAAGCCAAGTAAAAGTACAGTGAATTCATCAATCACATCAAAAACAAATCCTCTTGACTTAAAATCGTTCACGGCCTTAGCAATGGCCATATGAGCAAAGTCTAATTGCTCTTTGATGCCTTCCTCACTGTATAGTCTAGATGCATCAATCATTTGACCAAACTCACGAAAATATTCTTGATTTAGTCTAAATAGCACATGCACCTCATCTTCATTGTCAATCTTGCCATCGCTTTGACGTATAAGACTTGCTACTTTATCATTAATGTAAGTGTCTTCATTACCCTCGTTAAGTACATAAATTTCTTGATTTGAAGATAGTGCAAAAACATTTACACTTGATAAAATCATTAGCATGGCTAAGATTATTGACATAGTTTTCTTCATAAACTTCCCTCCTTAATTAGTATTTATAGCTTAATTAGTATTTTTCTTCATAAACTTCCCTCCTTAATCAGTATTTATAGCTTAATTAGTATTTATAGTAAGTTATTTAGCTATACTTTATCATAAAATTACTAATCTCTTAAATTAAATTTCATAGTTTTACTCCCCCTCCGTTTCTATTTCGCGCTCGAATACCAATTCCAATCTCGGATTAGCATCTACTAGCTCTCTATGTTTATTTATTGAATCAACATAGCGCCAACCTTCTTCCGCATGTTTCTTAATTATCTCTTGGTAGTCGTCGTACCAAAGACCTGTGGTCTTAACTGTAACGAATTTGTATTCATACTTTTTCATAAAATCGCCCCCTGAATTTAATTTGTTTTTTATCGTGTCAAAGAACTAGATCAAACAAATTTTGTCGGAAAAATGCGATGATTGAAGAACCCCGTCCATAAATGGACGTGAACCTTTGCGCTACACGAAATGGAGCTTTGAGACAAGCGGAGTGTATATGAAATACTCGAGCATTGTCGAAAAGCGAATGAGTGTAAGGGCGCATTTGAAGAACCCCACCCATCATCAAAGCTAAAGCTTTGGATGGGTCCCGGGAACCTTGGTGCTTCGCACGAACCAGAAATTCTATCTGCGGTCTAATTCTTTTTCATATTCCATTATATATCGTATATTCTGCGCTTCCGTACTCGATAAAAACGTACTATTATAATGCTCGTCCGCTATATACCAAGATTTTTGCTTGAAGTAATCAGCAAATTCCTTCGTCTTAAACTCATAGCCGTGGCGCGCCAAAATTTCTGCCTTAATCAGTCTTATCTCGTTACGCGATAGTGATTTCAAGAGCTTCAGTGGTATCAATTTTGCATCTCCATTAAAAAGGTACTCTTCCTCAAAGTTCTTCTTATACGACTTAGAAAAGTTCTTATCAAGCTTCTCCTTCGGCTCAACTGGCATAAAATACTCAGCTTGTGCCTTAATGAAGCTAGCGTCATCTATCTTCATCTTGAATTTTTCGTCAGCCTTATTAAACTTCTCAAGATCGAGATCCGTACTCTTGTAAATCTCCTCGTAAACGCGCGCGTCCTCGCTCGCTTCCTTTATATATACATGGCTAGTCGTGTACTTATACAAAAAGTAAAACGCCAATAAAAGCACTATGGCAACGATACTTAGCACCGCAGCGCAAATCTTCCTTTTGTCCCTTTGGCCTTCGCCGCGTCCCTCAAAATTTATGTAAACACCGTTATTTTTCCTTCTCATTCTATCACCTAAGCTAATTATATCACGCATCGTCAATGTTTTCAATAGCGATTGGGTATCTATATATTAATAGATTTACGTTTATGGTCTTGCCACTTCGTTTATATTGGTCTCGGCACGTCCATAAGCATAATAAAATATAGTCAAATAGATATATAGAGGTGATTAAATGACAAAGCTATCGATACTAAATCTTGTACCGAAATACAAAGACGAAACAAAGAAAGAAGCCTTCGAAAGGGCCGTGAAACTCGCTCAGTTCGCGGACTCAAGAAGCTTCGAGAGATATTGGGTCGCTGAGCATCATAACAGCCCTGGCGTACTATCGAGCGCAACTGAAGTTGTTCTAACGCACATACTGGGCCAAACAGAGCGCATCAAGGTCGGCGCAGGCGGCGTGATGCTACCAAATCACACGCCATTTCAAGTCGCTGAACGCTACGGGACTATGGAGGCGCTTTTCCCTGATAGGGTTGATCTTGGCATAGGTAGAGCACCCGGTACTGATATAGAAACTGCAAGAATACTTTATCGCGACACATATAAGCAAGAAAAGTTTTTGGACGCAATTCGCCTAATGCTAAAATATTTCGATGGCGATGCAAGTGGTTTAAAGAGCGCGCCTTACCCTGGCATGGGCGCGGGCGTACCGATAACTATCTTGGGTAGCTCGATGAACTCCGCTTATGTAGCGGCTGAGCTGGGTCTGCCATATTCATTTGCAGGCCATTTCGCGCCTCACACAGTTAAGGCTGCTTTTGACATCTACAGAGACAATTTCAAAAAGAGCAAGTACCTTGACGCGCCATTCACAATGCTTGGCGTTTCGGCTAACATTGGCGAGAACAAAAAGGACGCGGATGAGCTTGAGTTTCACGCGATGCAAGTATTTTTAAGGATACTTGACGTGGACAATCGCGATGAGTTTGAGAAGATTGACCCGAACGATGCGCCAGAGCTTACGAGCATGCAGAAATTTGCGCTTAGGGCTATGCGCGGACTGCACATCGGCGGCACTTATGAGGACGCGAAGAAGACTTATGAGGGCTTCAAGAGGGACTACGGCTTCGACGAGCTGATCGCTGTAAGCTATATCCCTGAATATGACAAGCTTACGAAGTCCTTCGAGATACTTGAAGACATTGTAAATAAT
The DNA here is from genome assembly GCA_900539725.1 of uncultured Eubacteriales bacterium. Lineage (GTDB taxonomy): Bacteria > Bacillota > Clostridia > Tissierellales > Peptoniphilaceae > Fenollaria. The sequence goes on along the minus strand of UQDI01000030.1, from coordinate 8,985 downwards.
GATAATAAATAAAAATAATAAAAAGAGGTGATTTTATGAATAACAACAAAACCATACACCTAGCAGGCGGCTGCTTCTGGGGCATGCAAGGCTATTTCGATAGGATACGCGGCGTTATGGGCACCAAAGTCGGCTATGCTAATGGCAATGGCGATAGCACTAGCTATGAGAAAGTTAAAGAGACTGATCACGCTGAAACTGTTGAAATAACTTACGATACAAGCCTTGTGAGCCTAGAAGAAATTCTTCTTCGCTACTTTAAGGTGATTGACCCAACGAGCGTCAACAAGCAAGGCGGAGACAGAGGTAGACAGTACAGAACGGGCATATATTATAGTGACCCTCAAGATAAAAAGATCATTGACAAGGTATATAAATACGAAGAAAAAATTCACGGCGAGCTCGCTGTTGAAGTCGAAGAGCTGAAAAACTTTGTATTGGCAGAGGGCTACCACCAAGATTACTTGGAGAAAAATCCAGGCGGCTACTGCCATATCAATTTGGCTGAAGCTGATGAGCCCATTTTCGAAAAAGAGTACAAAGAAGTTTCTGATGAGGAAGCGAAAAAGCTCTTGGATGAGCTTAGCTACAAGGTTATGAGGGAAGAAGGTACTGAACATCCGCATACGTCTGAACTAAATGATGAGTGGCGCCCGGGCATTTACGTGGATAAATTAACTGGCGAAGTGCTTTTTACTTCAGAGGATAAATTCGATGCAGGCTGCGGCTGGCCTAGCTTTGCGAGGACCATAAACAGTGACAGCGTTAGCTACAACAGGGACGAATCGCATGGAATGAGGCGTGTAGAGATCAAGAGCAAGCACGGCAATAATCACCTGGGCCATGTTTTTAGCGACGGACCTAAGGAGATGGGCGGACTAAGATACTGCATCGATGGCGCCGCACTGCGCTTCGTGCCGCTTGAGGACATGGATAAGGAAGGCTACGGCGAGTACAAAATATTTTTCTCAGATGAAATATATAAGGAAAATGCCGTGAAAACTGTGAGCGAAGAAGTTAAGGCAGATGAGCCAGAAGCTTCAAGTAAAGGGTTTAGTGCTGATTGACTGATTATTGTTATAGTTGTTGTTATTGTGCTTCGACTATTATGGAAGAAATTTAAGATTTCGCATTAAAATCGCGACTGGACCTCATTCATCGTAGCGTAAAGGTTCTCGGACGGTTATGTCCGAGGTTCTTCTTTTCTCTGCGAAATTTGATTGATCTAAAAGTGAATAAATTTATAATGATGTTTTAAAAGGAGTTAATTATGGATAAAAAAGACAATTCAGGCATCATCGGCATGATAGGCGTACTCATTCTGATTATAATACTGTATAATTCAATGTTTAGCAGCAGAGCCAGAATGAATAAAAACCTAAAAGATCTAGCCGATACCAAAGAATTTCTAAGTACAGAAGTGGATAAAGATGTGCTAGATTACGTGTGCGAGCAAAAAGGCTATGCTATGATGAAAAAAAGCGATGCCAAAGACTATGAAAAGCTCGGAACCGTTAGAATGGTAGGGAAAAATGACAATACGATAAATACCTTCGATGTATATGTGAGAGATGTACATGATTATGCAATAAATATGAGAGGGATTTATATGAAGGTATTGAATATGAAAGGCAAATGATTTTCGCATAGTTCGCATTCGATTTGCCCACGGAACTTGTTCGCTGTGCGCCCTCCCTCAACGTACTTCTATGTACGATGTCGGTCGGCCGCTTCGTTCCACTTCGTCCCGTGAATCAAATCGCTCTGCGAACTTGGTTTGGTGGCGATTCATTGACAAGATAAAAAAATTGATAAAAAATGAAAGCGGTGAGAAAAAATTCTCACAGCTTTCATTTTATACTATTGTTTAAGCTTATCAACCGCTTTGCTATTTCGCTGAAAAAATTTATGAATAAGGCGAAGCATAACGAGCGACCGACCGACATCGTACAAGTGCGTACGTTGAGGAAGGAAGCGAGAGCGCAAGCCTTAGTCGAAATTTTAACGCGAAATATACTGGAATTTCTTTTGAGTAATAGCCATATAATCAGTCACAATATTAAATGTCACATTGTCCATTACAATAGTATTGGCCTTGTAATATTTATTATCAGTAAGAAGTGTGTTGCTTGCGCATAAGATGTCTTCATATAGAGGCATACTTGGGTTGATATCCTTGTAAGTTAATAGTGTGTTTACACTTCTTCTTAGATATACCTTGTCAAGCACTCTTCTGAAGGCTCTGTTTGAAACGTAGGCAACTTCTTGTCTTGTGATAGGCTTGTCAGCATCAAACTTCGCTGTACCATCTTGGTAAACGCCTAGCCAGCCAGCTTCATAAGCCGCTTGTACTTCAGCTGTTGCCCAGTGACCGCTTCTTAGCATCATGGCATTGCCATTTGCCTCCTTAATGTCTTGGAACCTTCTAAGAGTTGCTACCCACTCAGCTCTAGTGATCTTGCTTTGTGGTCTAAATGTTCCATCGCTATAGCCTTGGAATACATTTGCTTGAGTCACTACTCTAACAGCGTCTGTGTACCACTTATTGCCAACGTCTGTGTAGCTTAGATTGTAGTTTGCATCGTATCTGTAGCCGTCAGCCTTTAGAGCGTTAGCTAAGATTTGAGCAGCTTCGGCTCTTGTTAAGCCATCGTATGGTCTGAACTTGCCGTTGTAGCCTTGCATGTATCTGATTTCCTTAAGAAGCTCATCGTTTTCGCCAACTTTGACAATCTTTTCAACAATCTTTTCTTTTTCGACAATTCTGTCTCTGTAGATAATTTCTGGATAAGATGGTCTGTAGCCTGGTTCATCGCCTGGCTTGTCAGGTGAAGAGGCTTGCTTAGCTAAAGCAGTTACTACGATGTCTTGATCGCCAATAGGAGTTGTATCTGGCTTGTCCCATCCATTAAAAGCATATCCACTGGCTGCATCATAGTCTGGTTTTTTCAATGCTGCAAGTGTTAATGGTTTTTCATTTGTATCTTTTGCGCCTATCTTTACATGATAGAATTTAATATCTGTTAACTTTAGGCCTAAATCAGCATCAAAGGATACTGTTATAAATCCTTCAGGTTTTGCAACTGGTTTTTTAGGATCAAATTCAATGATATCTTTTTCGTTAACATAGTTTGCAGTTATAGTTGTTTCTTTATCAAATTGATGTCTTTCTTTTAATTCATATGGAGCATCAATATCCTTTCCATCAGCATCTTTTCCTGGTGTAGTCCAATTAACAAATTTAAATCCACTAATTGCTTCTGGATCTGATCCTGGAATTACAACTTTAGCAGCTGGGTTTACATAGTAATAAGTTTTTTGTGGATCAGTCGCCTTTGTTGTCGGATCTACTGTAACTTTCAAGTAATCCTTTGGAACGTATATAGGTTTTTCTGTTAAAGTCTTTGCTTCGTAGATGTTTTTTATAACCTTAATAGGTATTTCTACATCTTGAACTTCACCGTTCTTAAATGTTACTTTTGCCTTAACAGTTTCTGTTCTATATGGCTTTTCAATACCATTTTCTTTTTCGTTAGTTTTTTCTTGAAGCTTATCATAAAGTTCTGCCGCTAAATCTGTATATGATTTAACATTTCCATCTTTATCTAATAATTCAACTTTGCTACCTTCAGGTAAAGTTGTCTTATTTCCATCAGCGCCTATTACTTTAACTGCCGCTTTAAGAATAGCTTCGCTTGCTTCAGTCTCAATAAAGTTATTAACCCAATCATTTTTGTTTTTAAATGATTCGTGAACAGTTATTTCATCTGCAACAACTGAGCCTTGTTCTGTTGTACTTTTATCATATTGTGCAGTAATAGTTGTTTCTTTTGTAAATGTTCCAACTATGCCTGTATCAATATCTTTATCCCATGTTCTAACTGGTGTTTCATCAGAAGTCCACTTTGTGAACACCCACTTATATGCCTTAGGATTCTTTGGATCAACTTGACTAACTGGAACTTCTTTACCAAGTGGCTTTGCAAATGGAATTGTTACTTCCTTGTTAGGAGCAACCCAATAAATTTTATTAGTATCAACAGTTGCTTTGTCTGTCGGAACAACAGCAACTTTCACAAAATCTTTTGGTACTGTATCAGGTTTTTTATCTCCAGGTTGTTCAATTACATCTTTGCCTGTATAAGTGTATTGAGCAACGTGCTTTGTCTCTTCACTATATGATTTAGCCTTCTTCGGTGACCAAGCATCATCGCCAGTTTTTTGAGTATAACCTTCATTAGCTGTTACAGTTGGCGCTGTAAGATTAACTTCTACATCTTTTAGCACCCAATAAGTTTTTGTTGCATCTTCAGGTATAGTTCCGTGCTCACCTTTGTCGAACTCTACTTTTACATATTTATCTTTGTCTGTTTGATCTTTAGGCTCTGTTGTTAAAACTTTCTTTAGATACTTAGCTGTAACTTCTAATGCTGTTTTTATCTCAGTAGTATCTTCTTTGTCCCAGCCATTATCTTTCCATTCATCAGCCGCTTTTATTGTTGGATGAATTATATCTGATAATTTCTTTCCAGCCTTTGGATTAACCCAATATTTCCTTGTTCCTTCAAGCGAACCATTTGTTCCTTCTTTAAATTCTACTAGAACAAAGTCATTTGGTACTTCTTTTGGTTTGTCTTCTCCTGGTTGTGGTATGACGTCAGAAACGTATTGAGCAGTGATTGTACTTGCTTTTTCAAATTTAGTTCTTGGTTTTTCTTCAAGTTTATATTCAGTCCCGTCTCCTGATGCATCATCTGCCTTCATGAACCACCTAGTAAATACATTATCGCCAGTTCCTGTTGGATTTGATCCTGGTATAACTACTTTTGCTTCAGGATTTACATAGTAGTAAGTTTTTTGTGGGTCTTTAGCCTTTGTTGTTGGGTCAACTGTTACTTTTACATAGTCCTTTGGTACGTAGTAAGGCTTTTCAGTTAAAGTTTTTGCTTCGTAAATGTTTTTAATAACCTTAATGTTAATATCAACCGTTTGGCTTGTGCCATTAGCATGAGTTACTTTTGCCTTTAAAGTAACGTTACGAGAAACTTCTGTCGTGTCGTCTTCTTTTAACTTTTCATATAATTTATCTTTTAAATCTGCATCAGCAATAGGATTTCCACTATCATCTAATATTTCAATCTTATCACCCTCTGTTAATGCTTGTGGATCTCCATTTGCGTCTTTAATCTTTACTTGTCCCTTTAAAGTTTTAAGTGTAGGAATAAAGTCATTGACATAACCTGTTCCATCTTTAAAAGATTCTTTTACTTCAAGTACATCTGCCTTAATTGGATTGTTGTCCCAAACAGCATAGAAAGTCTTTGCTGCTTTAACGTTTTTTATAGCTTTATTAAATTCCTCGTCAGAAAGAGCTTCTCCGTCTTGTGTTAATGACCATCCCTTAAAAGTTTCTCTTTCTTTTTTAGGCTTTTCTACCTCTTCACTTAAGTCTTTTTCATATTCAACTTCTTTAACGATTTTTTGTTCTACAGCTGGATCTGTAATAGAAGCAAACTTACCGCCATTAGCATCAAATGTTAATGGTATAATCTCTGTCATAGTAAGCTTGCCACCGTTAATGACATCATATTTTAAATCATATTTATATGTTTTACCATTTGCTGTAATTCTACTCTTATCTTTATCAATTTCATATGTTGCTGGGTCTTCTAGCATATCCTCTTCAACGCTAACTTTAGGAATAACTCTTAAGTGTGGTGGAGTTTGTGGGTCATATCCAGGCCAATCATCTGTTTCAAGATTATAACTTTCCATCCTTAGCTTTAGTTCATCTGTATCATTTTTAGGGAACGGAAAATATCTTAGATCTTGATTATCTAAAGTGTCAAAGTCCCCATTAACTGCAGGTCTAGTGCTCTCTTCAACATCAGTTTTCCATTCTGATACGAATTTTGTCGAGGCAATTTGTGCTAGTTGTAAATCAAGTGGTATGTCTGCAATTATATTTCCATCAGCGTCCTTTGTAAAAGAAGCTACCTTGTTTCCAGAGTACAATAATTTTACAGTTAAAAACATTACTTTTTCACTAACGCCTATATCTAATTCAACATCATATTTATAAGGCTTTAAAGCTGTTGAATAAAGAGGTAGATTAGCAGGTTTGCCGTATATGTCTAACAATTTATATTCTCCGGCTTTATTAACAGTTAACTTAAACCTATGGATTTCAGCATTTGTTTCTGCATCTCTTTGAACAAAGTAAATGTCAGCTGTACCAGGCTTTCCATTAGAATCAGTACCAAATATCTCATTCCATTGGAATTCTTTTTCAGTGCCATTCTCTTTTAGTCCAAAGACTTTAAAATCTACGTTTAAATTGCCATAAGCTGCAGCTTTTTCTTCGTCTGTAGGATTTTGTCCTGGTAAATATGGACTGTCCACCGAAAATAATCCTGAGCCTTTTGTTCTTTTTTCTAATTTTTTATTTTCTCTCGCTTGTTTTTGAATTGCTAAGATAGTTTTATTATCTAGCTTAGGATATGAATCAATATCTAACTCGCCAACTTTTACGAGATCACTTTCTTGTTTTATATTTAAGCTATCGTTTGATGCCCTTGATACTACCGGCACAAAACTTTGTACCAGTAGTAATAGAGCCAGCATAAATGCTGTTAATTTATTTTTCAAAGTATCAACCCCTTATTTAATTATGATCTCTGTAGCAACTGATTTCATACTGCCTTTTTGAGCCCAATAACGAATTCTGTCGCCAGATTGAAGTTTGCCGCCAATTTCAGTAGGAACTTTGAAGCCAAAACGAACTTGTTTAATTGTACGTCTACCAATCTTTTTCTCTTGAACTTCTTCTCCAGATAAAACACTATATGTTTCACTTCCACGAATAAGTTCAAGATGTCCTATGGCACCAGCCTCTAAACTGTCTTTCTTAGCAAAGATAAAGTCATCTCCTGCTACTGGTTCAAATATTTTCATTTCGACAAGTCTTTCGTCTTTTGCTCTAATTTCTGTATCTTTATCAAATGTATCTACTAAAAGTCTTTCTGAATTTAATGTTATTCCTTCCCAACCAGCAAAGTTATCTAAATCAATTCTGTTATATACTGCTGGTGGAGTGATAGTTACTTCTTTATTTTTTGCAACATAGAATTTACTTGTAGCTTCCATAAAGGCTTTAGTTTCATCAACAACAAATTTAACTACAACCATGTCATCTGGTCTTTCTTTTTGAATTTCTTCATCCGTCTTAGCTGGGTCTATAGGAATTACATCTGCTATAGGTGCATATTGTGCTGTGAATACTTTTTCTGTTTCACCAGCTGCAAGTGTTAAGTCCAGAGCTTTGTCCCAGCCCGAGAAGTTTTCAGCTAATTTATAGTAAGTGTTTGCTATTGCTTTTGGTACTACCAAGCCATTTTTCATAGCTTGAGCCATTGTATAATTTTTATCTACTTTGTAAGCAACAGGATTTGTTTGTTCTGTGCCTTCAAGTGTTAACTTACCATGGTCTCCTTCTTTGAAAGTTACCTTAATAAATTGTTCTTCAACTGGATCATTTTCTTTAATCTTTTGAACTGGTTTTTCCCAAATAGCTATTAGTGTTTTGTCTTCTGTTATAGCTGTGTTAGCAAAATCAAAGTAATTTGTATCACTTGCATTTTCTTTCCAGCCCATAAATACTTTGCCATCTAATCTTGGTGCTGGACTTGGTTCTGTTGCTTTATCTTCGTGAGCAACTGTTTGACTTGCTACGTCGCTGCCGCCCATGCTATTGAAAGTAACTGTGTGTTTAGTTGCAGTCCATTGTGCTGTTGCTGTAATATTTTCATTTAATGTTATTTCGTCGCCTGCTTGATAAGTTTTTTCGCCTATCTTCCAGCCGGCAAATTTAGCATTTTCTTTTGATAAATTATCAGCATTAGCTAATCTAACTTTTGTGCCGTGGTCTACTTCAACTTTCGCTGGTACTGTTCCTTTGCCTTCGCCTGCTTCATAAGTTAATGTTACTTTAGCTAATTTAAATTTAGCTACATGGATTCTTTCGCTTGTGATTGCAGTTGTTTGGTCGATTTCTTCGTACCAAGTTTCAAATTCATAGTTTGTAGCAGGAGCTGTTTTTGGTACTGCAAGTTGTTTTTCTGCAGCTTGTGTTCCCTCTGCCAATTCAACAAGTTTAATGCCAGCCTTTGGATTTACATAGTAGATTTTTACTAATTTACCTCCATCAAGTTTACCCTTAGCTTCATCTTCTGTCTTGAAAATAACTTCTACATATCCGTCTGGCTTTTTAACATTGTCGTCTGTTTTTTCTACTATATCTTTTGTCTTTGTAAAGTTAAAAGTAAATTCAGTTTCTTTAGCAGTAAATGTTGCTTTTAACTTTTTAGTTTCACTTGTGTCCCAATCTCCACTGATATATCCAACTTCTGGAGTCTTTGTAATCTTTCCAGCAGATTCTGTCATGTCCACTTCAACTTCTGGTGATACATAGTAAACTGTATCGCCTGATAGGCTTCCGCCTGTGCCTGCCTTGAAGATTACTTTTACATAATTATCCAATGCGTCCTTCGGTCTTTGTCCACCAGGTGCTTCTGGAATTATGTTTTTGTGAACTTCTACAGGTATTACAACAGGATCGTCATTTGTTCCTTGTGTTGAGCCGTCTTTGTATTTAATAGTTACTTTGGCTTCTTGCTTACTAGGCTTTGAAGGATCTGGTCTTTCAACTACTGTTATTGATTCAATTTCTTTATTCTCTGGTGGAGTAATTTGTTTAATTAAATCTTTATCAGTAATTTCTTTTCCTTCAGGTGTGTGAAGTTCTTCGGTTTTTATCGGCTTAACAATTGGCGTTGCTTCAAATCTTTCAAAATAAGATGCTTCTATTACTGTTACCTTGTCAGTGTATTTATTTTTAGCTAAATCAATTTTTTCTGCTGGTTTTACTTCTACTAAGCTGTCATCAGTTTCGCCAGCTTTAACTTTTTGCCATTCATTAAATACATA
>UQDI01000029.1 GCA_900539725.1 uncultured Eubacteriales bacterium | reverse complement strand
ATCACCGCTAAAGCTAAACTGAACCCCCAGTCTAACTGGGGGTTTTCTAATACAAAAAAAGAAGGCACATTGCCTTCTTAAATATTTAATATTCTATTGATTTATCTTCGCTCGAGCTTAGTTCGAAGAGAGAGTCGATGGATAGGACGAAGTTTAATTCCTTAGTTATCTTGTAAAGCAGTTTTTATAAATTTATCATCGCTTAACCCTTAGTTTGCAGATAAAACAAGATGATTTGACGTTGTGCAGAATTTTTTGGAGTGGCCGTAAGTTTAATCAAAGCTATGTTCGCTACGCTCCATACCTTTGTAAACTCTGGCATAAGGCATGCATAGCCAATCGAACTTCGTTTCACTCGTTCTCTCGGTGCATGGACTTAACGTGTGCAAGTGCACTCCGCAGCGACAAAATAATTCGAAACTAGTCAAAGGGCTTGTTTTAGCGCGAAATAAGTTTTGCGTTTTTAATTATAGGTAGCGGAAACGGAATCTCTTCACTATTGTAAACGTCAAGCACTCCCTCCACAGTAATCTCTTCCTTATCTTTCGGGTATTTTGCATTTTTATCCTCTAATATATACTGCAGTCCTTGTTGGCAGCAGGCTTGTCTATCGTTGATAAGGACGTAGTGGTCGATGCCGGATGTATCTGTTGTCTCTAGATCTGTTGCGATGCCTTGTAGCTTGATCTTAACACCTTCGAAGCTCTTTGGGTCTTCAGCTATCATGGCGACGATGACGTAGTTCATGTCTGCGTCGTTCGCGGTTAAATCATAACTTTGGCCGCTTGCGTTTTGGCTTTCATCTTCACTATTGCTAGCGTCCTCGCCTTGATTTGTTTTTTCACTATTGCTATCGCCCGTACTTTGGCTAGCGTCTTCACTTTGGCTGGCCTCGTCATTTGTTTCGCTCTCTTGATCAGGCGAAGTGGCCCCACCATCATCCCCGTCCATTGTCTTGGAGCTCTCTTTCATCTTGTTCACTGTCTCGTTGACGGTGCTATTGGGCATATAACGGTATATAACTTTTTTGTTTGTGAAAAATGCGAGTATCAAAACGATGATAATTGCGCCGACTATGCGCAAAATTCTCTTCCTTGTTTTATCCACGTTTCACACCTCCTACTATTGACATAATTATGAATATGACGAGATTCATCACGACGATTGTCGAGCCGACTGGTGTCGAGGCAAGTATTGCAAATATCGCGCCGCCTAGTGCTGATATTAGCGAGATTATTGCCGAGGCAAGGGCTATCTTTCTAAATGAATGAAAGACTTTCATCGCTGAAACTGCTGGGAAGACTATGAGTGCTGCGACTAGAAGTGAGCCCACGAGCCTGATTGCAAGTGTGATCACGACTGCGACGACCATTGACAAGACTGTGTTAAGCCTTTCGACTTTGATGCCTGAAGCACTTGCGAGGTCTTCGTCGAAGACTGTGATGTATATTTCTTTATAATAATAGATGAAGAAAATTATCACGAGTATCGACAGTGCCACGGATGTGATGACGTCTAGCTTTGTAAGTGTCAGGATGGATGTCGAGCCGAAAAGTGTTGTGCACACGTCAACTGAGACGTTTGGGCCGACTCTGAAGACGTTCATGACTAGGTAGCCGACTGCGAGCGCCGAGACTGAAACCATTGCAATGGCTGCGTCTGAGATGATTTTCTTGGAATTGTTTCCTTGGAGTAGTATTAGCGCGAAAAATATTGTCATAGGTAGTGCCAAGACTAATTTTTGCGTAAAACCGATGGCTGTCGCGATTGAAAGGGATGCGAAGGCGACGTTTGAGAGTGAATTTGCGATGTAGGAGTAGCGTTTCAAAACGAGTATCACGCCTAAAAATGCTGACGCGAGCGCTATGAGTGAGGCGCAGACTAGTGCGTAGCGCACGAAGGGGTAGCCTAGGTAGAAGGTGAATTTGTTAATTAAGTCCATGTGCCCTGCCTCCTTCCTCGTAAATCGCGCGGCTGCCGTCAAGCTTAAGTACTTTGTTTGCATATTGTGTAGCTCTTTCGCTGTCGTGCGAGACCATGATGATGGCTGTGCCACTTGCGTTTATTTTTTCGAGCATCTCATAGAGGCTTCCTTGTGCCTCTGGGTCGAGGCCGGCAAGCGGCTCGTCTAGTATAAGTAGCTTCTTCTCTTCTACGAAGCTTCTTGCGAGCAAGGCTCTCTGCCTTTGTCCGCCTGATAATGAGGAAAAGCGCCTGTCTTTTAGATTTGCTATGCCAAAATTATCAAGGCATTCAAGTGCTCTCGCCTTTTCTTCTTTTGTGTAGAAAAATCTTTTTTTGATCTTAAAGCCGGATAGAACGAGCTCCATCACTGAAGTCGGAAAATCGGCTGCAATTGAGAGGATCTGCGGTAGGTAGGCGATTTCGTCTTTTGAAATGCCATCCAAAACTATATCCCCCGATATTTTCTTATTAAGGCCTAAGATGGTTCTTATAAGGCTCGATTTGCCTGAGCCGTTTTCGCCTAGGATGACGATGTAATCACCATCTGAGACCTCTAGGTTTATAAAGTCACTTAGGACTTGACCTTTGTAGCCAAATCCTAAGTCTTTTAGTATTAATTTCATTAGTTTAACGCCTTCTTTAAAGCGTCTAAGTTCATTTGCATGTAGTCAATGTATGTCTTGCCGTCATTTGAACTAGCATTTTCCATGGATGTCATCTCGATGATGTCTTGGTCCTTTGCCTTGCTTGCGTTTTTCACTGTGTCCGCAATTTTGCCATCTGAGCCAGCTAGCTTGATGATGTGCTTTATATTAAGCTCGTCGACTTTTTGTGCTAGGAAGCTGATAGTTTCAAAGCTTGCTTCACTTTCAGCTGAGCAGCCAACGAAGGCAGCGAAATAGTCAAGGTCAAGGTCACTTACTAAGTAGCGGAAAGGGAATCTATCCGCAACTAAGATAGTATCTTGCTTTGCGGCCTTTCTCATCTCGTCAAAATCATTTTGAAGCGCATCTAATTTTGCTGCGTATGCTTCGTAATTTTTCTTGAATGTATCAGCGTTTTTCGCATCGATTTCTGCTAAAGCGTCCGCAATTGCCTTTGAAATAGTTTTTGCGTTCTTTACAGATAACCAAACGTGTTCATCGTATTCTATTTCTTCGTGATCGTGTTCGTGATCATGTTCATGGTCATGGTCGTCATCACCATGTTCATGGTCATGGTCTTCATCGCCATGCTCATGCTCATGCTCGTGTTCCATACCTTCTTTTACTTCCTCTTCCTTAACAGCATCACCTAAAATTTCAAGCATGTTAAGCACCTTGGCATTAGGCGCTTGTTTTGCTGCATCTGGAGCCCATTCGTCCGATTCACCGCCAACATATAAGAAAAGATTTGCCTTGGCAATCTTTTCGATGTCTTGAGCGGAAGGCTCGTAATTGTGTAGACTTACGCCATTGTCAGTAAGGTTAGTGACCTCTACGTCAGTACCTTCAGTGATGTTCTTCACCCAATCATAAGCTGGGAATGTGTTTGTTACAACGCTTACAGCGTCTCCGTCCTTTTCTACGCTGTCTGCTTCTTCAGCTGGAATAGCCTCTGGAGCTGGTTCGTCTGCCATTTCTGGCGCTTTATTTGAATTGCATGCCACTAGCAAAACGACTGCTAGTAGGCAGGCTAATAATTTATTTATATTTTTCATATTAATCTCCTTTATATATTTTGTATATTTTGTATATTCTACCGTTTATTAAATTTTGCCGTTATTATATAAAAAGAGATCTTTAATTGTTCATGCGCACCATAAGCTCGACTGGTGTCTTCGCCATATCCATAGTCATGGTAATGGTGATGAGCCTTATAAATACTAGTACTGCGAGCATGACTTGGGCTGCCGCACGCGAATGGTTTAAGTGCTTTTCTAGGTCCGAGACCATATCCATAAAGCGGCAGATCGGGCAAGATGTGCGCTTGCAGACGTGGAAGGCGCTTGTAGCCGCGACGAAAAAGCTTAGTAGCGAGAATGCGACTAAGATGATGCAAAGTATTGATAATAGTTTTTTGATACGCTTTGGCATGTGGCCCTCCTTTTTTACATGCCTTATTATATAGCAGAGGGCGTGGAATGTCAAGAAATAGCGGCTTGTATCGATTAAAATATATATGTTGATGTGTTTATACAAAAGAGCAATAAAAAAGAGAGCCGCAGCCCTCTTTAAAATAATTCTTCGTCAAATTCCACCGTCTCACCATTTTTATACTCATTCAAAACATCACGTTTTAATTTTTTCACAGCTTTTGGCATATTCTTTTTAAGTCTTTTAAACTCAGCTAATAGCTCTTCACCTTCAAGACCTTCCTCAAAAAGGTCTTTCATAATTAAATCATCAAACATCTCATCAACACTTTTATAAGTTTTGCCAATGGTCTTACCTTTCTTCATCGCTTCAATTTCTTTTATAGCCTCGATAGTTTCAGCATTTGGAGCTTAAATTTGGGTTTTATCTTTTTTGTTCATAATAAATCTCCCTATCTACTACTCGAGCATTGCACTTCAAAACAAGTAAAATCACTTTTTCTGTTCTCTTCACAAATTTTGCAGAGCAAACGAGATGATTGGACGATGTGGACTGACGAGGCAAGCGGAGTGTACAAATGTACTCGAGCATTGCCGAGGAGGGAACGAGTTCAAGGGCTCGTTTGAATGCGAAATTTAATGCAAAATTATTTTACAGTCCAAGATTCGGATCCACCTCAAATCCCAAATCGCTAAACTCTCCTCCACGAGTATATTCCAAATACCCCTGCGCTGCTATCATCGCGGCATTATCTGTGGTATAAACGGCCTTCGGGTAATATAGTTTAAAGCCATGTGCCTTTTCTTCTTTAGCTAGCGCCTCGCGTAGCGCCTTATTGTTCGATACGCCACCCGCAAGCACTATCTTGTCGTAGCCGAGCTCGTCTTTCAAATCTACTGCCTTCTTCGCGAGTACATCGACTGCGGCCTTTTGAAATGAGGCTGCGACGTCGGCCTTGTTCACTTCTTGACCCCTTTGCTCTTCGTTATGAAGATAATTTAGCACGGCTGTTTTTAGTCCTGAGAAACTAAAGTTGTAGTCGCCCGACTTCATCATAACTCGTGGAAGCTCGATGGCATCTGGATTTCCTTCCATAGCAAGCTTCTCTATCTCTGGTCCACCCGGATACGGTAGTCCCAAGGCTCTGGCAACCTTGTCAAAGGATTCGCCCGCTGCGTCATCCAGTGTCCTGCCGACCAAGTCATAATCGTAGTAATCCTTCATATTGACAAGGTAGGTGTGGCCGCCTGAAACGACTAGCGAAACGAATGGCGGCTTCAAGCCCTCTGTCGTTATGTAATTTGCTGCGATGTGGCCCTTCATGTGATTTACTGGCACTATCGGCACATCCATTGACATCGCTAAGGCTTTTGCAAATGACACGCCAACTAAAAGGGCTCCGATCAGTCCCGGTCCCCTCGTTACAGAGATGAATTCGATTTCAGATAAGTCAGTTTTTGCCTCAGCTAGTGCCTCTTCCAAAACTGCTGATATCGCTTCGATGTGCATTCTTGACGCAATTTCAGGCACTACTCCCCCGAATTCTCTGTGCGTTGCTATTTGCGTTGCTATGACATTTGACAAAACTTCCAAATCGTCCAATATGGCGATCGATGTCTCATCACATGAACTTTCTATCGCTAAATGTTTCACTTTCTCCTCCACATAATCGCCGCATCTTCACCATGGTAATAGTTTTTGCGGACGCTTTCCTTTTTAAAATCGTATTTTTCGTATAGGCTTATCGCCTTAAAATTGCTTTGACGAACTTCTAAGGCAATGGCTTTGCCTTCGGCTACTTCAATTGCCTTGGCTAATAGCTTTGCTCCTATGCCCTGACCCCTCATCTCTTCCGCGACAGCTATGTGCATCAGGTCTGCCTCATCGTACAAGATTTTGATATCTACAAAGCCTTGCACCTGTCCCTCATCGCCTAGGTATACAAAGGCTTTGGAGCTTTCACTTTTTAGCTCGCTTTCAATGACGCCCATGGTCCACGGATCGTCTGTCTTTGACAAAATCTCGTATATGGCCCTAGCGTCATTAGGCTCTGCCCGTCTAATCACTTTTTATCTTCCTCGGCTTGCGATGACTTCATATATATAGGTATCGCGCCATATCTATCTTCGGCTCTCATCTCATCCATGTGGTCTATAACATAGTCAAGGACTTCCTTTGCAATGGGTTCGTTCTCTCTATAAACGCCTGCGATGACATTGTCCCCGAACTTTTCCTTGTATTTTCCATAGAAATCGCCCGGCATTATGACAGTGCCACGAAGTCCATTAACGAGGCTAATTAGCTCATCCAAAGTGTATATGCGCTCTTCCTTCACTGACTCAAATTGATTTTCATAGCTATAAAGCGCCGCAAAGGCTCTATCGCGTCTCGCGTCAATCGCTGGAACTATGTATTTAAGCCCCTTGTAGCGATAGCTCATCGCCTTAAGCGAAGACACGGTGTAAATGGGCTTCTCGTCCTTAAAGCTGAAGGCCTTAATCATGGCGGCTGCTATCCTAAGTCCTGTGAAGGAACCAGGTCCCTTCGAAACGGCAAAGGCATCGATCTCGTCCACTTTTAGACCAAAGATGTCTAAAATCTCCTTGGCCATCAGGGCAAGCTTTTCGGAGGCGCTTCTGTCGTATGAAACGTTGAACTCGCCTCTCACAACGCCGTCAACTGCAAGCGCCGCGCTTATATATCTACTTGAACTGTCTAAACTTAAAATCTTCATATTACCTCTAATAATCAAAATTCGTTTCTAAAATTCGGCTCTCGCCGTCCTTAATCAGGCTTATCTTTTTCGCATCTTTGAACTCATTCTCAATCGCTTCAGGCCACTCAATTAGGCTCACTGCGCCATTATCATATAGGTAGTCATCCAGTCCAAGCGTATCTATGTCGATGGACTTTGTAAGTCTATATAGGTCAAAGTGGTATATCGCCATGTCCTCTGCCTTATAAACGTTCATTATGGCGAAGGTTGGGCTTGTTACGTAATCATCTGAGCCAAGCGCCTTAACTATGGTCTTGGTGATGGTCGTCTTGCCGGCACCCATTTCCCCTTTTAAAAGAATAATGTCGCCTATATCAATTTTCTTCGCTATACGCTCGGCGGCGCGCCTTGTATCATCCAGTGTTTTCAGTACTTCTCTCATATTACTCCTCCCTCACGTGATCAAGGTAAGCGTAAATAAACTTGTCGATGTCGCCGTCAATGACTTTTTGTACTTCGAAATTCTCCACATCTGTCCTATGGTCCTTGACAAGCATGTAGGGATTGAAGATGTAAGACCTAATTTGCGAGCCCCACGCAATCTGTGAGTAGTCGCCCGTAAGCTCATCTATGGTCTTTTTGCGCTCCTCTTCCTTCAGCTGAACAAGTTTACCGTACAAAATACGAAGGGCAACCTCTTTATTTTGCTTTTGACTACGCTCGTTTTGGCAAGTTGCGACCACGCCAGTCGGTATGTGCGTGATACGAACCGCTGAATCAGTGGTGTTTACGGATTGACCGCCAGCGCCTTGTGAGCGGTAGTAGTCTATCTTTAAATCCTCTTCCTTTATATCTATCGCTATCGTTTCATCTATGTCAGGAAAGACGTCGACCGAGGCAAAGCTTGTGTGCCTCTTCTTTTGCGCGTCGAATGGCGATATCCTAACAAGTCTGTGAACCCCGCGCTCCGCCTTTAAAAAGCCATAGGCGTAGGGACCTAGAACCTTGAAATAAACGCTTCTGATGCCGCCTTCGGTGTCTGCTAGATAATCGATGCATTCAAGCTTATAGTCATGGTCCGCAGCCCATCTCGTATACATGCGGTAGAGCATATCCGCCCAGTCTTGAGCGTCGGTACCGCCAGTACCTGCGTGTATCGATACGACCGCGCCATTCTTATCATATTCACCGTCAAGTAGCGTCCTCACCTTGAGTTCTTCAAGCGCCTTGTCTATTGACTCCACCAAATCATGTAGAGCCTTGTAATTATCAGGCCTTTCCTCTTCGTAGAGCTCGATGTAGACGCCCATGTCCTCAAGATTTGATCCTATCTCCTCGTAGCTATTTAGAGGCGTAGTAACGTCCTTAAGCTCGTCAATCACTATATCTGCCGCGTCCTTGTCATCCCAGAATGACGGCTCAGCCATCTTCCTCTCAAGCTTCGTCTTAGTCTCTCTTAGACCATCAGCGTCAAAGATAGTCCCCTAACTTGATATATCTCTCATTAAAATTCGCGTAATCTTCCTTATACTCTTGTAATGTCTTCATTACTCATTCCTTCCACAGCAGTTTTTGTACTTCTTGCCGCTTCCGCATGGGCAAGGATCGTTCCTGCCAACTTTTTTAGTTTTTCTAACGTATGGCTTCTTCTTTTCGTCAGAACCCGCGCCTTCAAAACCTTCCTTTATATTCTTATTTTGCTCTCTTCTCTTAACCTTGCTTGGATCTTCAACGTGGAATAAAATTCTTAAAGTGTCTTCCTTGATTGCTTCATTCATCGCCTCGAACATGTCAAAGCCTTCAATTGCGTAGGCCCTAGCAGGGTCCTCTTGCGCCATGGACCTAAGTCCAATACCTTGCTTCAACTGATCCATCGCGTCGATGTGATCCATCCACTTGTCGTCAACAACTTGTAGAAGCACGATTCTCTCTATCTCTCTGAACTTTTCAGGAGTAAATTCATTTTCCTTCGCTTCGTATTTTTTAAGCGCGTGCTCTGTAAGCATGTCAATTAGCTCATCCTTGAGAATGTCCTTAGTGTTTAGGCCATTAATATCTTCCATATCTATATCGAAAATGGCCTTAAGGTGCATGAATAAGCTCTTGAAGTCCCAATCGCCACAGTCTTCCTTTTCAAAAGTCATTGTGTTAACAAAACCAGCTATGACATCCTTGATCATGGCAGTGATATTATCCCTAAAATCAGCGCCTTCAAGAAGTTTCTTTCTCTCAGCGTAGATGACTTCTCTTTGCTTGTTCATTACGTCATCGTACTTAAGAACGTGCTTTCTGATACCGTAGTTGTTTCCTTCGACCTTTCTTTGAGCCGACTCAATCAGCCTTGTCAATACTGGCGATTTTATCGAGTCGCCCTCAGGCATCTTCATCATGTCGATGGCGTTTTTAAATCTGTCGCCGCCAAATAGACGCATTAAGTCGTCTTCAGCCGATATATAGAATGTCGATGAACCGGGGTCACCTTGTCTGCCGGCACGACCACGGAGTTGATTGTCGATACGTCTTGACTCGTGTCTTTCAGTACCGATGATGTGTAAGCCGCCTGCATCAATAACCTTAGCCTTTTCCTCTTGAAGTTCCTTCTTATATTGTTCAACGTATTCGTCGTATTCTTTTCTATTCTTTAGTATTTCAGCATCCATAGTGTCCTCGTGAGAGTCAACTTGCGCCATCTCTTCCTCAGATAAACCCTTTCTTCTCATTGCTTGCTTAGCCATAAACTCAGGGTTACCGCCTAAGATGATGTCGGTACCACGGCCCGCCATATTAGTCGCTATCGTAACTTGACCCAAACGGCCCGCTTGAGCAACGATCTCCGCTTCTTTGTCGTGGAACTTCGCGTTCAAGACCTCATGCTTGATGCCAGTCTTTTTAAGTAGTTTCGATAGCTCTTCCGACTTTTCTATGGATATGGTTCCGACTAGAACTGGTTGACCTGTTTCGTGTCTAGCCTTGATATCATCAATAACAGCGCCAAATTTCTCAGCCTCAGTTCTATAAATCTCGTCAGGATTATCCACTCTGATAACCGGCTTGTTAGTCGGTATCTCAATAACGTCCATGTGGTAGATGTCTTGGAATTCCTCCTCTTCAGTCTTTGCAGTACCAGTCATACCCGAAAGTTTCTTGTACATTCTAAAGTAGTTTTGGAAAGTTATAGTCGCCAAAGTCTTCGACTCGCTCCTAACCTCAAGACCTTCCTTCGCCTCAATCGCTTGATGTAGACCATCCGAGTAGCGTCTACCAAACATCAAACGGCCAGTAAACTCGTCAACAATGATGATCTCGCCATCTTTCACAACATAGTCCTTGTCCTTCTTCATAAGGCTCCTAGCCTTCATCGCTTGATTAATATGGTGAATGATCTCCATATTCTCAATGTCAGAGAGGTTTTCCACCTTGAAAAATTCCTCCGCCTTCTTAGTACCAAGCTCTGTTAATAGCACAGAACGGTCCTTTTCGTTGACAACGTAGTCCTTAGTCTCTTCCTCCTCTTCCTCTTGCTTAACAAACCTATCAAGAGGATCCACGTGCTCGTCAGGGTCTTGCACCCTAACCGATAGACGCGATACAAAAGTCTTCGCAAGCTCATAAAGATCAGTAGATTTGTCACCTTGACCAGAAATGATAAGTGGCGTTCTCGCCTCATCTATTAATATGGAGTCCACTTCGTCGACAATGGCGTAATTTAAGTCCCTTTGCACCATATTTTCCTTGTAGATAACCATGTTGTCCCTTAAGTAGTCGAAACCGAATTCATTGTTAGTACCATAAGTTATGTCAGATGCGTAAGCTATTTTCCTATCTTCCTTAGGCATATCGTGAACGATGCAGCCTACAGATAGACCAAGATATTCAAAAACCTTGCCCATCCAGTCCCTGTCACGCTTAGCAAGGTAGTCGTTTACAGTGACGATGTGTACACCCTTGCCCTCAAGCGCATTTAAGTAAGCCGGCATAGTCTCAACCAAAGTCTTACCTTCACCAGTTTTCATCTCAGCGATGCGGCCTTGATGCAAAATGATGCCGCCTTCGACTTGCACCCTGTATGGCGTCATGCCTAGAACCCTCTTCGAAGCTTCCCTAACAGTCGCAAACGCCTCCGGTAAAATGTCATCAAGCGTTTCACCGCCCTTAAGTCTTTCCTTTAATTTATTAGTATTATCCTTTAATTCCTCGTCCGATAGCTTCGAGTAAGAATCCTCCAAAGCCATAACCTCTTCAACTTGTGATCTGTTCTTTTTAATAGCCCTATCCGAAGTAGAGCCAAATATTTTTGAGAATAATCCCATCTTTTCACCTTCTTTAAATTACTTCACCCTTTATTATACCTTATTTGAGATGAAATTACAAGAACTTGGAAAATATTTTATGAGTAATAGCCCTCACCACGCGCATGGCCTTGCCCCTTCGATTGATTTTCTTTGCTAATGACGGGTGGATGGTATACGCCGGGCTGATGGCATACGCCGGGCGAATGGCATATGCTGAGCTGATGGCATATGCTGGGCTGATGGTATACGCTGGGGGATTGATTTTTTTCTTTTACTTACACTTCTCTTCCTTTTAATATATAGTCTGGGTAATCTTATTAAAAAAACATTTTTCACGAGAAAGACTTTTTGCGAAATCTGTTTTATTTGCTTATTCATCGAAAAGTGATTTCGTTCGCTTGCACATCAAAAAGATAGTTCCACGCAGCTTAGTTCAACAAATTGACAATTGCTAAGCTTGTCCGACTATAAATCCATATTCGTTACGCTACGCTCCACTAGATGGATTTATGGCCGTCGTCCTACGCAAAGCAATTGAAGCAATTTGTCTCAATGCGCTGCTTTTGGAACATATCTTTTCTCACTAATTGCAATTTATTCCGAAGGCTGCGCTCGTGAAAGTCACTTTTCTAATTAAATAGTCACTGTATTAAAATCACGCAAAGAAAAAAATCAATTATGTATATAAATAAATTTTGCAGAGCGATTTGATGAGATTGGCGTTGTGCAGAATTTTTTGGAGTGAGGTGTGCTAAACGCACTCCGCAGCGACAAAATAATTCGAAACTAGCCAAGATCGCAAATCGAATGCAAAATTTTACATATTTTACATAATCTTTACAAAATTAATATACATTCTTAACACAAGGCCACTATAATCAACTTGTAAAAATAATTTAAAGGAGTGTTATTTAAAAATGACAAAAAAATTAATTTCATTATTGCTAGTACTTGTATTAGCATTCTCTCTAGTAGCTTGCTCTAAGGACGAAGAAAAACCAGCTGAAACAGCTACTGAAACAAAAACAGAAGAAAATACTGAAGAAAAAACTGAAGAACAAGCACCTGAAGCTTCTAACGAACCTATCACTGTAATTTCAAGAGAAGACGGTTCTGGTACTAGAGGAGCTTTCATCGAAATCACTGGTATCGAAGAAAAGGACGGAGACACTAAGGTTGACAGAACTACTGTTGACGCTGTTGTTCAAAAATCTACTAACGCTGTTCTAATGACTGTTAATGGTGACAAGAACGCCATCGGTTACATCTCTTTAGGTTCTTTAAACGATAGCGTTAAGGCTGCTAAGGTTGAAGGCGTTGAAGCTAGCGCTGATAACGTTTTAGACGGTTCTTATAAGATTGCAAGACCATTCAACATTGTATACAAGGGCGAAGCAGACGGACTTAAGAAGGACTTCATCGACTTTATGATGTCTAAGGAAGGTCAAGAAATGGTTCTTGAAAACAAATACGTTCAAGTTGACACAGCAGCAGCTGAATACAAACAAAATTCTCAATCTGGTAAGCTTGTAGTTGGTGGATCAACTTCTGTTACCCCACTTATGGAAAAGTTCGCTGAAAAATACATGGAAATGTATCCAGATGTTAAGATCGAAATCCAATCAACTGGATCATCTGCTGGTATCCAAGCAGCTATCGAAGGTGCAGCTGATTTAGGTATGGCTTCAAGAGACTTATCTGACGAAGAAAAGGCTGAATTAACTAACGTAGTTATCGCTAAAGACGGTATCGCTGTTATAGTTAACAATGAAAATGCTGTAGACGATTTAAGTCTTGATCAAATCAAAGCCATCTTCGTAGGTGAAACAAAAACTTGGGGAGATATTAAATAATTTAGACTAAAAGAAAATTTCTTGAGGAGGGCCAGATTTGAGCCCTCCATAATTTTATAAGGAGTAATTATGAATAAAAATTTTAAAGAGAATTTCATGAAGTATTTCTTCTTTGTCATCTCTCTAATATCTGTCTTTGCTCTATTACTTATATGCTACTTCATTTTTTCTGAAGGCATTCCATTTGTAAAAGAGTACGGACTAAAAGCATTTTTATTTGGCAAAGTATGGGCTCCTAGAAACGTTCCCGCATCTTACGGTATCGTGTCAATGGTAGTTGGCAGTGTGTATACAACGCTCGGCGCCATCATCATAGGTCTGCCTATAGGACTTTTGACTGCCATATATATGGCTTTCTATGCCAATAAAAAAGCATACAAAATACTGGAGCCAGCCGTTCAGCTAATGGCGGGCATCCCTTCAATTGTATATGGTTTCTTTGCCCTTGTAGTTATTGTGCCTCTTGTAAGAAAGGCGTTTGGCGGTGACGGCATGAATATAATAACGGCATCCCTACTTTTAGGAATAATGATACTTCCAACTATAATCTCCATATGTGAGTCATCATTAAGAGCCGTCCCAAAGTCATTCTACCAAGGTTCAGTAGCACTCGGCGCAAGTAAGGAAATAAGTATATTTAAAGTCGTTGTACCTGCCGCAAAGAGCGGGATCATCTCCTCTTTCATCTTAGGCATAGGTAGAGCGATCGGTGAAACTATGGCTGTTTACTTAATCGCAGGTAATCAGCCTAGAATCCCAACTTCCATTACACAAGGGGTTAGAACGCTTACAACAAATATAGTTATAGAGATGGCATACGCTACACCAAAGCACAGACAAGGACTTGTCGCGACTGCCATGGTCCTATTTATCTTCATTTTGATAATTAACACTATATTCTACTTTATTAAAGGAAGTGAAAAGAATTATGAGTAAATTTTTGAAAATACTGATCAAAGTCGCTGCCTACTTCACTTTGGCTACACTTGTCTTCATAATCCTTTACATTTCGGTCAATGGTATACCAAACCTAAAGCTATCATTATTCGCGCCTAAGTACACAAGTGAAAACGTATCGATGCTGCCAAGCTTAATTGTGACGCTTGTAGTTGTTGTTCTCACTTTACTGGTAGCCGTGCCTATAGGTGTCGCGAGCGCCATTTACCTAAGTGAATACTCGAAGAAGGGCTCGAAAATCGTAAAGATCATTAGACTTGGTACCGAGTCACTGGCTGGTATCCCGTCTATCATCTACGGTCTATTTGGTATGATCTTCTTTGTATATGAGCTTCAAATGCAATACTCAATCATGGCGTGCGTCTTAACCGCCATCATCATGGTTTTGCCAATCATAATAAGAACGTCGGAAGAAGCGATACTAGCTGTGCCTGACTCGTTTAGAAAGGCCTCTTTTGGTCTAGGCGCAGGAAAACTATCGACGATATTCAAAGTAGTTTTACCTCCAGCTATGAACGGAATTTTGGCAGGTATCATACTTTCTATAGGTAGAATCGTCGGCGAAACTGCTGCATTTATCTACACTCTAGGTACTGCGACTGCCATGCCAAAGGCGCTTAACGAATCAGGAAGGACGCTTGCCCTACACATGTACGTACTAAGTGACGAGGGCTTCCACGTTGAAGCAAGCTTTGCAACTGCCTTTGTTTTACTGATTGTGGTTGTAATTATCAATATGCTTTCAACAAAATTATCAAGAAAGGTTATGAAATAATGAATAAAATTGAAGTTAAAAATGTTGACCTCTTTTATGGTGATTTTCAGGCGCTAAAGAATGTGTCTATGGATATGCCTGAGAACAAAATCACGGCTTTCATTGGCCCATCTGGCTGTGGTAAGTCAACGCTATTAAAGAGTTTAAATAGAATGAATGATCTTGTCGATGGTGTAAAAATCACTGGCGAGATCACTTTGGATGGCGAGGACATCTACGCTCCAAAAGTTGATGTGAACGAGCTTCGTAAGAGGGTCGGCATGGTTTTTCAGCAACCAAACCCATTCAGCATGTCTATCTACGATAACATTGCTTATGGCCCCCGTGTGCACGGTATTAAGAAGAAAAAGGACCTTGACATCATAGTAGAAAGATCACTACAAGGTGCGGCTCTTTGGGACGAGGTAAAGGATAAACTAAAGAGAAACGCTCTTCAAATATCAGGAGGACAGCAACAAAGGCTTTGCATAGCAAGGGCACTAGCTGTTGAACCGGAAGTACTATTGATGGACGAGCCGACATCGGCTCTTGACCCAATATCGACATCGAAGATCGAAGAATTATGCGAATCACTAAAAGACCGCTACACCATCGTCATCGTGACGCACAACATGCAACAAGCGGCTCGTATATCGGACTACTGCTCCTTCTTCTTTGAAGGCGAAATCATTGAATCGGATCAAACGAGCGCCATTTTCCAAAATCCAAAAAATAAAAAGACTGAAGACTATATCACTGGTAGATTCGGTTAAAAAAGGGGTATAATCATGGTAAGAACAAGATACATTAATGAATTAGAAAATTTAAAGAATGAAATCATTTTATATAGTGCTATCGTTGAAAAGATGCTGATGGACATGAAGGTGACTATAGAGACGGCTGTGGAGGATGCTGATATCAAAGATCAGCTTCACGAGATTGAGAGTAAAGAGGACGAAATTCGCGAGTATAACAGAAACATCGAGACTCTATGTCTTAAAATCATGTCGACTCAACAACCGGTTGCGAAGGATTTAAGGTTTGTTTCGTCTACTTTAAACATCATCAGAAACGTTGAAAAGATTGGCGGACACGTGATTGAAGTCGCTGGCCTACTTAATTTTGTAAGTATCGGCGAGGACTTCACTGAAGAGATTTTGGATATGTGCCTATCGACTAAGAAGATGTTAAAGAGCGCGATTGACGCCTTTATCACTGGCGATTTGGAAGAGAGCTACAAGGTCATCGCCTCTGACGACAAGATTGACGCTTTATTCAGCCACATAATGAGTGAGGTCGTAGAGAAGATTGGCGATAAAAAAGATGACGCTCTAAGGCTTATAGACATCATACAAATTGCGAAGTACTTCGAAAGAATCGGCGACAACGCAGAATCTATCGCGGACTGGAGCGTATTTTCAATCACTTCTAAGCACTATGAGTAGGAGGAGCTATGATATATATAGTTGAAGACGACAGGAGCATTAGGGACCTAGTTCTATATGCACTGCACAATGAAAATTACAAGGCTGAAGGCTTTGAGAATGCTGATGAGTTCTTCGCAAGAGTAAAAAAAGAAGTGCCAACGCTAGTTATGCTCGACATCATGCTGCCTGGCACAAGCGGACTTGAAATACTTGATCAAATGAAGAGGGATGCCGCACTAAAGAACATCCCCGTAATTATGCTAACAGCTAAGACTACTGAGTTTGACAAGATTACAGGGCTCGATAGAGGCGCCGATGACTACATCACAAAGCCATTTAGCGTCTTGGAGCTCTTAGCAAGGGTCAGAGCCCTTCTTAGACGCAGCAAAGTGAACGCTGGCGATGTACTTGATTACGCTGGCATCAGACTCGACTACGATAAAAGGACCGCAACAGTTGATGGCAAGCCCATCTCCCTTACTTATAAAGAGTTTGAGCTCTTATACTTTTTACTATCGAACCCAAACATCGTCCTAACAAGAGACAGGATTATAGAGAAGATCTGGGGCTACGATTTTGAAGGAGAGACAAGAACCGTTGACGTTCACATCGCCTCGATAAGATCGAAGATTGAGCCATATCAAGGCATTATCAAGACTATCAGAAGCCTTGGCTATAAGGTTGGTGACGAAAAGTGAAGAAAAAACTAAACATCACCTACGCCATTTGCTTTTTTCTAACTATACTAATAACCGTCTCGCTAACAGTACTTATAACATACAAAAATACTAGCGCAAATGAGCTTAGAGACCTACAAGACGAATTGAAACTCGCTTCGCAAATGGACGTAGAGACATTAGAAAAGATCGGCACCTTTAATAACAATATCCGCGCAACTGTAGTAGATCCAAGTGGCGCAGTCATCTACGACAACTTCTCTGACCCATCTACTATGGAGAACCATGCGGGAAGAAAAGAGATTAAAGAAGCCTTAAACGGAAACATCGGCAAAGACGTGAGACTATCAAATACACTTAATAAAAACACATACTACTACGCTTCTCTCATGGCGGACGGCAACGTAATAAGGCTATCAAAGCAAACAGAATCAATACTTGGCTCATTTATGAAAGTAGTTCCACTTATACTACTTATGTCAATACTATTGATCCTAGTGCTTTTACTAATAAACAAAAAACTCGTAGACAAACTGCTATTGCCTATCGATTACGCTGCAGAGCACTTACACAGAGACGACTTCAATACAGCTAAAATCGACGTTTACGACGAACTAAGTCCATTCATAAGGACTATAGAGAGAAAAAATAAAGACATCAAAGGCTATATAGAAAGCCTTGAAACTAAGGAATCAACAGTAAATGAGATACTTAGAAACATGAACGAAGGCCTGGTACTCATTGACACTGACTTAAAGGTCGTTCAGCTCAACGACGCGTCGAAGAAGCTATTTAAGTCAAATATGCAAACTGATTATACAGAGATGGACGTCGTGAGACTAACAAGGAGCCAAGAGGTATCTACTAGACTAAATGATTTAATTCAAACGCACAAGTCATCGAGCTTCGAGATCATGGTCGACGAAGACAACCTAAAGATATATCTTTCCCCAATTGAGAATGGCAGTGCCCTTACAGGCATCATCATGCTAGTTCTTGACGTAAACGACGAGAAAAAGGCCGAAAAGCTTAGACGCGAATTCTCCGCGAACGTTTCGCACGAGCTAAAGAGCCCGCTAACATCGATATCTGGCTACGCAGAGCTAATTAAGAACGGCATGGTTAAGGAAGAGGACATCAAAAAATTCTCCGGCATCATCTTTGACGAAGCAGGTCAAATGCTACGCTTGATCGATAACATCATCATGATATCGAAGCTAGACGAAAGACCAGAGCTAAAGAGCGAAGAAGAAGTTTCGATTAAAGAGACTATAGAGAATATCTTAGAGCTATATAAGGGCAAAATTGACGCGAAAAATTTATCAGTAGAGTGCCACATCGAAGATGGACTTAAGAAAAACGTGCCACTTGGCATGCTTTCAGAGCTTTATAGAAACCTAATCTCAAACGCTATCAAGTACAATAAAGATGGCGGCAAGCTTACAATCTCCGTCGAAAAACGCGGAGACAATATCATAAGCAAAATTTCAGACACAGGGATCGGCCTTGAGAAAGACGAAATCCCTCGTATATTCGAGCGCTTCTACATGGTCGACAAGGGAAGAAATAGAAATACAAACTCAACAGGCCTTGGTCTATCCATAGTTAAGCATATAGTTGAAGATATGGGTGGATCGATAGATGTGATGAGTACTGTGGGCGAAGGAACTACTATGAAAGTGATCTTCAAAGCTTAGTTCGCATTCAAACGCGCCCTTGAACTCGTTCCTTCCTCGGCAATGCTCGTGTACGTTTAGTACGTTCCGCTTGCTTCGTCAGTCCACATCGTCCAATCATCGCGTTTGCTCTGCGAAGTCCCATGGTCAATTTATGATCCAGAGTAAATAGAGAAAAGTTAGTGAATAAAGATATTTTTTATTAAATACGAAATTTTACATTCAAGTGAGCCCTTGAACTCGCTTGCTCTGCGAAGTCCCATGGTCAATTTATGATCCAGGGTAAAATAAATAATTTTTGTGAATAAAGAAATATTCCTTAAAATAAAAAAATAAATATAAATCAAGCGAGCCTAATCAATAAAAATAAAGACGCTATAAAAAATGGCTGTATAATATCTATTGGGGAGTAAAACCTCAATAGATATTTTTTTGATAAAA
>UQDI01000028.1 GCA_900539725.1 uncultured Eubacteriales bacterium | reverse complement strand
TTTTATCAAAAAAATATCTATTGAGGTTTTACTCCCCAATAGATATTATACAGCCTTTTTTTCGCAAAAAATATCTGCCAGACTCATATATGCCTAGCAGATATCTGTGATAATAGATTTAACTATTTACTTTTTTCTACGATAAACTTTTTCTTGATATATACAAGTCCAAGTAAAATCACTAAGCCTAAGAATATACCTAAAACGTCTTCTGTAACGCCAGTCTTTGGTATTACATGTTTGTCTGGTTCTTCAGGTTTTTCTTCTTCTGGTTCATGTGGTTCTTCTTCTTCAGGTTCTTCCGGTTCCTCAGGTTCTTCTGGTGGAACTTCTTTATTTAGTATAGTGAAACCTTTGTACATATCACCAGAGTAGCTTACTTCGAACTTTCTATCGTCAATATTGTAGATGTTATCGTTTTCGCCTACTTCTCTAACAGTGTATGTGTATCTTCTTCCCGATTCATCTTCTAAATCAAGATTAGTGAAGCTTGCGCTCCAATTATTTGCTGCGTTTAAAGTAAGGAATTTACCACTTGCTTCGCCATTGATATACAGCTCAACTTGTATATCTCTAGTTTCGCCAATAGCTTCCCAAACTTTATTTACTCTAACAAATGTCTTTCTTGGTTCTGGTGTAGGTGGTTCTGGTGGAAGTTCTTCGTTAGTAGCTAAGAAAGTGTAAGTGCTCTTCTCATAAGGAGAAGCTTTAAATTCTGTTATTAGTGGATAAATATATCCAGAATTACGTTCTTTCTCAGTTATTTCGAGCATTTTATAAAACTTTCCTTTTTTTAATAAGTTTGGTGAATACAAAGTATATGCACCATCTTTATTCTTTTCAAGATAAATATTATAATTTGTAAGACCAGCAGCATTATCCATGGAATTATAGTACTTTACTCTAATATTTTTACCTTTAGTATAAACGCTAATATCTTTGCCATCAAAGCCAAAAAGAATATTATCAGAATCTAAAGAATAAAAAATTCTTATACCATATTCTCCTAAATCATTGACTTCCTTAATCCATTTCATTTTTTTTGTGTCAACAACTTTTCCATTAATCAACAAATTAATTTTGATATCACCAAAATGTTCATTAAAATATTCTTTTAATGATTCTACATATTTGTAATCTTCCTCATCCTCATCATATCCCTCTATCAATCTGTATTCTAATGGAACGTTTACACGAAATCTTAACTCTGTAGGCTTATCATCATCTTTTCCCTTTATAATTTTAAAGCTGGATTTAAACCCTTCTATAGGTTCTTCTTCAATACTATATGCGCCAGATTGAAGTAAAAATGGATCCAAATTTCCTACATGGGCTTTCCAGTCATCATTTTTTCTTACCGTAATTGTTCTATATACTGGAAAAAGTCTGCCTATCTTATCTCTAATATAATCAACAATAATTTTTTTATTGTTCTTTAATAAATAGAAATTTACTTGATCAGGAATATCTCTGTTTTTAACTTCAACTTTATTGTTATGCTCTCCAAGTGCTTGTCTTATTTCGTCTTCAGTAAGCATCTTCCAAGTTTTTTCAATATTAGCATCTGTATATGGTCTATTTGTAACATCTATTTCATACGTTTTAACAATCTTTTCTTTACTATTGTCAAGAACTTTATACTTAAAACCACTGTATCCTTCTTCGTCCCAGTTTTGTATGAATAAATAAGGAACATATAGTTTCAAGCCATCCTTATCTCTCTTTAAGAAGAAAGCATAAGCTTCATCTCCAGATTTGTAACCCTTTAAATCTCTTATAGCTCTATAGTAATCTGCAGAATCAAAATCTCCTTCTTCTTCAAAGTATTTAATCCAACTATCATATTTTTTAGCTTCTTCAACGTAATTACGATCTTTTCCATAAAATTCTATTCCAACAATATTTTGGTCAAGAATAGGATGTGAAAAAATACCCTTAATGCCTTCTCCTTGTTTCACAGCCTTAGTTAAATAGTGTGCATGGCCAAACTCATCTACATAGTATAAATAATAGTCAGGGCTGCCTAATTTGTCAATATCATCATAATCTGCACTGAGTTCTCTTGATATTTCAATCTTACCATTTTTTTCTTCTTTATAGTTTTCTTCAATAGTAGTTGCATAACCTGTTTCTCTTTCGATAAACATATACTTCAAGCCCTTAGCTGCCAATTCTTGTGGAGTAAATGGTAAGCCATTATCTTTTATATAAGATGGGAATTCTGGATAAAGATTGTTTTTATAATCAGAAAAACTTTTTCCCCAATTATTATTTTCGTTTAAAATAACTTCGCCATACTTATATATATTATAGTTATAATTATACTGACTTCTTACGTATATATCATCAATTTCATGAGGTTCATTTTTATAACCTTCACTCGTCTTTTTATAAACGTCATATACATAGTTAGGAACGATATATATGTCTAGATGTATGTCTTTGTATTTATATTCATTTTTATCAATACTTTCATCCCAATGCTTCTTAAATTTAAAATCTATATCGCCCTTATCATCAGGAGTTTGTATGCTAGCATCTGAACCAATGCCGGCCCCGTATCCTGCTTGATTGCCCATAATAAATGTTCCTGAATTTTTCCACGCTTCTGCTTTTAAGTTCTCATCATAAATAGCTTTCAAATAAACAAGATCCCTAGTATAAGACATAGATGGTGGTAGCATATAGCCTGATTCATCATTAAAGTACTTAATAATATTTCCATCCTTAGTTACTGGAGATATAAAAGAGTAAAATTGATCAGCTACATTTTTTTTGTTTATTCTAAAATAGTCTGTTTTCTTTGAAAAAACAAAATCTGCACCCTTTTTTGAATTATTATTAAATACATATACGCTGTGGCGATCCCCAATGTGAAAATATCCATCTGGACAGTTCCAAATTCCTCCACCTACGTTTGGTCCTCCCCAAAATGCATCAAGTTTGCCATAAAATCCAGAAGCTTTTGTTTTATTTTCAGTAATCAGCATTTCTCTTAGCTCTTGAACTCTTGGTGGAAAAGAAACATATACCGCTCCACCAAACATCGTTGCACTATTATTTAAAATCATTGTTCTATTAAAATGAACATGATTACTATCAACAAATACAGCCCCTCCAGATCTTTTTGAAATGTTCTTAAATAATAAACCGCCATCAAAATTAGCTTCCGCTTTGAAATGTTTTACATACTCATCATAATTTCCCCTAGTTTCTACCCAACTTCCATTTAAAGCATTATCATAATTAGATACAAATTGATCAGAGATTGTTATTCCACCCGCATGGTCATATGATGTATTATTAGCAATAATGCCATCATTAATATTTAAAGTAGCAGCTGGGAAAATAACAATACCTCCAGCCAATATTTTTCCAGTAGAACTATTGCTAATAATTTTTCCACCTTCAATATTAACTAAAGCTGCTTTATCTTTTGTCTCATATAAATTAACGCTATCTCCAGCTCCATATAAGTCACCAGCTGTTATAGCACCTGCAGAACCTTTGTTATGGTCTATTAAACCATTCTTCATATTAAATTTTCCACCAATTGAAACATAGACGGCACCAGCAGATGTTGGATAAGTAGAATTTGAATACGTATAGTTTGAGCTAATACGTCCACCTTCCATGGTGAACTCTCCACCTTTTTCTACGCTAACAGCTGCTGAATAGCCTGCCTCCGCTTTTCCATTGGCTATAATGCCATTTTTTAACGTAAGTTTGGCTTTATCATTAACTTTAAAAAATTGACCTTCACTTCCTGTTGGCAGCGTAACTTCTTTTTTATTTCCATCAAAGTTAATTGGACTATTCTTATTGCCAAGAGTTAGTGTTCCATTAACTTCAAACATGGTCCCTGTAAAAGTATTTGATCTTTTAATGATTATGTCTTTACCATCAAAGTTGTAGTAATATTCATCGTTCTCCTTAGTGATATTATTTTCAGCATCTTTTATGGCTTCTTCGCCACGTTCTCTTGCTTTGTCGATGATATCTCTTTGCTTTTCTTCTCCATAATCAGCATAATCTTTTGGTTGCTCTATAGGTTTCCATTTGCCATCCATAGGCTTATCATTTTTAGACGTTAATACAATGATTTTCTTTTCACCTATAGTGATAGTTTTAGTTATTTCAAAACTTTGTGTTATAACTATAGTTGTTTCAACGCCATCTTCTGCATTATTAATAGCTTCTACTAATTGATCATATGATTCGACTTCAATAACCTTTCCGCCTTCACCTTGTCCTGCTCCTAAAGCTATAGGATTTTCTGCTAACTCAGCTACTTCAAGTGTCTCTCCAGCTTTTAGTTCTTTTGCTTCTGCATTTGCTTCAACATTTTCGCCTTCTTCAGCTTTTTCATCAGTTTTTTCTTCTGTGCCTTCTTTAGCTTTTTCTTCTTCAGTCTTTGTTTCTTTAGCTTTTTCTTCGTCTGTTTTAGCATCAGCATCTTTATTTTCGTCTTGCTTCTTTTCTTCTTCGATTTTTTCTTCAGCTTTTTCTTCGTCGTTTGTAATTTTTTCTTCTTTGCTTTCTTGATCAACAGCGTCTTTTTCTGCATCAGAAACTTGTTGATCTTCTGCTTCTTCTTTTGTTTCTTCTTCAGTTTTGTTTTCTGTTTCTTCTTTAGCTTCTTTGTCTTCCTCAGATGACTTTTCTTCTGACTTTTCTTCTAGATTTTCACTTTCTTCTTTTGTTGCAAGATCTTGTTTTTCCTCTAAATTTTCATCTGTTTTTTTACTTTCTTTATCTTCTTGAGGTGTTTCTACTATTTCTTTTCTTTCTTCTGTTTCTGATGCTGCTTCACTTAGAGCTGTTTCCTCCAATTGTGTTCCTTCATCTTTTGTTTTTGCATTTAGATCTACTTTACCAAATGCTAGAATAGTAAAAAGCAAAGTTAAAAAAATTATTATAACTCTTTTTTTCACTATTTTCACCCCCTTTCATTTATTTGTTTTTTGCAATGTTCTCACTTTGCGTACTCAAAAATATTTATTTGAGTACTATTATTATATACCTACATAAAGTAAATTGCAATGATATTCTTTAAATTTTAAGCATAAAATACCCTCCTCACTAATTTATAGTAAGGAGGGTAGATTTTAAACTTTAGTATTTAATTAACTTGTTTATTTACTTTTTTCTAAGATATACTTTTTCTTGATATATACAAGTCCAAGTAAGATCATTAAGCCTAAGAATATACTTAAAGCGTCTTCTGTTACACCAGTTTTTGGTAATCTGTTCTTATCTTGTGGTTTTTCTCTTTCTTCTTCTGGTTCTTCCGGCTCTTCAGGTTTTTCTTCTTCTGGTTCCTCAGGTTCTTCTGGTGGTACTTCTTTATTTACTATAGTAAATCCTTTGTACATATCACCAGAGTAGCTTACTTCGAACTTTCTATCGTCGATATTGTAGATGTTATCGTTTTCGCCTACTTCTTTAACAGTGTAAACATATAGATTGCCCATACCATCATCAATGTCTAGACCAGTGAAGCTTGCGCTCCAGCCGTTAGCTGCGTTTAAAGTAAGAATTTTGCCGCTTGCTTCGCCATTGATATACAGCTCAACTTGTATATCTCTAGTTTCACCAAGAGCTTCCCAAACTTTATTTACTCTAACAAATGTCTTTCTTGGTTCTGGTTCGTTTGGTTCAGGCGTGTTTGTTACCTCAAATGTGTACTCAACTTTCTTGTAAGAGTCTTTATCTACAATAAACTTTTCGATTTCAGGATAATCCCCAGCAGTATTTTTATCCTTTTCAGTAACTTTGAATGCCTTGTAGTATTCTCCATCCTTTAAAACGTTTGGAACCATTAGATTGTATCTTCCAAACTCATCTCTTTGAAGATATATATTGAATGATTTCCCTAAGATATCATTTTCCATCGCATTGTAGTATCTAACTTTAATGTTCATACCCTTAGCATAAACAGATACTTTTTCTCCATTGAATCCAAATAGAACCTTGCCGTCATCAAGAGTGTACTCAACACTCTCATTAGCAGCCTTAGATTCAATCTTCTTAGTGTAACGATGCTCTCCATCAATATATAAATTGATATCGATATCACCTAATGAAGCTACAAACTTTGTTCCATCTTCTTTCTTATTGTCTTTTTCAAAGTCATCTAGCATTTTTAGACGGAATTGTATGCTTGTTTCGCTGTCTTTTTCTTCAGTACTTACAATTTTGTAAGATGCTGTAAAACCAGGTACAGCTATCTCCTCAACACTATAAGCTCCATTCTTTAATAGTATTGGGTTAAGTTTATCAATGGTAGCAGTCCATCCATCGGTTTTTCTAACTGTTACTGATTTATATACTGGGACGATCTTGCCATTGGCATCTTCATAATAAGATTCGATTATCTTCTTATTATTTTCTAGTACATAGAAGCTTACTTCGTCAGGAATTTGTCTTTCGCCATTGCCAGTTTCCCAAGCCTTTGTGATTTTAGCATCACCATAAGGACTGTTTGTTATATCAAACTCATATACTTTAACAGTTTTTTCTTGGCTATTGTCTCCTGTATGATACTTAAATTTTACACTTCCATCACCTTCGTTATAAAGATGTGGTAGGTATAATACTAAGCCATCTTTTTCTTCTTTAATAAAGAAAGCGTATCCTTTATCAGTCTTTGCATAACCGTTCTTGCCGTCAGCTGCTTTACCCTCTTCAATAAACGGTCTTTCTGCTCCATAGTAAATTTCTTTAACTATCTTAGCATTTAACAATGGATGTGTAAATACGTTATTTTCATCTGCCTTTGTTAAATAATGAGCTTCACCGCTTTTATCAATGTAATACAAGAAATAGTTTGGTTTTTTAGTAGCACTATCTAATCCAGTAATTTCAATCTTACCATTCTTTTCAGTTTTTTCCTTTTTATCGATGTAAGTTGAATAAGCTGTTTCTCTTTCAACGATTAGATATTTGTAGCCACGCTTTGCTAGCTCTTCATTTGTAAATGGTAGTCCGTTATCCTTTGTTACGTTCGGCAAATCTAAATACTTGTTATTCTTCCAATCCGAGAATCTTGTGTGCCAGTTGTTAGCCTTGTTTAGTGTTACTTCGCCATACTTAAATAATTTATTGTCTTTTCCGTATTGGCTTCTTACATAAGCTTCATCAACATCTGTTGGCACGATAAAGATGTCTAGGTGAATGTCAGTATTGTCTAAATCTACTGTATCTTCTAGATCTGGATGCCACTTTTTATTGAATTCAAATTCAATATTGCCGTCATCTTTAGGTGTTTCAAGATTAGCATTAGAGCCTAAACCAGCTCCATAGCTTGATTTGTTGCCCATTATAAATACGCCTGAGTTTTTCCAAGCTTCTTTTACTAAGTCTTCTGAATATACTGCTTTAAGGGCAACTACATCATCTGTATACGACATTCTTTCTGGAATACTTACATCTCTATTGTAATCTTCAAGATATTTAATAATATTTTTAAATTCAGTAACTGGTGATACATGAGAATAGAATTTGTCTTTAATATTTTCTTTATTAAGAATAAATGCTGAAGTTTTTTTAGAAAATAGTAAATCATCCCCAGCTGTATCAGCCTCATTATTAAAAGAATAAACAGAATGTCCGTCGCCAATGTGTATATAACCAGTCGGACAATTCCAAATGCCTCCGCCTTTCCCAGTTACACCAATCTTTTCATCCAAATGATAATCTCCATGATATTCAGCTTTATTCTCACTAATTAATATTTTTTTAAGCGATTGTAATCTTGGTGGATAAGAAATATAGATACCTCCACCTAACAAGCCACTCTCATTATTTAGCAACATAGCAGCATTAAAATGAGCATCATTACTGTCAACATATATGCCACCAGCGTTATAACTAGCTTTGTTTCTATAGATTAACCCTCCATTAAGATTTAGCTCGGTCTTATTTTCCTTTAAATGGATTTCTAATTTACCACTAGTATCTGCATACTTCTCTCCTTTATAATCAGGAGCTAATATATTAGGAGCATTATAAATATAACTATCACTAATAAATATAGCGCCACCAGTATGAGGATTGAAGTTATCTGCAAGTACGCCGTCATTTAAATTTAAAGTGGCCCCACAATATAATCCGATACCTCCTGTAAGTTTAAGTAATGTGTTTGCACTATTAGAGATTATATATCCTCCATTAGTTTCTACAATGGCTGCATCGCCAGGATTCTTCAGAAGATCTTTTCCTTGTGCACCAAATAAATCTCCCGCAAAAACAGCTCCTGCAGCACCTATATTATGGTCAATCATACCATTATTCATGATGAATTTACCACCTGTAGAAACATACACAGCACCAGCATTAAGTGAATATTGAGTTTCATCAGGTATTATTTCATTTGCTGTTATTCTTCCACCATCCATGATGAATTTTGCTTTATCTCGTATTTTTACGGGTGCACCGCCAGTTATATAATTTTTACCGTTAGCAATAGTTCCATTTTTGAGAGTAAGTTCTCCACCTTTTTGGACATCAAAAAATGTACCAGAAATATTGTCTCCGTTAAAACTTATAGAGTTATCTTTATCTCCTAGCTTAAGTTTACCAATAACTTCAAACATGGTCCCTGTAAAAGTATTTGATCTTTTAATGATTATGTCTTTACCATCAAAGTTGTAGTAATATTCATCATTTTCCTTAATGATATTCTTTTCAGCATCTTTTATAGCTTGTTCACCACGGTCTCTTGCTTCGTCGATAATTTCTCTTTGCTTTTTTTCGCCTTGATTAGCAAAATCTTTTGGCTGTTCAATTTTTTTCCAAGGATCATCAGCTTTTTCTTGATTATTAGATGTTAAAATTATATCTGCACCAGCAGGTACAGTTATTTTTTCTGTAATGTCAATATTAGCAGTAATTACTATAGTCTTTTTTTCACCAGCTTTAGTGCTTTCAATTTCTTCTTTTAACTTATCAAAACTATCTACTTCTATAGGTGTATTATCACCTTCTGGTCCTGCACCTAAAGGAGTAAGTTTATCTGGATCTAAGGCTGTACCAACTTCAAGCTCTTTAGCATCTGTATTTGCTTCAGCATTTTCACCTTCTTCAGTTTTTTCTTCAACCTTTCCCTCTGTGCCTTCTTCAGTTTTTTCTTCGTCTGTTTTAGCATCAGCATCTTTTGTTTCGTCTGACTTCTTTTCTTCTTCAGCCTTTACTTCTGCTTCAGCATTTTTCTTAGCGTCATCTGACTTTGCTTCTGTACTGTCATCTTTCTTCTCATCTGGATTTACTTCTTCAGATTTCTTTTCTTCTGGCTTTGTTTCTTCAGACTTTTTATCTTCTTCCTTAGCCTTTTCTTCAGCTGCTTTTTCTTCTGATTTCGTTTCTTCTTTTGTATCGGAAGGCTTTTTGTCTTCAGGCTCTACAGTCTTGTCTGTATCTATATTAGAGCTTGGCACCCCCCCATGTTGACTTTTTCGTCTACTGTTTTAGTAGCATTGTCTTCAATAGGAGCGCTCGCTTCTTTATTTCCTTCCTCTACAATTTCTTCTTTCTCTTCAGCTTTTACTTCTTCAGCTGTATTTCCTCCCTCAATACCTTTGGGAGCTTCTTCAGAAATTACTGTCTTTGGCTCTTCTGTCTTAACTGTGTCTTCATCCATCGCCATAACGTTTACACCTGCAAAGATAACTAAGCTTAGTATCATTGTTAGTATAATCACATTTAATTTCTTCATTTCTCTCCCTCCTTTCTTTTTATATTTTTTGCAATGTTTTCACCTTGCATACTCAAAAAAATTAATTGAGTACTATTATTATATACCTACATAAAGTAAATTGCAATGATTTTCAATCAATTCATATACATCTTACAAAAACGCGCATAAAAAAGAGAGCCTTTCAGCTCTCTTTAAAATTTATATAACTATATCAATCGAAATTATTCGAGAATTTCAGTTACAACTCCGGCTCCTACTGTTCTACCGCCTTCTCTGATAGCGAACTTAAGTCCTTTTTCAATAGCGATAGGTGTGATAAGTTCGATGTTAAATCTAGCGTTATCACCAGGCATTACCATTTCTACTCCGTCTTCTAGTGTGATGTTACCTGTAACGTCTGTAGTTCTGAAGTAGAATTGTGGTCTGTAACCGTTGAAGAATGGAGTATGACGTCCACCTTCTTCTTTTGTTAATACGTATACTTCTGATTTAAATTTAGTGTGTGGTTTGATTGTCTTAGGCGCAGCAAGTACTTGACCTCTTTCGATTTCGTTTCTTTGAACACCTCTTAGTAATAGACCTACGTTATCTCCAGCTTCTGCTACGTCTAGTAGTTTGTGGAACATTTCAACGCCTGTTACTACTACGTCTCTTACTTCGTTTGTTAAACCAACTAGTTCAACTGTATCTCCAACCTTAACTGTACCTCTTTCTACTCTACCTGTAGCAACTGTACCTCTACCAGTGATTGAGAAGATGTCTTCTACTGGCATTAGGAATGGTTGGTCTGTAGCTCTTTCTGGTTGAGGGATGTATTCGTCAACTTCTTCCATAAGTTTAACGATCTTGTCTCCCCATTCTCCGTCTGGATCTTCTAGAGCCTTAAGTGCTGAACCTACAACGATAGGAGTGTTATCTCCGTCGAAGTCGTATTCGCTAAGTAGTTCTCTAACTTCCATTTCAACTAATTCAATTAGTTCTGGGTCGTCTACTTGGTCTTCTTTGTTTAGGAATACTGCAATCTTAGGAACGCCAACTTGTCTAGCAAGTAGGATATGTTCTCTTGTTTGAGGCATTGGACCGTCTGCAGCTGATACTACTAGGATAGCGCCGTCCATTTGAGCAGCACCTGTAATCATGTTCTTAACATAGTCGGCGTGGCCTGGGCAGTCAACGTGTGCGTAGTGTCTTTTTGGTGTTTCGTACTCAACGTGTGAAGTACTGATTGTTATACCTCTAGCTCTTTCTTCTGGAGCCTTATCGATGTTTGCGTAGTCTACGAATTCACCGCTACCGTATCTTTTGTTTAGTACTAATGTTATAGCTGCTGTTAATGTTGTTTTACCGTGGTCAACGTGACCGATTGTACCAATGTTAACATGTGGTTTTGTTCTTTCATATTTTTGTTTAGCCATTTTTTACCTCCTATAAAAATTATTTATTACCAATGACTTTATCTAATATACTGTTTGGAACTGGATCGTAGTGATCGAATTGCATTGAGTAGTTAGCTCTACCTTGTGTGTTACTTCTAAGGCTTGTTGCGTATCCAAACATTTCTGAAAGTGGAACGAATGCTTTTACGTGTTGAGCTCCGTTATCAAGTTCCATACCTTCTATTCTACCTCTTCTTGAGTTCAAGTCGCCAATTACGTCTCCCATGTATTCTTCTGGTGTAGTAACTTCAACTTTCATCATAGGTTCAAGTAGAGTAGGAGTTGCTTTCTTAAGTGCATCTTTTATTGCCATAGAACCGGCAATCTTAAATGCCATTTCTGATGAGTCGACTTCGTGGTATGAACCATCGTATAGTGTAACTTTTACGTCAAGTACTGGGTATCCAGCGATAACACCTGATTGTAGTGCTTCTTGTATACCTTGGTCAACTGGTCCGATGTATTCTTTTGGAATAGCTCCACCAACGATTGCGTTAACAAATTCGTAACCTTTTCCTGCTGGTTGTGGTTCGATTTTGATTCTTG
The DNA here is from genome assembly GCA_900539725.1 of uncultured Eubacteriales bacterium. Classification (GTDB taxonomy): domain Bacteria; phylum Bacillota; class Clostridia; order Tissierellales; family Peptoniphilaceae; genus Fenollaria. Next base: position 11,084 of record UQDI01000028.1, on the reverse strand, counting down.
CGTGACCGTATTGTCCACGACCACCTGATTGTTTAACGTATTTACCTTCGCCTTCTGCAGCTGACTTGATTGATTCTTTGTATGCAACTTGTGGATTACCAACGTTTGCTTCTACTTTGAATTCTCTTAAAAGTCTGTCTACAATGATTTCTAGGTGAAGTTCACCCATGCCGGCGATGATTGTTTGACCTGTTTCCTCATCTGTATATGTTCTAAATGTTGGGTCTTCTTCAGCAAGCTTTAGTAGTGCTTGTGTCATCTTATCTTGTGAAGCTTTTGTCTTTGGTTCTATCGCTACTGAGATAACTGGTTCTGGGAACTCCATATCTTCTAGTATGATTGGTTTGTCTTCAGCACATAGTGTATCACCAGTACCTGTAACTTTTAATCCTACTATAGCAACGATGGATCCTGCATATGCTTCTTCGATTTCTTCTCTCTTATCAGCATGCATTAATACGATACGTCCGATTCTTTCTCTCTTACCCTTTGATGAGTTAAATACATAAGAACCGCTCTTTAGAACGCCTGAGTAGATTCTTGCATAAGCAAGTTTACCTACGAATGGGTCTGTAACTATCTTAAATGCTAGTGCTGCTAATGGTTCAGTATCTGATGCTGGTCTTTCAGTTATTTCTCCGTCTCTATCTGTACCAGTAACTGCTGGTATATCGATAGGTGATGGTAGGTAGTCAACTATAGCATCTAGAAGGAATTGTACACCTTTGTTTTTGTATGCACTACCGCATAGAACTGGTGTTACTTGGTTTGCAACGCATTCTCTTCTTAATACTTTTTTAATCATGTCGTTAGGAACGTCTTCACCGTTTAAGTAAAGTTCCATAACTTCTTCGTCGAAATCAGCGATTTCTTCGATCATTTCTTCTCTATATTTTTGAGCTGTTTCTACTAAATCTTCCGGAATATCTGATTCATCTATGATTGTTCCTAGATCGTCTTCGTATAATTCAGCTTTCATTGCGATTAGGTCTATGATACCTTTAAATGTATCTTCTTTACCTATTGGTAATTGAACAGCTATTGGATGAGCGTTTAATCTTTCTCTCATCATCTTTAGTGTTCTGTCAAAGTTTGCACCTACGACGTCCATTTTATTAACAAATGCAAGTCTAGGTACACCGTATTTGTCTGCTTGACGCCATACAGTCTCGCTTTGAGGTTCAACTCCCCCTTTAGCGTCGTATAAAGCAACCGCACCGTCTAGAACTCTTAGGGAACGTTCAACTTCAACTGTAAAGTCAACGTGGCCCGGTGTATCTATAATATTGATTCTGTGGTTTTTCCAGTAACATGTTGTTGCTGCTGAACCGATAGTGATACCTCTTTCTTGTTCTTGCGCCATGAAGTCCATGGTAGCAGCACCTTCGTGAGTTTCTCCTATCTTATGAATCTTTCCTGTATAGAATAGAATTCTTTCTGTTGTGGTTGTTTTACCTGCGTCAATGTGCGCCATAATACCGATGTTTCTGACATCTTTTAGTGCAATTTCTCTTGGCACAAGTTTTCCCCCTTATTATTAATATCTATAATGTGCAAATGCTTTATTTGCTTCAGCCATTCTGTGAACTTCTTCTCTCTTCTTAACAGAAGCTCCTTGACCGTTGGCTGCATCCATCAACTCTTTTGCTAATCTTTCAGTCATTGTCTTTTCTCCTCTTGCTCTGGAGTATTGTACAAGCCATCTTATTGCTAGAGTTTGTCTTCTTTCAGGTCTTACTTCCAATGGAACTTGGTAGTTGGCACCACCAATACGTCTTGCCTTAACTTCTAGTACTGGCATGATGTTATTCATAGCCTTGTAGAATTGTTCAAGAGCGTCTTCACCTGTCTTTTCTGCAACTATATCAAATGCCCCGTAAACTATGCTTTGAGCTAAGCCCTTTTTGCCGTCTAGCATGATTGAGTTTATTAACTTTGTTACTACAACATCATTGTATCTTGCGTCAGGCATTACTTCACGTTTAGGCACGTGTCCTTTTCTTGGCACTTTTTCTTCCCTCCTTAACTATCTTAGTAGATTCATTGGTACTCGGCAAATCTCTAAAAGCCGTCTAGCGCCAAAATGCTCTTCATCTATTTAATGCTTTGCATTTCAACGACTAAAATTGTTTTTTACTTCTTTTCTTCTTTAGGTTTCTTAGAACCGTATTTAGACCTACTTTGTCTTCTGTTTTCAACTCCGGCTGTATCTAGTGTACCTCTAATTATGTGGTAACGTACACCGGGAAGGTCTCTTACTCTTCCACCTCTTATAAGAACAACACTGTGTTCTTGTAAGTTGTGACCAATTCCTGGAATGTAAGCTGAAACTTCATATCCATTAACTAGTCTAACTTTAGCAACTTTTCTTAAGGCAGAGTTTGGCTTCTTAGGTGTAACTGTCTTTACAGCAACACATACTCCTCTTTTTTGTGGAGCATTTACTAAAGATTGTTTCTTCTTAAGTGAGTTATAAGTTGTATCTAAAGCTGGTGATTTAGATTTGTAAACTACTTTTGATCTTCCTTTTTTAATCAATTGATTAATCGTTGGCATCAAAGCACCTCCTTACATAAAAATTTATTTTAATAAAGCAGCGGCAGCTGCATTTATCTCAATACCACAGAGTTTTCCAAGCTCTTCTTTTGTATTTATATAAACAACATCAACAGATTTTTTACTTGCCTCTTCTTCGATAAGCATCTTTATGTCCTTATCTGCATCAAGAGCGATAAAAACCTGTTTGAAGAGATCGGATTTTAGCCCCCTTGTTACCTGTTTAAAGCCTACTACACAATTCGGCCCCAAGGTGTCGGTATCCATTAAGCATCCTCCTTTAGCTCTATTAATAGCGTGAACTTTCACACATAAGAGAATTGTACCACGCATTACGGAAAAAGTCAAGATATTTTTCATTAAATTTAGGTAAAATATCTTGACTGTCTCCACTTATATTTATTTTTTAAATATACTAATTATCTTTAGAAGACTTTCTTTCTTTTTCTTCGTTAAGTAGGTCTTTGATAATCTTATCTAGTTCGATAGCATCTTGATTATCCTTTACTTCTTCCTTAACGTCTTCTTCTTTCTTAGTCTTCTTATCTTTTTCATCTTCATCAAAGTCTTTAAATAGATTTGTGTCGTCTATCTCTCTCTTCTTTCTCTTCATTTCTTCTTCCATTTGTTTCTTCAAAACTGTTTCGTCTTCTTTAACTTTGATGTTTCTATACTTAAGCATGCCTGTACCTGCTGGTATGATCTTACCTATGATAACGTTTTCCTTAAGTCCTACTAACTCATCTTTCTTGCCTCTGATAGCCGCTTCAGTTAAAACTCTTGTTGTTTCTTGGAATGAAGCTGCTGATAAGAATGAATCTGTTGCTAGTGATGACTTGGATATACCAAGTAATATTCTCTTACCTTCTGCTGGTACATTGCCTTCTTCTTTAAGTTTTTTGTTTTCATGAATGAAGTCGTATATGTTTACAAGTGCTCCTGGTAAGAATGAAGAATCGTTTTGCGCTTCTATCCTTACTTTCTTAAGCATTTGTTTACAGATGATTTCAATGTGCTTGTCATTGATATCGATACCTGTCATTCTATATACTCTTTGTACTTCTTTTATTATATAGTCTTCAACGCCTTCTACGCCAAGAACCTTCATGATTTCTTGAGGTGATGCGTTACCTTCTGTGATTTCTTTACCTTTTTCGATGTAGTCGCCTTCATGAACTTTAAGTCTTGCCGCATAATTTACAGGGTGATCAACTGCGATGCCTTCTTTGTCATCAGTAATAACTATGACTCTTTGTTGTGGATCGTCTTCGTTGATTGATACAGTACCTGAAATTTGAGCAATTTGTGCTTGTCCTTTTGGCTTTCTAGCTTCGAAAAGTTCTTCAACTCTTGGAAGACCTTGAGTGATATCGTCTGCGTTGGCTACCCCACCTGAGTGGAAGTTTCTCATTGTAAGCTGTGTACCTGGCTCACCTATTGACTGAGCGGCTATGATACCAACTGATTCACCAATGTTTACGATATTGCCTGTTGCCAAGTTTCTTCCATAGCACTTAGCGCAAACGCCGTGCTTAGTTTGACAAGTAAGAACGCTTCTTACCTTAACTTCTTCTATGCCTATCTCTTGAATAAAGTGAGCTGTCTCTTCATCTATAAGTTCGTCCTTCTTAACGATAATCGAACCGTCTTTAGGATTTACTATGTCTTCAAAAGCATATCTGCCTACAAGTCTTTCTTCTAGCTCTTCAAGAATTTCTTTGCCATCTCTTATAGTTCTAACAGTGTGTCCTTGATCAGTGTGGCAATCGTCTTCTGTTACTATAACGTCTTGAGATACGTCAACTAATCTTCTTGTTAGGTAACCAGAGTCCGCTGTCTTCAAGGCGATGTCTGATAGACCCTTTCTAGAACCGTGTGATGATAGGAAGAACTCTAGTACTGATAGTCCCTCTCTAAAGTTTGACTTGATAGGGATTTCTACTGTCTTACCAGTTGATGATGCCATCAGACCACGCATACCACCTAATTGACGGATTTGGTTCTTACTACCTCTGGCTCCTGAGTCCGCCATGATGAAGATGTTGTTTAGTGGATCAAGTGACTTCATAAGTGCTTCAGTAACTTCATCAGTGATGCCGTTCCAAATATTGATAACGCCTTCGTATCTTTCTTCTTCAGTCATGAAACCGTCTCTGTAAGCTCTTTCGTACTTTTCTACTTCCTTTTGCGCCTTGTCTATAAGCTCAGTCTTTTCCTTAGGAACTACAACGTCCGCCATAGATATAGATACTGCTGAAAGTGTTGAGTGCTTGTAACCAGTTGATTTGATGTGGTCTAGTAGCTTACTAGTAACGATGTTGCCGTGCTTTTGATAGCACTTATCAAGTATAGTTCCCAAAGTCTTCTTTGAAACAACTCTGTCAATTTCTAGTGAGTATGGATCTTCTTCTCTATTTACAAAGCCAAGGTCTTGAGGTATCTTCTTATTAAGAATGAATCTACCAACAGTTGATTCAACAAGTTTGCCTCTGTCCTCTTCATCAATTTTTACTCTAACCTTAACTTTTGCGTGTAGGTCTATAAGTCCTAATTGATAAGCCTTTATCATCTCGTCGTAATCTTCGAAGATGTGGCCCGAGCCCTTGCTTCCTTCTATGTCAAGTGTCATGTAATAGCAGCCTAGTACCATGTCTTGTGATGGTATTGAAATTGGCTTACCATCCTTTGGTGCTAAGATATTGTTAATTGAAAGCATTAATAATCTTGCTTCAGCTTGTGCTTCTATTGATAGTGGTAGATGCACCGCCATTTGGTCACCGTCGAAGTCCGCATTATATGCAGAACATACTAGTGGATGTAGTTTTATTGCCTTACCTTCAACTAAAACTGGTTCAAAGGCTTGAATACCAAGTCTGTGAAGAGTCGGTGCCCTGTTTAGTAGTACTGGGTGATCCTTGATAACGTATTCAAGTACGTCCCAAATATCTGATTTAGCTCTCTCTACCATTCGCTTAGCGCTCTTAATGTTATGTGCCTTGCCTGTTTCAACAAGTCTTCTCATAACAAATGGCTTGAACAGTTCTAGTGCCATCATCTTAGGAAGACCGCATTGGTAGAACTTTAGCTTAGGCCCTACAACAATTACAGATCTACCTGAGTAGTCAACTCTCTTACCTAGTAAGTTTTGTCTAAATCTACCTTGTTTACCCTTTATCATATCGGATAGAGACTTAAGTGGTCTGTTTCCAGGGCCAGTTACTGCTCTTCCGCGTCTGCCGTTATCAATCAGTGCGTCAACAGCTTCTTGAAGCATTCTCTTTTCGTTTCTTGTAATGATTTCTGGTGCGTTTAGTTCAAGTAGTCTTCTAAGTCTGTTGTTTCTGTTGATAACTCTTCTATATAAATCGTTTAAATCGCTTGTTGCAAATCTACCGCCATCTAGTTGAACCATAGGTCTTAAATCTGGTGGTATAACTGGAAGTGCTTCGATAACCATCCATTCAGGTCTGTTGCCTGATTGTCTGAATGATTCGATAGTTTCAAGCTTTCTTAAAACTTTGATCTTCTTTTGTGTGGATGCGCCTTCAAGCTCTTCTGTTAATTCTTGTGCTTCTTTATCTAGGTCTATAGCCTTAAGCAATTCAAGTATAGCTTCTGCACCCATCCTAGCATCGAATGAGCCGTAGCCAAACATATCTATAGCTTCTGAATATTCTTGTTCATTTAAGATTTGTTTATACTTTAAGCCAGTTTTGCCTGGATCCATAACTATATATGAAGCGAAGTAAACAACGTGTTCAAGCTCTTTTGGTGAAACGTCAAGTACTATGGCTATCCTTGAAGGTGTTCCTTTAAGGTACCAAATATGTGTACATGGACTAGCTAATTCAATGTGGCCCATCCTTTCACGTCTTACCTTAGCTCTTGTAATTTCAACGCCGCACTTATCGCATATCATGCCTTTGTATCTAATCTTGTTGTATTTACCGCAGTGACAAGTCCAGTCTTTTACAGGTCCAAATATCTTTTCACAGAACAAGCCTTCTGCTTCTGGCTTTAATGTTCTGTAATTAATTGTTTCTGGTTTTTTAACTTCTCCCTTAGACCACGCTCTGATGTCTTGGCTTGATGCAAGGCCTATTTGAATACTGTTAAATTTATTTAATTCGAACAAATTACCTTCCTCCTTGTCTTTCTACAAAGAACTATCGTCATCTAAGTCTAGGTCTTCATCGATCTCGTCGATGTCGCTGCCTATGTCTAGATCGTCGTCCATGTCCAAATCTTCTTCATCTATCTCTTCAAAATCTTCGTCAATATCTTCTTCGATGTCTTCATCATCATCTTCATCGTAGTCATCTTCATCCACATCATCTTCGTCGTAATCAACGTCCTCGTCTTCATCTGTGCCCTTGGATGATTCTTCGTCAAAGAAGTTTACAAATTCTTCATCTTCTTTATAATCAGTGTCCATGCTCTTGAAGTCGCCTGCAATGATTTCTCTTTCGTTCATAAAATCATCTTCATCATCAAGTTCCATTTCATTGTCGTCTTGGTCAAGGACCTTAACGTCAAGAAGTAAACTTTGAAGTTCCTTTACTAGTACCTTGAATGATTCAGGTATGCCTGGTTCTGGAATGTTCTTTCCTTTAACAATGGCTTCGTATGTCTTAACACGGCCATTGATATCGTCGGACTTAACTGTTAATATCTCTTGAAGTACGTGACTTGCGCCATAACCTTCAAGGGCCCAAACTTCCATTTCCCCGAATCTTTGTCCGCCAAATTGTGCCTTACCGCCTAATGGTTGTTGAGTAACTAGTGAGTAAGGTCCGATGCTTCTTGCGTGGATCTTTTCGTCAACTAAGTGGTGAAGCTTAAGCATATACATGTAACCAACTGTAACTGGATTGTCGAATAACTTTCCTGTTCTACCGTCTCTTAGGTAAATCTTACCGCTCTTTGGATAGCCAGCCTTGTCAAGTGCTTCAAGTATGTCGTTTTCGTTAGCACCGTCAAATACTGGAGTTGAAACGTACATACCAAGCTTTTTAGCCGCCATACCCAAGTGAACTTCAAGTACTTGTCCAAGGTTCATACGAGATGGTACACCCATTGGGTTTAGTAGGATTTGTAGTGGTGTGCCGTCTGGCAAGTATGGCATGTCCTCTTCAGGAAGTATTCTTGAGATGACACCCTTGTTACCGTGTCTACCGCACATCTTGTCACCAACAGAGATCTTTCTCTTTGTAGCGATATATACTCTAACCATCCTGTTTACGCCAGGTGATAGTTCATCAGCATTTTCTCTTGTAAATTCCTTAACGTCAACAACTATACCAGCTTCGCCGTGAGGCACCTTAAGAGATGTATCTCTTACTTCTCTTGATTTTTCTCCAAATATAGCTCTTAACAGTCTTTCTTCAGCAGGTAAATCCTTTTCTCCCTTAGGAGTAACCTTACCAACTAAGATGTCTCCAGCCTTAACTTCAGCTCCGATCCTTATGATACCGTCTTTGTCAAGGTTCTTAAGAAGCTCTTCACTTGTGTTTGGAATATCTCTAGTGATTTCTTCAGGTCCAAGCTTAGTATCTCTTGATTCTGATTCGTATTCTTCTATGTGAATAGATGTCAATACATCTTCATAAACAAGTCTTTCATTAATTAGTATCGCATCTTCGTAGTTATAGCCTTCCCAAGTCATAAACGCTACTAAGATGTTCTTTCCTAGTGACATTTCACCAAGGTTAGTGCTTGGTCCGTCCGCAATTACATCGCCTTTCTTAACCTTTTCGCCCGCTTGTACTATAGGTCTTTGGTTAATAGTAGTGCCTTGGTTAGAGCTTGTAAATTTGATTAATTTATATGAATCAATGTTCTTGTCTTTATTTTCAATAACGATGCTCTTCGCATCAACTTTTTTAACAATACCGTCGTTTTTAGCGACAACACATACGCCTGAGTCCTTAGCAGCCTTATACTCAATACCAGTCGCAACGATAGGTGCTTCTGTCATAAGTAGTGGAACTGCTTGTCTTTGCATGTTTGAACCCATTAGCGCACGGTTCGCGTCGTCGTTTTCCAAGAATGGTATCATCGCTGTACCAACTGAAACTATTTGTCTAGGTGAAACGTCCATGTAATCGATTTCTTCTTTTTTGAACATGTCCATCAAAGTATCGTTTTCAGCCTTACTTCTAGCAACAATGATGTCGTTTTTAAAGTAGCCTTTTTCGTCAATTGGCTCGTTCGCTTGAGCTATGATGCACTCATCTTCAATGTCAGCGCTGATATATTCAATCTCATCACTAACTTTTCCTGTACCTTTTTCTACCTTTCTATACGGAGCTTCGATAAAACCATATTCATTGATCCTTGCAAATGATGCCAAGGATGTGATAAGACCGATGTTTGGTCCTTCTGGTGTCTCTATAGGGCACATTCTAGCGTATTGTGAGTTATGAATATCTCTTACTTCAAAGCCCGCTCTGTCCCTTGAAAGTCCTCCAGGTCCTAAAGCAGACATTCTTCTCTTGTGAGTTAGCTCACTAAGAGGGTTAGTTTGGTCCATGAATTGAGAAAGTTGCGATGAACCGAAGAACTCCTTAAGCGATGCAACTACTGGTCTTATGTTGATAAGACTTTGTGGAGTAGCAGCTTCAGGGTCTTGTGTAGTCATTCTTTCACGAATAACTCTCTCCATTCTGGAAAGACCAATTCTGAATTGATTTTGAAGTAATTCGCCAACGCTTCTTACACGTCTGTTACCTAGGTGGTCGATGTTGTCAAATTGACCAACACCACGCATTAAGTTGAATTGGTAGTTAATGCTACTAATTATGTCATCAATTTCAATTCTCTTTGGATATATTTCTTTAATATTTTCTATGATTAAGTTTTTAAGCTCTTCGTCGTCCTTAGCTTCGTCCATAAGTTCATGCATTAGTGGTGCATAAATCTTATCCTTAAGTCCAAGCTCCTCAAAATTAACCTTTGTATCAAAAGCTTCAGGATATACAAAGTTATTACCTACAACCCTGATCTCTTCACCATTGTCCAAAACTATATCAATAGTATTAACAAAGTTATCTTCAATCTTTTGTGCCATAGGTCTATCAAGATGAGTGCCCTTTTCATAGATTAATTCACCTGTGATAGGGTTCACCGCATCCATGGCAAGAGTGTGATTTTCTATCCTTCTTGCTATAGATAGCTTCTTGTTGAACTTATATCTTCCGACTTTAGCTAAGTCGTATCTCTTAGGGTCAAAGAATAGATTATTAAGTAGTGATTTAGCACTGTCTACGGCTTCTGGTTCGCCTGGTCTAAGTCTCTTGTAGATTTCAATCAAAGCCTCGTCTTGAGTCTTTGCAGTATCCTTTTCAAGAGTTGTTAGTAAATCATTAGTTTCCCCTAATGTTTCAACAATTTCAAGATCAGAAACAACACCTAAAGCTCTAAGAAGTGATGTGATGATAACTTTTCTGTTCTTATCAATCTTTACATATAAAGCGCCACTCGCATCAGTTTCAAATTCTAGCCAAGCCCCGCGGTTTGGTATGATAGTTGCGCTGTAATCAAGCTCACCATTCTTATTGATTTCCTTCTTGTAGTAGCAGCCTGGCGAACGAACGACTTGTGAAACAACAACCCTTTCTCCACCATTGATTATGAAAGTACCCTTATCAGTCATGATAGGTATGTCTCCCATAAATACTTCTTGCTCTTTAACCTCTCCAGTGTCTTTGTTAATTAATCTAACCCTTGCTCTAAGAGGAGCACTGTAGTTTGTGTCCTTAATTCTGGACTCTTCTTCAGTATACTTTAGTTCCTTTCCTATAGTATAGTTGACAAACTCCAATACTAAGCTACCACCATTGTCATCAATAGGTGATATGTCGTCAAAAGCTTCCTTTAAGCCGTCATGTAAAAACCAGTCAAACGATGCAGTTTGTACCTCAATAAAATTTGGCATCTCGCAAGCTTCTTTTATCCTAGAATAACTCATTCTAGTTCTTTTTCCGTTTTCAACAGGATGTAGCATCCAAATATTCACCCCTTATCAAAATAACCTACTATATGTCGTACCCTAAACTAAGATTTTGAGAATAAAAACCCATTTTAAATCCTAATTATGCAATTTATAATTATATAATAAGTCAAGACAAATGTCAAGCATTTTTTTGCAAATAATTAAAATTTTTTTACAATTTTGCTAAAGCGTTTTTGCCTTGCTTATGGTTTTACCAAAATCAAAGTTGGCGCAAAATGATGTGCGTGATTGACGAATCGCGTGTCATATATCTACCTCCCGTCATATATCTATCGCTCGTCATAGATCATGCTCCCATCATATGTCAATCGCTCGTCATAGATCATGCTCCCATCATATGTCAATCGCTCGTCATAGATCATGCTCCCATCATATGTCAATCGCTCGTCATATGCCATCCATTTTCACAAACAAAAAAAAGAACTATGGGCACGTGTCTCATAGTTCTTTCTTATTATAGGCTCTATGTCAAATATTGGGGAGACTTATTGATTTAAGTCTCTCTTTTTACGTT
>UQDI01000027.1 GCA_900539725.1 uncultured Eubacteriales bacterium | reverse complement strand
TTTTATCAAAAAAATATCTATTGAGGTTTTACTCCCCAATAGATATTATACAGCCATAATAATCCCATGAGTGAGTACATTGAAATGATATGTACTCACTTTTTTTGTGCAATTGTTACAATTGTGTTACAAAACCTCGCAAAGCTTGATTATTCTAGGGGGGGTGCTATGATAAGGGTAGATTACTGCGTCTAATTACGTAGTGACTATATCTATATAATAAGGAGGAAAAAATTATGAAGAGGTTTATAAGCGTCTTGCTTGTGATAGCATTACTAGTACCGATGCTATGCGTTGACGTCTTTGCAGCAAATAAAACGGTAAACAATTTTGCTGATTTGAAGGATGCAATAGCAGATGCAGAAAACGGTGATGTTATCACTGTTGCTAGTAATATCACACTGGACAAAACACTAGCAATTGAAAACAAAAATATAACAATAAAGGGGAGCGGCAAAATAAGTGCAGATAACGCATTAACAACTGTAGAGACAAGAAAGAACACTTTATTTGTTATAAATAATTCAACAGTTAAATTCAATGGCTTAGACGAAAATCAAAAACTTACTTTAGACGGAGATCTAAAAAATAGAATTATTTATTCTGAAAATTCTACAATAGAATTAACTAACGCTGTAGTAACGAAAGGTTACCCTGGAGATAATTCAAATATAAATCCAGGCGGAGGAGTCTTTTTAAGAGGCGGTTCATTAACAGCTACTAATACTGATTTTATAGGCAATACACCTGGAACTAACGATGATAAATCATTACCAGAAGGAGATAGAGACTTAAACGGTGGAGCTATTTACACTGGAAAAGAAAGTGCAGACATTACAATCACTGGTGGAAGCTTTGTAGATAACGATGTAAAAGCTTATGGTCATGGAGCTGCTATTTACCAAGAAAATGGTACTTTGAATGTAAGCGGAACAAGCTTTAAAAATAATAAAGGCCATACTGAAGGTGGCAATGCTGGTACTCAAGGAGCATGTATCCACACAAGAGAAGGAGTAACTGCAACAATTACAAAAGTAACTGCCGAAATCGCAAATGGCTTTAACACTGGTGGTTTTTTAAGATCATTGGGAAGTGATGTAACAGTTACTAACTCTGAATTTAAAATTGAAAACTTAGGCGACGGATACGGTTACAGCGGTGGAGCATTATGCTTTCAAAACGGCACAAGTGAAGTTAAAGGCTCTACTTTTACATGCAACGGCTCAAAATTATATCACGCAGGCGGCTTTATAGATATAGTTGGCACAGGCACTCATGTTATTGATAATAATACCATGACAGGAGCTGGAAAAGAAAACGGACAACAAATAGCTTCTTTTGGCGGTGCTATCAGCGTAGAAGAAGGTGCAAGCGCAACAGTTACCATTACGAATAATACAATAAAAGATACTTCAGCTTCTGACAATGGTGGAGCTATTGCTATTGGTACACATAAAGGGAAAGATACACCTGCAAATGTAACTATGAGCGGAAACAAAATTTCAAATACTGGAACATTATTTTGGGGAGCCCAAAATGGTGGAGGAGTTTTTATTGGCCCTGGTGCCACAGTTACTATGTCAAATGATACTATGTCAGATACAAGAGCTTCATACGGTGGAGGCATTTATAACGAAGGTAAATTAACTATTACTGGCGGTTCATCATTAACTGGTGGTGTCGGTTCAAAACTTGGTGGAGAAATTTATAACAACGGAGTCCTAACTGTAGACGATGCTACAATTACAGGCAACTTTGTAGGTCCAGCAAATTGGAACCAAACACCAGGACATGGAAAAGGTAATGAATATGGCGGAATAAATATCTATGCAGAAAAAGATGTAACAATAACACCAAAGGCAAATATAACAACAGGTAAAGACGTAACAATAACACCAAAGGCAAATATAACAACAGGTAAAGACGTAAGAGTTATAGATGGGAAATCTAAAATTATATTAACAGGTACTTTAACTAATCAAATTGATGTTTCAATATGTGAAGTACCAGTAGTTAGCAGTGACCCTAAAGTTCAACCTTTTGAGGACGTTAAGAGAAAAGTTGGATATCTAGTTGCAGCAGGTGACGGAACTTATACTCCAACAGCAGAAGATGCTAAACAAATTCATTATGTATCAAAAGATACAAGCCAAGCAATAGCAGACTTTAGCGATCAAGAAAGCACTGGTAAATGGGATTTTGTATTAAATCCAAAGACTAAACAGGTTGTTCTTGGTCAAAGGGTTAAGCTAATCTTAGATGCAAATGGAAAAACAGAAACTCCTGCTAAATTTGAAGGTGTAACAGCAGGAAGAAATGAAGATGAAGGTATATTAACTAAATTACCATCTGAAGACAAAAAAGAAGATATCTATGATATTTATACTGAAGGGGAAAAATCAGCTATCTTGGATCCTGAGCCAATACGTAAAGGCTATGCTTTTACAGGTTGGTATAAAGAAGCAAAAGTTAATGATGATGCAGCTGACGAAAATAAATCTGGTAAAACTAAAGTTACTGATCAAAAACTTGTCGAAGGCGCTGGTGAAATTACATCAATAATTGACCCACCCGAATATGAACTTTATGCTGGTTGGGAAAAAGTCATATTAGTTGAAAAGGTTTGGGACGATAATAAAGATGAATTTGGTAACCGTCCAGATAGCGTTACAGTTAAGCTATTTAAAGGTAGAACACAGGTAGCAAGCCCAATAGAACTTAATGCCCAAAATAACTGGAAGGGCGAATTTAGAAACATTCGTCAATCGAAGTATACTACAGCATACACAGTAAAAGAAGATCCAGAACAATATACTGGATATGAAGTAGGCGTTGTAACTGGAAATGATACTGACGGTTTTACAGTTACAAATAAAACTGAATATACAACTGTAGAAGGCAAAAAGACTTGGGTACACGATGGAAACACTGGAACACAACCAACTGAAGTAACTGTAAATTTATTTGAAGATGGCAAGGCTACAAATAAATCTCAAACAGGTGCTTCATGGAAATTTGAAAAACTTCCAAAATATAAAAATAAAACTTTAGTTAATTACACTTTAACAGAAGCTCCAATAGATCATTACACTTCAACTAAGAGTGCCGATGGATACAGCTTTACAAATACATTTACAAATAAATATAAAGCAACATATGAATTTAAGAGCGGAACAGATGGAAAAACTCTACCAGCTGCAATTGAAGGATATAAACCAACTGATGATGCTGAATATGCTGATGGTGCGACAGTAAACGCAAAACAACCAACACAAACATCATATGAAGATACTGAAAATAATGGCACATGGAGCTTCACTTCATGGGATGCAAATTCAAAAACAATAGATAAAGCCGATGTAAAATTTGTTGGTACTTGGACTTTTGCTGCAAAACCACAAACAAAATATAAAGCAACATATGAATTTAAGAGCGGAACAGATGGAAAAGATTTACCAGCAGCAATTGAAGGATTCAAACCAACAGATATTACAGAATATGCTGATGGAGCAACAGTAAACGCAAAGCAACCAACACAAACATCATATGAAGATACTGAAAATAATGGCACATGGACATTTACTAGCTGGGATGAAAATTCAAAAACAATAGATAAAGCTGACGTAAAATTTGTAGGCACATGGACTTTTGCTGCAACACCACAAACAAAATATAAAGCAACATATGAATTTAAGAGCGGAACAGATGGAAAAACTCTACCAGCTGCAATTGAAGGATATAAACCAACTGATGATGCTGAATATGCTGATGGTGCGACAGTAAACGCAAAACAACCAACACAAACATCATATGAAGTAGAAGATGGCACATGGACATTTAATTCATGGGATGAAAATTCAAAAACAATAAATAAAGCCGATGTAAAATTTATAGGTACTTGGACATTTGCGGCTAAACCAGAACCAAAATCAGACTTCATAATCACAAAATCTGTTGACAAAGCTACTTACAAAAAAGCTGGCGAGGTATTAAATTATACAGTTACTGTAAAAAATACTGGCGAAGCAGATTTAAAAGACTTAAAACTAAGTGACTCATTAATAAAAGATGAAGAATTAAAGAAATTAGGACTAGAAACTACTTTCAATTTAAAGGTTAAAGAATCAAAAGAGTTTAAATACTCATACACTATTACCGTAGATGATGTTAAATTAAAATCAGTAACTAACACAGCATCTGTAAAAATTGGTGAAGACGGCAAACCAAAAGAAGCCAAAGCCACATCCATTCTCAAAGAAAAAGAAAAACGTGGTGATGTTTACGTTAGATACGAGACTGAAGACGGCAAGATTCTTGACGAATTCGCTGTACTAATCGATGCACCTGTTGGCACTTACTACTACACTGAAGAAAAAGCCTTCCCTAGATACAGATTCGTGGGTCTTGCGCCATACTCGAATCCTGCTGAAGGATACGTAGTTGAAGGCACTCAATATGTAGTTTATCTATATAGAAGAGACAGGGGCGGACGTACTCCTGATAGAAAGGACAGATACGAACGCGAAGAAAAAGAAGTAGAAGAGCCTATAGTTGAAGCAAAGAGAAAGCCAGAACTAAACAAAAAAGACCACAAGCAATACATGTATGGCTACCCAGACTGGACATTCGTACCAGCGGCTAATATCACTAGAGGTGAGGCAGCAGCGATGTTTGCAAGACTATTCAAAGAGTATCCAGGACTAGACTATAATTATAAAAAATACTACACAGACGTAGATGAATCGTACTGGGGCTTCAAAGAAGTAGCCTACTTATCAGAGTTTGGCATACTTAGCGGCTACAGCGACGGCACATTCAGACCAAATAACAAGATCACAAGAGCCGAGTTCGTTAAAATCGCTGAGTCATTCGAAGCATTGACATGGGGCTTGAGTCCTTATAACGATGTCGATGGCGGCCACTGGGCATTTAGATACATCGTTTCGTCCGCAGCAAAGGGCTGGATATCGGGTTACCCAGACGGCACATTCAGACCAAACAGCTTCATCAGTAGAGCAGAAGCCGTTACCATAGTCAACAGACTACTAGAAAGACGTCCAGATAAGGACTACATCGACACACATAAGCCAGAACTAAAACCATTCACAGACTTAAAACCAAGTTACTGGGCTTATTACGAAATATATGAAGCGGTTGAAGGACACGACTACAACAGAAGCTTCACAGACATTGAAGAACACTGGTTTAGATTGAACAATGAAAGATTTGTTTTCTCTCAACCAAGATATTATAGGTAGAAAATCTATTTAGGAGGAATTTATGAAGAAAATTATAAGCATGCTAATGGCAGTCGTGATGCTGCTATGCTTAGTTCCAGTGCAATTGATGGCGGAAGACGCTAATGAAGCAGTAGTGCTTGATAATGGCAGTGCCGATGGACTTGAAATAGGCGATGAAGTAGTACCTGAGGGAGTTGGAGAACCGCTAACAGGTGATGAAAATGTCACACTTGTTGGTCAATGGATAAATGATTCTGCTAAAAAGGTAGATACACCAAAACATTATGAACTTACAGATAAGATTGGATATGAATTGTATAACAGTGGTTTAATAAGAGGAAAAGCAAAGCAATTTTTAGGCTGGTCTGATAAGGCTCCTGTTGATAATGGAGTTTTAGCTGATGGCGCAAAATTATTTTCACCAGAAGATACAATTGCAGATGTTTTTGGAAGCTCTATACCAAAAGATGCTAAAATATATGCTGTTTATTATGAAATAAATAAGCCTTATGGAGATCCATTGCCTACAAATCCATTTGCTTTATTAGTTCCAGGTCACTTAGCTACTGAAATTAAAGATAGAATAAATGCTAATAAAGTAATGATTGATGAGAGTTTAAAAGCTGAAGATATTTTGAAGGGTACTGACAACTACAGTGCTGATGGTGTCATCATTGACAAGTACAAAAAAACAGATGACGATAAGACAATTAACGAAGTAGTTTTAAACTCTGAGCTTGAGATGGATTGGGTAGCTGCAATGCTTGCTTATAAAAATATAGCGGGAAGTAATCAGATATTACCAATTTTAAGTCGTAATTATGGAGAAAGATTTAAAAATAATGACTTTCCAACTGATGAAGGCAAGGCTGCTGGCTATACTCATGTTGACTTAAACATGGATTTTGGCACTGATGAGGGACTTGTAATTCCTGACGAATTATTCTTAGAGTTTAAGAGTTACTCATGGAGACCACTTTATGCTTTTGGATTCAAGGATGACGGAACAAAAGAGATTATAAATAATTTAGACGATTATAAAACTCTAGTAAAAAACGATGATCCTAGAACTAAATTCAGTGTTAATACCAAGTATAAAGCTGCAGATGGTAAAGATAAAAATTATAGAAAGATTACCATCAGAGTAATATTGAGACAATGGGATCCAAGCACTAAGAATACAAATCGCGGTTTTACAGGAGAAAGAATTCATGAAAGTAAGATAAAAAAAGGACCTCAAGGAACTGTAGCAAGTGAAATTTTATCCAATATGACTTTAAGAGTATTAGGCTCTGCAGATGGGATTGATAATAAAAATATAGTTAGAATAACAGATGCAAGGGCAAAGGAACTTGCTGATAGTGAAGGAAAAGAAAGTATCACTATCACAGGATCTATTAATGGATATATGCTTTCATCTTTAGGCGAACAACAAAAAGGAAAATTTAAATTTACAATAGAGTCTGATGCAGAAATTGATGAAAGAAATGCTAATGAACTTAAATTATCTTACGTACACAAAAAAGATGAGCCAGCACCAAAGCCAACAGAACCTAACACACTTATCCTTACACTAGACGAAAACCATCGTGGCGGCGAAATAACAAACATCGAAGTAGAAGAAGGCGACTTAATCGAACCACATCTATATATCCCTCGTAGAAGAGGATACATCTTCAGAGGCTGGAGCTACGACCAAAAGCATCTTGACGAAGTAAAACCTGGAGACAGGATATACACAGACACTATTCTATATGCAATATGGAAGAGAGCCGAAGAAGAAAGAGTAGAAGAACCAGAAGAGATAAAAGGTGAAGACCACAAAGCATATATCTTTGGTTATCCTAATGGCACAGTTAGACCAAACGGATCCATAACAAGAGCTGAAGCAGCAGCAATGCTAGCAAGACTACTAAACATCGAAGCCATAGGATCCGCTGCTAAGCCACAATTTACTGATACAGAAAGTTCGTGGTACAACAAAGCCATAAACGCAGTAGTATTTAGAGGCATAATGAAAGGCTACCCTGACGGACGCTTCAGACCAAACGCCCCTATCACTAGAGCAGAATTTACTCAAATGATATCTACAATCGATAACAAGCCATATGGCGTAGCACCATTCGCAGACGTTCCAGGTCACTGGGCAGAAAGAGCTATTGGCAGTGAGTATCAAGCAAAGAGAATCACAGGCTACCCAGATGGACTATTCAGACCAGATGCCAATATCACAAGAGCAGAAGCAGCAGTTATCTTAAACAAGATATTCGAAAGAAACTATGACAATTTATCATTATTAAAATGCAAAAACCCACAAATGATAAAGAGATTCACAGACCTTGACGAAACATTCTGGGGATGGAATGATATGGTGGAAGCTACTAATACTCACGAATACGTTAGAAGATATAAAGATCAAATCATGAACAGACTTGAAGAAGACTGGCTATTAATTAAATAAAAATATTATAATTATATAAAGAGGGCAGAGATGCCTTCTTTTTTTGTCTCAATATATGACTTTTCATACAAGCGAGCCCTTAATCATCATATTTTTCTCTGCATAGCGCAAAGGTTTTAGGACGATAGTTCTAAGTTCTTCAATTGGTGTGGAGAGGATGCTTAATAAATAAAGAAAGATCTAAATCAATTTTAAAGAAGACTGGCTACTAATTAAATAATTTACACACATAAAACAAAGGATAGAGATTTTTTACTTTTCTCTATCCTTTATTTTTGAGAGGTTTATCTGGAAGGACTTGCCTTCATGTATATATAAATTAAAACTATTTACTAAAGAGTTCTGTAAACTTCTTAAAGACGTTTTTCTTTTCGTCTACTTTCTTTTCGTGGACTTCTTCTTTGACTTCTTCTTCCACTTTTTCTGTTTTTAGCACGAATTGCACGGATCTAACGTTTTCATTTTTCTCTGAAGCGAATGATTTTACATAAGTGCTAGCGCTGTCATTCTTCACGAATTTGTCCTTAACTTCATTTTCTTCAGTTTTTATCTCGTCATATAGCTTCGTAAAGCCTGTTGTAATCTTGTCTGTAGCGACTAGGTAGTCTGAGAGGCTCTTCGTGAAGCTCGCCATGCCCTTAGTCATACTAGCATTTGCGCTTATTAGCTCATTTGCTTTTGCGCTCATGGCTGATGCGCCGGCGTTTAGCATTTTGCTTGACGTAGCCGCGCTACTCACGCCGCCCACGTATTCATTAAGTCCCGCGTCAAAGGCCTTGTATGATTCTTTTATCATGCCTATAGCTTGGGCCATGTTCTTGTCATTTTGCGCAAGTAAAGCGATCTTCTCAAGACCATCTTCCACGCTCTTTGAAGCGGCTTTTAATTCATCAGATTTCGCGTCAATGGCTTCAAGCCCAGCATCAAGTTTTGCTACGCCATCAAAAACTTCTAAGCTCTTATCGATGTAGGCTCTGTTTGCGCCCTCAAGCTTATCATACGACACCTTTATATCTCTTGCGCCATTGGCAAGGGGTTGTGTATTTTTATTGATTTTGTAGCTCGCGTCCTTAAGTTTTTGGCTCGCACTCTTCAAATCGTCTGCCTTTTCCTCAAGTCCAAGGCTTTCAAGGTCGATGTTTAGCTTTAAATCAAGACAATTGATCGAGAAGCCTTCGAATGAAAAGTCCTCTACGTCAGCGTTTATGCTTGCTTCAAGCCCTGTGTTTGGAAGAGCGATAAAGTTTATAAGCTTCATCTCGCCTTCATTTGCAAGAGAGGCCTTGTCTGAAGATATGTTCTTAAACTTCTTTGTGTCGAGCTTAGTCGAGACTTCAAGTGTGTATTTTTCAAAGAACTCCTTGTCCATGGCAGGGTTTTCCTTAATGCTAAGTTTGATCTCGGCCTCGCCAGACTTGCCCTTAATTTCTTTCGCGCTCATCTCTTTGCCATCGATGAAATATTTTACGCTAATTAGCCAAGGAAGAGTCTTATCATCCATGTCGCCTTGGTAGTAGAACCTATCTTTATCACTTGCAAATGTGATTTTATCAGCATTCATCTTGACATCGGCTTCTGAGTTTAAGGCCTTGACCTTAGTGTAGCGTCCGTAGTCTTCCTTAGCGCCTTTACCAAAAATATTCACAATGCTAAGGCTATTGACCTCACCATCGCTTCCTAAACTAGCGTAGACAACCTCTTCCTTCGCATTATCACTCGCTGCTAAGATGGGCGCCGTAGCCATAAATATCATTATTAGGCACAAAACGCCCGCGAATAATCTTTTCTTTTTATCCATAATATCACCTTTCTTAATTAACAAATTCTGTGTTTTTCGTAGTTTTTTGAATAAGTCCGTCGAGACTATATAGTAGGCCCGGCAAAACGAAGAGCACTATGACTAGTGAAGCTGTCGTTCCTATCGCAAGCAGGTAGCCCAGCTGCGAGATCAGGCCGTGAGTTGAGAACTTTCCTAGCAAGATGCCGACAACTATCATCGCGGTAGCTGATGTCAGTATCGAAACGGCTGTCATTGACACTGTGTTAATGGCTGCATCCGCCTTGTTCAAGGACTTTCTCTCTTCAAGGTATCTCTCGCTCAAAAGTATCGCGTAATCGACTGTCGCCCCAAGCTGTATCGATGAAATGATCAGGTAGGCGATGTAGAAGACGCTCGATGAGCGATAGTAAGGCACCGACATGTTTATATATATCGCTGTCTCGATTGCTGCAACCAAGAGTATAGGTAGGC
Source organism: uncultured Eubacteriales bacterium (assembly GCA_900539725.1). Taxonomy (GTDB): domain Bacteria; phylum Bacillota; class Clostridia; order Tissierellales; family Peptoniphilaceae; genus Fenollaria. The sequence continues at coordinate 13,598 of UQDI01000027.1, read as the reverse complement.
TTAGAGACTTTTCTGTAAGCAACAAAACTATAAATACGGCGGCGATGGCTATGATATTAACGGTAGTCATGTCCGCTGTTACAGTGTTTTTAAGGTCATAAGTCGATACGCCTTCGCCAAGTAGGTAGTATTCACCGTAGTACTTACTTATTGCGGCCTTAATATCGTCGATGAGCTTGTAAGTATCTTCGCCTTCGAAGTCCGCGTCGACCGAAACTATCATCCTAGTGTAATTATCAGAGTTTAGCTTCTTTAGGTCGCTCTCATCCAAAAAGCTAGTCGGTATCGTCTCTCCAACCATGTCCACATAAGAGATAACGCTCTTAACCTTGCTCATGGACCTCAAATCATCAGAAAGACGCCTTTCCTTTTCTAAGTTGCCGATAGGCAGCAAGATCGCATAGTTATCTTCAGCGCCGAACTTTTCCTCGATGGAGATATTGTCCTGGCCAAGCTTAGTATCTGGGCCAAAGATGTGTGAAGTGCCGAAGTAGTATGAGTTTTTACCCGCCGCTAAAAAGCTTGGCACTATAAGTAGCAAGAAGACCACGATGTAGACACTCTTGTGTTTAAAAACGTGGCGCGCGAAGCCGTCAAAGCTTGGAATGAAGCGTTTGTGGCTAGTCTTGTCGATGTACTTATCAAAGTGCAAAATGATGACAGGAGCAAGCGTAAATACAGTTAGAAGCGAGATGAATACGCCCTTTGCAAGCGCTAGACCAAGGTCCGGACCTATCTTAAATTGCATAAAGACAAGGGCCAAGAAACCAATGATGGTAGTCAGAGCCGACGAAAGTATCGACGAGAACGACACATCAAGCGCCTCAATCATTGCCACCTTCTTGTCATTCGTCTTGAGCTTTTCCTCTTTAAACCTATGCATCACAAAAACAGTGTAGTCCATGGACACGGCGAGTAGAAGTATGTTGCCCGCGGCGTTTGTCACGAATGAAATCTCTCCGAAGATGATGTTCGTGCCCGCATTTATAAGTATGGCAGTCGCTAGCGAAAGCATGATGATGACGGGCTCGATCCACGCATCAGTAGTTAAAATCAGTATAAGTATTGTAAATAGCACACCGATGATAGTTACGATGATGATCTCATTAACCGAGTTAGTCGTAGCGATGGCGGTGTTTACGGCAGAGCCAGTCATGGCCGCCTCATCACCAATAATTTCTCTGATTGCCTCAGTCGATTCAATCGCCTTATCTTCATCCACGGCAATGTTTATAAGCGCAGAGCCGTCCTTGTAGTACGTGTCTAGATGCTTTTGATCCATGAAGTCCATGGGCTTCATCACATCTTCGAAATCACTTAGCCAGCTGACAGTTTTGACGCCATCAACCATTTTGATGGCGCTGATAGTATCCAAAACCTCGCTGATATCCTTCTTTGGAAGCATGACGCGCACGTTAAAGATGTCCTCGTCAAACTCTTCCTTCATCTTTTCAATGGCGACAGACGAGTCGCTCTTTTCTGGCAAGTAGTCATTAATCTTGTAGTTAACCCGAATCTTCGGGTACGAAACTATTGAAAAGACTAGCAAAATCACAAAGATCGATACTATTAGTCTAGGCTTTTCAATAAGCTTTGCAAAAATCTTTTTCACAAAATTATCCCCTTTCTTTAATCTAGTACATATTATAGCCAGATATGAGCTAAGTTAAACTGGTCAATTTAGCTACACTTGTGTGAAATGGGACAAAATTATTGTATTTGATGGTCAAATATGTATTAAAATGACAGCTATTATTATAAATCGGGTATAATATAAGTGGTGATACGATGAAAAACGAAGAAATTTCGACTATGACCAAGAAAAAATTGGCAAAGTCATTAAAAAAGTTAATGAAAAAGAAAAGCCTAAGCAAAATCACAATCTCAGATATAGTTAAGGACTGCGACGTCAACAGAAAGACCTTCTACTACCACTTCATCGGCATCGAAGAGCTCTTCAAGTGGATGCTCGAGGAGGAGGCGGTTCACGTCGTGAAGAACTTCGAAGTAAAGAAGGACCACAAAGAGGCGATACTCTTCGCCATGGACTACATAGAGAGCAATCAGGATATACTTAATTGCGCCTACGACTCAATCGGCAGAGAAGGGCTCAAGGACTTCTTCTACGACGATTTCTATGAGGTCGTACTAAAAGTGATTGAAACGACAGAAGATGACATGGATATAGCCCTGGACCCAGACTTCAAGAACTTTCTTTGCAAGATGTATGCGGGCGCCATCGCCAACATGATTATCAACTACTTTTACTCGAGAAAGCACGTTGACCATGAGAAGATCGCAAATTATATAGCGCTGATAGTATCATCTTCAATAAAGAGTTCGATTGAGGAGTATAAGAGAAATGTATTTGATGTAGAGAAATATTTACAAAAAAAAGATGGAGTTAGGTTAAATGAAAAATAAAAACAGGAAAAATTTAATAATAGTGACTTTAATGATAGGGTTGATATTTATAACTTCTTGTTCTAAAGAAAAAAATGTTACAAGTGAAGAGTTTCATTTGTTTAAAGAAGAGATGTCATCAAATAAAAAAATATGTGAGATTCAAATAAAATTTTTAAGACCATCCTTATATATTAATTTTGTTACATCTGAAAATTTTAAAATTAATGATGTAAAAAAAGTAATAGATAAATTAAAACCATTCATAAATACCAATCACATGGATGAAATTGCAAGCAAATATTGGGAAAAAGATACAAAAGTATCTGATGTATATATATCTTTTTATAATGGGAAAATAGATAAGAATGACACAAGAAAGAATCTCGTGTATAGTATATATACAAAGTATTATAAAACTTATGTTGTTGATGATAATCCTTTAAATATAGATGCTTATAGCACATGGTTTATAGAAGTTGATGGGAAAGAATATCAACTTGAGGATTACTTAGACGGAGATTATTAAAATTTGTATATTTTTATCTAAGAGTAGTAAGACATTTCTTGTCTGATAAATTTGATATTACAAAGCATAAGAATTACAAGTTATTGGAAGATTATGATGAGAGAAATATTTTTGATATTGAAAAGTATATTACACGAAAGGGTAAAGCTAAGATAAATGGTAATACAGTGATAACAAGATTGTAATATTTACTGTAAGAGTCTAGACGGGCGAGGGACTATGTGATATAATATAACTAGATAAATTAGAATTTATGAGGCTGTTTATGATAAAGTTTTTAAATAATATAAGGAGTGCAGAAAATTTAATATCGACTAATAGAAAAATTATAAATACCATAGCTCTGTTGTTTCTCGGAATAGCTTTGGGAACTTTTTCAAAATTTATGGACTTTCATCAAGCTGAACTTCCAAGTATTCTTATGGCGATAGATGGAGCATTAGATATTACTAATTTTCTTGGGCGTTTCGCAATCTGGGTATTGATTGCACTATGTATTTCTATTTATAGCAATTCAGCTATAAGAGCAAGCATTAATGTTTTTACATTTTTTATTGGTATGGTTACAAGTTACTATTTGTATTCATACTATATTGCAGGATTTTTCCCGAGAATTTATGCGATGGTTTGGTTTGGGTTTACAGCCGTTTCTCCATTATTGGCTTTTGTATGCTGGTATGCAAAGGGGAAAAGCAAACTGGCATTTATACTATCGGCGCTGATTTTGGCAGTATTGTTCAATATGTGTTTTGTATATGGATATTGGTATTTTAGTTCAAGGTCTGTTTTGGAAGTGATAGTCTTTATTATTGGAGCTATCGTTTTGAGGAGAGAGAAATTGAGGGATTTTGTTCTGATGGGAACAATTAGTATAATACTTGCATTCTTTTTGAATATCGTTATTCCATTCCATTTTGGATAAATCCCAGTTTGTCGAGCCAAATAATTAAATAGAAACGCAAGAGATGATAGATAATTAAACTCTATCGTCTTTTTTTATACTCAAAATTAGGAGGTAAGGATAAGAAGTCCCACTTAAAACAATTTAATATATAAGACAGTTAGCGATTGAAATATAAGTTCAGTCGCTTTTTTAATTGAAATTTATAAATTAAGGAGAAGAAATTAATGGATAGAGAAATGATAAATATTAATGCAAATTTAGTTAAGGAAGCTGAATTTTCAGAATTTGAAAAAGATGGATACCCACCAGCTACTATTGGTATTATCGTAAGTTTTATCCTAATTCTGATTATTACGAAGTCGAGCTCTGGGACACTGATGGAAATCCAGGAGATGTAGTAACTTATGAAACAAATGAACTCGAATTATTTTAAAAATGCTTATTTTTTAACAATTTAACGGCTGTGAGCATTCAAACTCACAGCCGTTTATCTATGCCACCTAAAGAATTTATGACCTAGTTTTTCTAAAATCCCTAATTCAATGAGCCCTTGAACTCGTTCCCTCCTCGGCAATGCTCGAGTATGACCTATACGCTCCGCTTGCCTCGTCAGTCCACTTCGTCCAATCATCTCGCTTGATCTGCAAATTTGTTGTGATATAGAATATTTGTAGATCATAAATCTTAATTAATACAAAGAAAAAGGATAGAGAAATTAAAATCTCTGTCCTTGTTCTATGTCTAGATTATAAATAATTTAACCGCAACCGTAAGTTCTTGAAATATGGACGTGAACCTTTACGCTACGATGAATAAGGCGAAGTACAGCGAACGACTGACTGACTACGTACTTTGGCGTACGTGGAGGGAAGAAGTGAAGCGATCCGTAAGATCAATCAAAGCTATGTTCGCTTCGCTCCATACCTTTGTGATCTCTGGAATAAGGCATGCATAGCCAATCGAACTTCGCTTCACTCGTTCTCTTGGTGCATGGACTTAACAAGTCTCAGGCGCCAATTGAACGTAAAATCCTACGAAGCTTACCTGCCTCCGCCGCCACTGCCTCCGGCGCTAAATCCTCCGCCTCCACCAGAGGACATAGAACCTCCGCCTCCATGTGAGGCTGATGATGAGCGATTGCTTTGGTAGGCGTGGTTCACTGATGTGCCGACATTATTCACAACGTGATACAAAATAACTGGGTCAAGGCCTGTATATCCAGCGTAAGTGTAGCTCGGATCAAGGCTTTTGAACTTTTCTAAAACTTTTTCTCCAAGTCCAAACAAAGCCGCAAGCACTAAATATTCGTCCCATAGAGCGACTTCTACTGCTTCACGCTCATTAATCAAAGTGAAATCCTTCAAAAACTTTATAAATCCTTTTTGTTTAATGGCTTCGCTCCGACCTTGCTCAGTGAAAACATCGTAGCTTAAGAATAAAAAGCCCGGCTTCTTATACAATAGCTTAGATTTTTCAGCTGCATAAAACGCATTTTCCTTGTAGCTTTTAACGAACCTTTCCGCAAGATCGCCGCGGCTAAAAGCCCTCGTTAGCTCATCGTTTCTAAGTATGAGGTCATCGCCCGACGCACTTGTAATCAGCTTATATAGCCAATCTTCCATCACGTCATCACCCTCGGGCGCTCTAATAATTTTAAAGCAGTCTTCAAGAACATCCTTTTTGAAAATCAGTCCCTTAGTAAATTTTTCCTTGACAGGCTCTAAATTTCCGTCCTTAATCCATTTTAGAAAATAGGCAGCGACCACATTTGTCACAGAAAAACTATCATTTACCCAATAAATGCCGCTGTTAAGCAAAATATTTCCATTCATCGGCAAATCACGCCAATAGTTTACGTCTCTCGGCAGTCTATTCTCAGAATTTATCATGGATTTTTTAATTCCCGACATAATCATGGAAAAGATTGACGCAATAAAAATTAAAATTATCGGTATGACAATTGGGTTAACAGTGCCAATAAATCTTGTGACGAAATTGCCATTATATTCTGGATAATAGTAATTGTCTTTATTATTATCATAATTATTTTCTTCTTCAATATCTTCTTCACGATTATTATAGTCTGAGCCTTCAAGTGCAGTGTTTTTCAAATCTTCAAAGCTTCCGCTACCTATGCTAATAGGGTGAATGATATTTTTTTCAAGACCGAACAAAACTGTTAGGTGATTTTCTGGACCAAAATCATTTATCTCGTGAACGACGACCTTGCCGCCCTCAAAAACGATTGGCGTGTCTGAACCGAAGCCCCAAACACGAGCGTTGTTCTCGTTTATCTCGCCATTTTCCAAACTTAGCTCGAAAGAAACTTTGTTTGGAGCGGGATTCATCTGGTCATTGACGAAGCGAATGTTAAATCCGTCCATATCATCAAAACTTTGGGCCGCTTTCCTCATGGTGTAAGTCAAAGTATAAATTTTGTTCTTGTGAAGATCGCTCTTGCCAAAGCAAAGCTCGACACCGTCAGAGGTGCCGTGTATACCGCATTTGCGCGCTTTTTCGCCAAAGGTCCAATCGACGTTCCACTTGTCAATGGTCTCGTATGGGCCGCTCTCATCGGAAACTTTAAAATCCATGATGACTATATCTCGCATGTGGCTCTTAGGTATGAAAAACTCAGTGCCTGATCCGGCTCTAGCCTTCCACACCTCAGTGACTAGTAGTGAGCCATCGTCCATAAGCGTAGCTTTTATGTCAATGGAGTGGATTTCATCTGATGATGCATAGCAATTTATTGAAAATACTAGGATTATGGCGGCGAATATGCTCGCCAAAAACTTTTTCATTATCTAAACTCCAAATCTGGCATATCCTTTTTGCCTTCGTCTGTGCTCAAATATTCTTTAGGATGAACATTTAATATGGACGCAGCGATGGATGTTGGGAACATTTTCACAGCTCTGTTAAGCTTTGTAACTGAGTCGTTGTAAACCATACGGCTGATTCTGACTTTATTTTCGTAATCATTAATCGAGTTCATAGTTTTTGTGTAAAGCTCAGAGGCTTTTAGCTCTGGATAGCTCTCAGCAACAGCGTTTATCCTCGATAGAGCGCTTCCAAGTAGTGCCTCGCCTTCCTTTACGTCATTTGCATTTTTCACAGCACTTCTCTTGTCAATGATGTCAAGAAGAGTTTGGTACTCATGTTCTGAGTAGGCTTTAACCGCGTTAGCAAGCGCCTTTAGAGCGTCCCAACGTGAGTTTAAATTCACGGCAATGTTTGCAAAAGCATTGTTAACGTTTTCTTCAAGAATTACTAGACTTCTTTGTGTTGAGATTAAATAGAACACTATAAGTACTAAAACTACTAAAATGATTCCGATTATCATAATATCACTCCTTTAAATCTTTTGTATTATATTTTACCCAAATAATCTAATTATATTCTAAAATTAGTGTATTTTATCAAAAATGATTTATCATAACAAATCCACACCGATATATGATATAATTTATTTATACAAGAGGTGTATCTATGTTTAATTTATTTAAAATAAATGAAATTTTTTCTGATAAAAATAATAATAAAAAGAAAAAGAAAAATATTTTTGCTAGCAAAGCTAATAATAGGAAGAAAAATCATGACAAAGCTATAATAATAGAAAAGATTTTAAAGGCGAGACCAATAGTAAAGCTAATAATAAGAAAAAAATCATGACAAAAAAAGCAAAATTGACAAGATTTTCAAAAGTGACAAAATTAGTCAAAATAATAAAAATATTATTGCTAAAGAAAAAAGAAAATTGCCCGATGCCAAGCCCATCATCTTCATTCCAGGGATTTCTGGGAGCGAACTCTTTACCATTGACGAAAAATATCTAAGTGATATTGAGCGCAAAACTGGGATGATATCTAGCGGTAATGAAGAGCACGCAAAAAGGCTCTGGCTGCCACAAGGCTACGATGCAGATGAGCTTAACGAGGACCTCAAAATCACGAACGAGGCATACGGACTGCAAGAGGGCGACTTCAGAGGCTTAAAGGTTTTTGACAGGCACGTGGGACCGGGCGCTGCGAACGCGGTTCTTCTAAATGCGCTTCTCATCAAGTTTCCGGATAGGCCCATCTACCAATTTTCATACGATTGGCGTAAATCCAACACTTTGACGATGAAAAAGCTTGACAGTTTTATCAAGAGTATAAATCATGGGGGCAAAGTAAAAGTCGACATCGTTGCACATAGCATGGGAGGCATAGTTAGCGCCCATTACTTTCGTGAGCACGATAATAGAGTTGAAAAGTACGTTTCTCTTTGTACGCCTTACGAGGGAGCGCCGCACGCCTATAATCAAATGAGCAGCGGCGGTATATTTGGCAATTATAAGGATATTGTCTTGGAGAAGCTATTTGGCATAGAAAAGTACGTTATTTATGCTTATGATGGCCTTGTTGAGCTGTATCCAACAACGAAGATGCTTAAAGCGTATCCATATCAATGGGTGAAGGATAAAAAGACTTTTGAAAAAGTCGTATCGAAGAAGTATAAAAACTACGAAGACCTTATCACGCAGCTGCACGACTTGAACGCGGCAGAAGATATTAAGCCAAGCAAAGTTCAAAAAGAGATAAAAAACTATCTTGGATTTACGCGATATGAAGAATTTTTAAGGAAAGCTAAAAACTATAGAAAGTACAAAAGCTTTTTACAAAGCGTAAACTTACTTAATAGGCCAAAATCTATGTTTATAGTGGCAGATGGCACTCAAACACAAGTTTCTGGCTGCTATATAAAAGATGAGAACGACAAGATAATTACAAGAGAGCTAGTAACAAAAGAGGGCGACGGACTAGTGCCACTGTATTCAGCGTGTATGGGCTACAAGCTTGACGAGATGCCAAAAGAGCTTAGAGAGAAGTTTAAAGTATTTAAGGGAACACACCCTGGGATGCTTATGGACCTTAGAGCGCTTGATAGCGTATGTAAATTTTTAAAAGATTGATGATATAAAGTGGATAAGCCGTCCACTTTTTTTATCTATATAGAGTAAAAAACCCTCCTTACTATATTAAGTAAAGAGGGTAGATATCATCTCTGTCCTTGGTTTATGTCTAGAATATAAATAATTTAACCGCAACCGTAAGTTCTTGAAATAAGGAAGAACCCCGTCCATAAATGGCCGTGAACCTTTACGCTAGGATGAATAAGACGAAGTGGATTTAAATATCTAAAATATCTTTAAAAATAATTTATCCACAACCGCCTCCGCCAGCACCACAACTAGAGTTCGCAGAGCAATGAGCTTGATCAAACAGATTTTTCATATCAACGAGCCAGATCAAACAGAGTTTGTAGGAAAAATGAGATGATTGAACGAGCTCAAGGGCTCATTTTAACACAAACTCCTACAAGAAATTACCGTCCTCCGCCTCCAGATCCTCCTCCGGAAAAGCCTCCGCCGCCTCCGAAAGACATTCCCCCTCCGCCTCCGCCGCTTGACGACGATGACGAAGATGCATGATTCTCATACACGTGGCTCATGGCTGTTCCCAAATTATTAACGACGTGGTACATCACAAGTGGATCCATACCGCTATATCCAGCGTAAGTGTAGTCGGGGTCTATCATCTTAAACTTATTTAGTACCTTTTCGCCCAGGCCAAATAGCGCTGCGAGCACTAGGTAATCGTCCCATAGAGCGACCTCAACCGCTTCACGCTCATTAATCAAAGTGAAGTCCTTCAAAAACTTGATGAAGCCCTTTTGCTTAATCGCTTCTTCGCGGCCCCTCATAGTCAATTTATCGTACTTAAAAAACACAAGACGCGTCTCTTGCGTCGACAGCCTTGCTTTTTCGGACTTAAGCGAGGAGATGTCCTTGTACTTTTGCACAAAGTAAGTCGCTTGGTCGCCCTTGTCAAAAGCCTTCGTAAGCTCAGCATTTCTCAAGATACGGTCCTCGCCCGACGCCCTCTCTACAAGATCAAAAAGCTCTCTTTCCATGCTGTCCGCATTTGCCGGCTCCTTGATTATGGCGAAGCAATCTTCAGCCACATCCCTTTTAAAAATAAAGCCCTTCTTGAACTTTTCATTAATTACTTCGATGTTGCCATCCTTAATCCATTTCAAAAAGTAAGCCGCGACCAAATTTCTAACCGAAAATGAATGGAATTGCGAGTAGATAAAATTATTCAAAATTATACTGCCGCCAATAGGTAGGTCCCTGTAGTAGTCAACATCTTCAGGGAGTTTGCCCTCCTTCTTTTTGATGGCCTTGCTAAACAGCATTGATGCAAAACCCGTTACTATCGCGAGAAAGGCAAGACGGAAGGGTCCCATTAGCATGTTCGTTGCTTTATTTAAGCCATTTAAGAAGCCGCCCTCTTCATAATCATCTTCACTTTCACCCTCATCAATGTCTTCAGGAATATTTTCCTCGTCACGATTATGGTAGTCGGAGCCTTGCATAGCTCTTTCCTTCATCTCTTCAAAAGTGCTACTACCTATGCTAATGGGATTGATCACGCCCTTATTTAAGCCAAATAAAACTGTTAGGTGATTTGCGGGGCCAAAGTCATTAATTTCGTGAACGATGACCTTGCCGTCCTCGAAAACGATATCTGCACTTGAACCAAAGCCCCAAACACGAGCGTTATTCTCATTTATCTCGCTATTAGCAAGGCTTAATTCAAAAGAAACTTTGTTTGGAGCAGGATCCATCTGGTCATTCACAAAACGAATGTTGAAGCCGTCCATATCGTCAAAGCTTTGAGCCGCGTTCCTCATGGTGTAAGTCAAAGTATAAGTTTTGTTCTTGTTTAAATCGCTCTTGCCAAAGCAGAGCTCGATGCCGTCAGAAGTCTCATTGATACCGCATTTGCGAGCCTTTTCGCCAAAGGTCCAATCGACGTTCCACTTGTCAATGGTCTCGTATGGGCCGCTCTCATCGGAAACTTTAAAATCTGCAATCACTATGTCACGCATATTAGTCTTTGGGATGTAAAACTCAGTGCCAGTACCGGGTGTAGCTTTCCATACCTCAGTTACCATAAGCGCGCCGTCATCCATAAGCGTAGTTTTTATCTCAATCGAGTCGATACTATCCGAGGCAGCATAGATATTTACAGAAAAAACTATAATTATAGCTGCGAGGATAGTTGCGAGTACTTTTTTCATTATCTAAACTCCAAGTCAGGCATGTCCTTTTTATTGTCATCAACAGTCAGATACTCTCTTGGATGCACGTTTAGCATCGAAGCAACTACTGATGATGGGAACATCTTAACGTCTCTGTTAAGCTTTGTAACTGAGTCGTTGTAAACCATACGGCTCATTCTAACTTTGTTTTCGTAGTCGTTAATCGAGTCCATAGTCTTAGTATAAAGCTCTGATGCTTTTAGCTCTGGATAGCTCTCTGCAACTGCATTTATCCTAGATAGAGCACCTTCAAGTAGAGCCTCATCGCCATTGACATCGCCCGCAGTTTTAAGAACTGGTCTACGCTTTTCGATGATGCCCACAAGGGATTCGTACTCGTGTGAAGAGTATGCCTTAACCGCACTAGCAAGCGCCTTTAGAGCGTCCCAACGCGAGTTAAGATTGACAGAGATGTTGGCAAGAGAGTTGTCAACGTTCTCCTCCAAAAATACGAAACGCCTTTGTTGGCCGATGTAGTAAGAGATTAACACTACTACTATTGCTGCTAAAATTACTATAAACATAATTTTCCTCCTTTTATATGTTTTTCATTATTATTTTACCCAAAAATTGTAAGGGAAATGTAAAGTATTTTAATTTTCTTCTTATTATATATAAATATGGTCTTCGTGGCTCAGCCATCATCAAAGTTATACTGCTTGATAATGGGCGCGCTTTGTGATAAAATGGATATATAGAGAGGTGAAACATATGTTTGATAAAATAAAATTACATTTTTTGACTGAGGCGGGCACGCTGAACACTTTGGGCAAGATCGCCCTCGTGCTTTTATACTTCGTCATCGCCTTGATTATAGTGAAGATCATAAGCTTTATTATCAATAGGCTTGCGAAGAAAAAGTATAGTAAGCTCAGAACCATAGACGCACAGAGGCTTAAGACCGTGCTTAGCGTTTTGAAGAGCTTCGCGACAATCATCGTCATGTTCACATGGGTTTTGTCGGCGCTAAGGATATTTGGTGTCAACACTTCGGCGATCATTACAACTGCTGGGATAGGGGGTATCGCGATCTCCTTTGGAGCGAAGAGCCTCGTTGAGGACATCATCAGCGGTATATTTTTGATGCTTGAAGATAGCTTTGTGCTTGGCGACGACATCACTGTAGCGGGTAAGACTGGTACTGTTGAGAAGATTGGTCTGCGTACAACGACTATCCGTGATTATACGGGTGAGCTGCACGTCATTCCTAATGGTGAGATCAGGGTCGTGACTAACAGGAACAAAAACGTTCAAAGAGCTCTGATTACAGTGCCTATAGCTTATGATGCCGACGCGCAAATGGCGATCGACATCTTGACGAAGGCGCTGAAAAAAGTTGATGAGGATCACGCCGTTATTGAAGGGGTTAATGTCTGGGGCATAACTGATTTTAATAGCAATGGTGTGGTGATTAGTGCTGCGGCGAAGACGATACCGGGTGAGCAATGGAGGATTGAAAGGGAAATGCGCAAAATTGCTTTAGAAGAGCTGAGGGAGAATAATGTTAAAGTGCTAGATAAAACTATTGCTATTAACAATAAATAAAACGTTCGCGCCAAAATTCCGTCTAAGGCTAGCGCGCTCGCTTCCTCCCTCAACGTACCCGTTAGTACGATGTCGGTCGGTCGCTCGTTATGCTTCGCCTTATACTAGAATTTTCTTCGCGAAGTCCCATGGTCGGAGTAGGATCCAGAGTAAAATGATTAAGGTTTGTGAATAAATGAAAGAGATCTAAATAAAAAAAGTATAAAAGTGATTTAATTCAAGTGTAAACTGCAATTAGTGAGAAAAGCAATTTTCCTAAACATAGAAAAAAGATATGAAAACTAAATTTAATAAGCAAAAGAAAAATGGTCGGATCACTCCGGCCATTTCCTTTGATGAAGATATTAATATTGATATTCAAATGCGTGAACTATATATTTAACACCACTTATTATAAAGTACATACCAATTAGGTAAACCACTGTAAATGCTGCACCTAGAGGGTTGTGTATCATCATTATACCAAGTATAATCGAGATGATATTTATAGCGATATTTAGTCCATAAAGTCCGCCATGAATGTCTTTTAGGTAGCTTCCATAGATAAGGTCATTAATCGAGTCAATTATAAACCAAATTGCAAATACATATGGCAAAGTCATTACCATAGAATTAATATTTGACACAATTAAAATTCCTAGCAAAATGTCTAAAATGCTTGTCCACATGAATATGTTGATGTTTAGTCTAGTGAACTTTTTGATATTGTGGTGAATGATTAGGCCACCAATCCCTTTGACTATGGCACTTATACCAAAGTAAATCACAAGCGATGCGACGCTAGCGTACGGATTTTTAAATGCTATGAAGGCAATAAAAATGAAAAATATTCCTATGATTAGCGAAATCCAATCGACTTTTTTCTTATTTTCTGTCATATTAAGACCTCCTTTGCTATAATAATACCCTCATTATGTAAAAAATGTAATGGTCAATATTATCTAAATGTACTAAATGCAAATGGTCGGAGTTATCCGACCATTTTAATTGTGGGTTGACCACAATAAAACCCCCAGCTATGCTGGGGGAATAAGTAGCTTTAGCTTCAAGTAAAAACTCCTTTCA
>UQDI01000026.1 GCA_900539725.1 uncultured Eubacteriales bacterium | reverse complement strand
TTACAAGCCGTGTAATAAACGCGGTTATTTTGTCCGGGTTTGTGGGTGCATATCAGTGACTCGCTTCATTTTTATTTATTCTACTATGTTTATGGTGATGGTGTCCGACTTATAATCAGTAAGATTTTGTAAAGTCTTATTCATTTTTATAATTACTTTATCACCAGCTTTTAAATTTTTGAATATAATTCTATCGCTTTGTGTTTTATCAATGCTAAATCCTTTTATCTCATAGTCTCCACTTGTCTTAATATCAAGCATAGTAGCTAAATTAATTGCTGGTAAAGACTCTCCAAAATAACTTGAATATTCATGTCTTACTGTATTTGAAATTATATTATATGAAACAACAATTCTTAACGGCTGACCTAAAAGTCCACTTAAAGACACCTTATATCCATCTTCAAGTTCATTGTTGCCAACGCCGAAGCTTATACCAAGTAAATTTGAGGCAAATTTATTTTTTATAGCATCTTTTCCTGTAAATTCGCCAGCAATTCTTTTATAAAAATTTGTTACTTCTTCTAAAGCAATATATTTTTCTGCAATATCTTCATAATTCTTTCTATATTCTTCTTTTTCCATGTTTAGACTAAATATATTATCCTCTAAATTCTTAATCTCATCTTCTTTTGCTACAACTTTTTCATCATTATCATTAATTTCTTTGTCTTGGGCTTTGTTGCAAGAAATTAAAAGTAAAGAAAAAATTAATAAAGCAATTAAAACATATTTTCTTTTCATTTTATCAACCTCAATGTAAATTGTTCATAATTAGAATCATAATCGTATAAATAAATTTTATTTCCATGATATAATAAGATATTTAATTCTTTATCGTATATAGTTTTTAGCACGGATTGAGTTAAATCAAGTTCATATATACCTATATCTGCTTCAATTATAAATTTATTTTCTGTTTTTAGTATATTTTTAATTCTCTTCTTATTAGTCTTTTCAGCTAAATTAATATTTTTATTTTCTTTAATATTAAAAAAATTTAAGGTTTGAGAATTAGGATCTTCCTCATTATACTCATCTATAATAATATATTTAGAATCTCCACATATAGCATTTACTAAAAACTTATATTCTGCTTCAGTTTTTACCAACTCATTTTTCTTATCATCATATTCATATATTTTACTAATAACATTTTTACCTTTGAAATTGCCGTTTTTCATACTTATTATTGACACGTATATCGAGCCTTCGCTACCACCTACAACTGATAAATACTCCCCATTATAAGTTTTATCGTTTCCTATTAATTTGCAAGTTTTAAAAGTTGATTGGTTGGCATCAATATCTAATATTGTAAACTTTGTAACTATGCCCTCTTTATTACTTGAGTCTTCATAGCAAATATATATTTTCTTTTCAGTATTAAATGTATAGGGTTTAGAATTAGACCTCGTAAGTATTTCTTTTTTTATAATCCCTTTTTTAGATCTTGTTCTAATTATTATACTAGCCCCATCATAACTTAGTAATAAAGTTTTTCCTTCATGACTTATCAAATTCAAAACAGTCTCATTTGTATCCAATGCAAAAATGCTTTCAACATCACTAGTTTTTAAGTCATATTTAAAGATTTTAGGGGAAAATGCATAAGGGTTTGTTTTAAATATAGGCTTGTAAATTATATAAAAATATATACTATCATCAGTAATAGATACTGGTCTTGCCTGATATAAGTTATACGAAAGCCTACCCTTAGTTGTCTCAGTTATAAGTTCGTTTTGAGCATTAATATTTATATTAAAAATCATTAATAATAAACAAAGAAATAAAGCGATTTTTTTCATCTTCATACCTCCACTTTTAAATAAAGACTTGAGAGGGTAAAGTCTTTACTTAACTGTTAACTACCAAAGTGCATGATGTTTAGAGTGGTTTATATTACTTGTAAAAACAAAATTAGCATCATACCACTCACTTCCGCCATATCTTCTGTCGTTATTAGGATCAACAACTCTTACTTGTTGAATTGAACCTCTAACATCTATTGTGTCAATATTTATAAAATGACCATTTGATGTAGGCGTAAATCTATACACGTCAAGAACTGGTGGCTTTTGTTTGTTGTGTAAACAGTAATATATTCTTTCAAGCCAATAATAGTAATCTATAGATTCTATATCTTCATAAACATATGATTCTTCAAGCCCAGGTTTATTATTGTGAGCATTTCTTCTTAAATAAGCGGCTAAAATATCAAAATCTGTGCCATTTTTATTTGTCTTTATTTTTCTAGCATAATATGACTGACTTTCACTATATCCAGTAACAGAATCCATAGTTTGTTTTACAGTAGCTGGCCCACAATAATTGTCATATTCTTGTTCAAAGCGTCTAACTGGAACTCGTGCATATCTATCAACACTAGACCCCCTTAATTCTTTATTTGATTTTATAATAGCTAATATTTTATTAGTTTCTTTTTTTAACTGCTCTAATTCTTCTAAAGTATAAACATATTCATCGCCACTATCACACTCAGCATATGAAATAGTGTTAAAACAACTTACAAAAATTAATAATATGATTAAAACTCTCTTTTTCATTACCATACCTCCATATCATCTTCTTACTTACTTACGCCCTCTCTGTACCAATAGTATATCATATATTAACTATTATATCAAGTTAAATTAAAAAACTTGCAAATTGATATTAATATAATATACTAATATTGATATCATAATATTTCTGTGTATATATCAAAACTTAAGAATCATTTGATTTTCATCAAGCAATAAATAAAAGCTTGCAAGATTTTTTAGTCCTTTGCTCACTTTTTCTAATCCATCCATTTGCAATAAAAAACTACGCTCATATACACAAGCGTAGTTAATCTTTATAAAACTGTATTATGATTTTTGTCTCCAATCGATTTTATACTCAACTAAATAAACCGAAGCTATTGAGAACAATAATAAAACTAATATACTAATTAAATCAAATTCTCCTACAAAGCTCTTTCTCAAAGCATTTGAAACATATGTTGTTGGTACTAAATATGAAATGTACTGCATAATTTTTGGCATGCTTTCAAAAGGTATAAAGACTGGTGCGCAATAAACGATTAGCGGTTGTATTATTTGTGTGACTGTGCTTGATTGCTCCATGTTGGTGCTATATACTCCAATAAAGGCTCCTAAACCGGATAAAGATAGTCCAGATAAGAATATTATTAAAAGCATAGTAAAATTAATATTGATTTGAACATTAAAAATAATTCTTCCTAAGAATATCAAGACTATTATTGATGGTAGTGTTAATATAGTTGCTCTTATTAGATAAGCTGTTATTAACTGTATTTTCTTAATTGGTAGCGATGCGTAGTAGTCAAAGCCTCTTATTTGCTTAAGTACGCCAAGCTCTTGACCTAAAGTTAGCATAGTACCTGTAACTAGTGACATGATGATGTTACCTGATATGACATAGTTCATATACTCAGGATTTTTCATTCCGACTAATAAATATAGAAATATTAATACGCTTATAGGCGATACCAAAACTATTAGTAGCGACCATTTCCAGCTTAATCTTAATGTTAATAGCTCTGACTTTATTAAGTAAAATTGTTTTGTTAAATAATCTTTGATACCAGATTTATTTTGACTTGATTTATTGATCTCCATTACTTATTCTCCTTTATGTTCATCATATAGATATCCTCTAAAGAAGGAGGAAGTATCTTTATAGAGCTAATTGATGAGCCTAGGCTGCTTGAGTAAAGCTCGTTTAAAACAGTGTTGACTTTATCCTTGCTAACATTTATTCTTAAATGTTCATCATCAATTTTAATAATTTTTAGACGGCTTATCAACTCATTATCAATTTTAGTATGATATGGTACAACGAAATCTACTTTTGTATCTATTTTTAAAGCCTCTGCTAGCTCATATGGCCTTCCTTGCTTGATTATTTGACCTCCATACATTATGGCAACATCGTCTACAACATTTGAAGCTTCTTGTATATTATGTGTTACTAATAAAAATGATATGCCTCTTTCTTCTTTAAGTTTTTTAACTAATTGCCAAAGCAATATTCTTTTTTCTGGATTGACATCATTTGTTGGCTCATCAAGTACAACGAATGGATTGTATCCTATAATAGCTGCTATAAAGGCAACGAGTCTTGTCTCGCCACCACTAATTGAGCCAATAAGTTTATCTTGTAAATAATTCATGCCAAAATACTCAAGCAGCTCAAGCGCTTGTCTTTTAGACTCTTTTGCATCTATCCCTCTATATACTCCTGTGAATTGTATAAATTCTATAACTTTTAAAGCTCGATGTGTGTACGCAATTTGACCTAAGTATGAGACTTTGCTTGGTATATAATTTTTATGTTTAGATATATCTACTCCGTCTATCTCTATGTATCCTGAATCTGGTTTTAAAAGACCACAGACTTGTCTAACGAAAGTAGTTTTGCCCGCCCCGTTTGGTCCAAAGAGGCCTTTTATCTCGCCTGTGTTTATGCTTATGTCAATATCTTTATTGGCATAAGTTTTTGAGTGTGCATATTTTTTACATACATCTTTTGCTATCAACATTTTATCGTTCATTATCATGCTCCTTAATCGCTACATTTAAATACATTTTTATTATATCACAAGTACCCCACCCATTTGCAACAAAAAAACTACGCTCGTATACACAAGCGTAGTTAATCTTTATAAAACTGTTGCTGTTTTATTTTTTATTTCAACAAGATATGAACAATACTTCATAATTTCTTTGTTATGACTAATTATAAAGACAATCTTATCCTTAGTATCTTTTAGTATTTCTTTCATAAGCTCTTCTTCAGTTTCTTTATCTAACGAAGATGTAGGCTCATCAAGTATAACTATGTCAGCATCTTCTGTAAAATATCTAGAAAGAGCTATCCTTTGTTTGTCTCCACCTGATAAATTTGCTCCATTCTCAACTATCATTTCATCTAGATTTGTAAACTTAGCTAAGAACGGCATTGCTTCATATATTGCTTTAGAAACTTTTTTGCGTCCAAAATTTAAATTATTATATAAAGTATCTGTAATAATTGGTGTGTTTTGCGAGTAGTAAGAAACTTTTCTTAGATAATCTTTATTTTTTATCTCACTTATAGGAATATCATTTATATATATACCATCTGTTTCTCTAAACTTTGGTATAAGTTTTAATAGAGTGCTCTTGCCAGTACCACTCTCACCCATAACACCGACAATATCTCCTTTTTTAAACTCCATCTTTACATTATTAAGTAAATTTTTATCAAGTATATTGACCTTGTCGATGCCAAATTTTATGCTTTCAATTTTCGCTGGCATAGGCTTTGAACCATCTTTTGCTTTGAAATCTATAAGTGTCTTTAAAAAATTATCAGCTGCTTTTACATTGGCAAAGCCTAAATTTGTAAAAGATAAACCTCTAATAGCATTAGAAAAGTAAGGAAAAACTAGCATAACAAATATTACTGAGCCAAAATTGTTCTTATCATTAAGTGCAAGAGCAGCTAAGAATATGATTACCAAATTCTGTATGATTTGATTTAGCCCTATAAGTAAGCCTGATGCACCATTGGCTACGTAATTAACTTTCTTTCTAACTCCTTCTGATTTATAAATATTATCTTCAATCGCTGGTAATAAATTTTCATTCTCAGCATTTTGTTTAATAAAATCAACTTGTGAAATAAGTGAATTAATATTTTTGAATGATTCACTACTTATGCTTTGCAAATTTATTGATAGTTTAGATAGCTTTTTATTAAGTGCCTTAAATCCAAAGTAGTGAATTGGGATGATTGCAAGCATGAAGAGAGCTGCAATATAATTAAATGACCAAGCAACTGCTATCGTTACGACTATGGTTACAACATTGACAAGAAGATTTGGTATAACGTCAAAATAAAAACTAGCATATGCTTCAACCGCGTTGTAAGCAAGCTCGCGAAGTGCTGTTGGCCCCTCGTTTATGTATTTATCGTAGTCTAATTTAAATATATCGCTATAAATAAGACCAGCACCTTTTGTATGATAATCTTGCACAAGCTGATTCTTTGTGAAAACAGAGATAAAATCAACTATGTATCCAAGTGCTAGTATTGATATAACTTTAAGTATATCATAAACGCCAATCCTGCCAACATTTTCAATAACCGTGTTTAAGGTGATTGGTGCTATGACAAATAATATTGCTGATAATAAGCAAAGTGCAAGTAGCAAGATAAAGCTAGGTATATTAACAAGCTTTAACATTTCTTTTTTCGATTTTTTTAGTTCCATATTAAGTCCTCCCTTGTAGTTCAACATAATTATTATAACACTGCTAAAATTCATTTGCAACAAAAAAACTACGCTCATATACACAAGCGTAGTTAATCTTTATCTTATTATCATTTCTTCTCTCTTTGGTCCTGTAGAAATGTATTTAAATTTTTTGCCAAGTTTTTCTTCGATGAACTCGATGTAATCCCTTGCTTCTTTCGGAAGCTCTTCGTACTTAGTTATGCCTCTTATGTCGCTCTTCCATCCCTTAAGTCTTTCTAAAACTGGTTTTGCTTTTTTAAGCTTGGATGTATTAGGGAATTCATCTGTTATCTCGCCGTCTATGTCGTAGCTAACACAAACTGGTATTTCATCTAGGTAGCTAAGCGCGTCTATAACCATGAAGGCGATATCTGTTGCGCCTTGCATTTCGATGCCGTACTTTGTTGCGACTACGTCGAACCAGCCAACTCTTCTAGGTCTACCTGTTGTTGCGCCGAACTCACCTTTGTCACCGCCATGAGTCCTAAGCTCATTTGCTTCTTCATCAAAAATTTCACTTACGAACTCGCCTGCACCTACTGCTGATGAATATGCCTTTGTTACTGCGATGATGTTTTTGATTTCATACGGTGGCACTCCAGCTCCTATAGATGCGTAGCCAGCTAGTGTTGATGAGCTTGTTACCATTGGGTAGATGCCGTGATCAGTGTCCTTTAGTGTACCTAATTGACCTTCAAATAAGATCTTCTTGCCATCTTTGATAGCTTTTCTAAGCATTTTGGATGTGTTTTTAACATATGGCTTGATCATTTCGCCATATTCAAGAAGTGTCTTTAAAACGTCTTCCTTCTTTAGCGGCTCTTTATGATAAAGCTCCTTAAGTATGGCGTTTTTGATTGGCAATATCAAATCTAATTTTTCTGAAAGATATTCTTCGTCGTAAAGCTCATTCACTTCAAAGCCTATCTTTTGATATTTATCTGCAAATATATATGCAATACCTGATTTAGTCGAGCCAAAGGATGCCTTGCTAAGTCTTTCTTCTTCGTACTTATCAAAATCTATATGATATGGCATAACTATTTGTGCTCTATCAGATACATAAACTTTTGGCTCTTTAACGCCTGCGTCCACTATTGATTTAAGCTCGTTAATGAAGAATGGTATGTTTAGTGCAACGCCATTGGCAAGTATACTGACAGTGTTTTCATTAAATACTCCTGATGGCAATAGATGAAGTGCAAATCTACCATAATTATTGATAATAGTGTGGCCAGCGTTGGCTCCGCCTTGAAATCTAACTACATAATCTGCATTACATGCTAGCATATCAGTTACTTTGCCTTTGCCTTCGTCACCCCAGTTAGCTCCTACTATAGCTGTAATCATATATACCTCCTAAACATTGAGTTCAACTTTGATACCGATGCTGTCCTTGTTCTTTTCAAGTATCGGGTCAATAGTTTCCCTTACAAATTCTTCAACTTGTGAAGATGCTCTACCGCTAATCTTTGATGCAGCCTTTATCTCTTCTATGTCGTCCATAGTCAAGTTAAAGTCTTTGTCGTCAGAAATTAGCTTTAATAAATTATTGTCCTTGCCCTCTTCCTTGATCCTCTTTTGTGCTTTTCTTGAATGAACTCTGATCTTGTCATGAAGGGCTTGTCTGTCACCGCCACGTTTAACGCATTCCATGAGTATATTTTCTGTTATCATAAATGGAAGCTCTTCGTTTAAGTGCTTCTTGATAACATTTTCATAAACTATAAGTCCATCGCTAACATTGATGTATATATCAAGTACACCATCAAGTGCTAGGAAGGCCTCGCTCACAGCTATCCTCTTATTAGCCGAGTCATCAAGTGTTCTTTCGAACCATTGTGTTGCGGCTGTTATTTGCGGATTAAGCGAGTTTACTATGATGTAGCGTGAAATAGATGCGATTCTTTCTGCACGCATAGGATTTCTCTTATATGGCATGGCAGATGAACCGATTTGATTCTTTTCTAGTGGCTCTTCTATTTCCTTTAAATTTGCTAATAATCTTAAGTCGCCTGAGAACTTGTATGCACTTTGAGCGATTAAGCTAAGCACATTAAGTATCTTGGCATCTATTTTCCTTGTATATGTTTGTCCGCTTATAGTTAAAACTTTGTCGAAACCAAGTTTTTTCACTATAAGTTCATCGACTTTCTTTACTATTTCTTCGTCATTGTCAAAAAGTTCCATGAAGGAGGCTTGTGTGCCTGTAGTTCCCTTTGAGCCAAGTAGTTTGTAATCAGCTAATAATTTATCTAGCTCTTCTAGGTCCATGTATAGGTCTTGAAGCCATAGCGAGGCTCTCTTGCCAACAGTAGTTGGTTGAGCTGCTTGATAGTGAGTGTAGCCAAGTGTGTCAAGGTCCTTATACTTCATGGCAAAGTCCCTAAGGTTTTTCATAACAGTAAGAACTTTTTTTCTGATAAGCTTAAGAGCCTCGTGCATAGTGATAAGGTCAGTGTTATCACCAACGTAGCAGCTAGTTGCTCCTAAGTGAATGATTGCCTTCGCCTTTGGAGCTTGAAGACCATAGGCGTAGACATGGCTCATAACATCGTGACGCACAAGCTTTTCCCTCTCTTTTGCGACTTCGATGTTAAGATTGTCCTTATTAGCCTTCATCTCTTCGATGGCTTCATCTGATATGTCTAGACCCATCTCTTTTTCAGCTTCTGCAAGGGCTATCCACATCTTTCTCCATGTTTTAAATTTATATTCTTCTGAAAATATATACTGCATCTCTTTAGAAGAGTATCTTTCTGAGAACGGCGATATATATTTATTATATTTGTCCATCTTCCACCTCTGTTGGATAATTACCAGTAAAGCAGGCGTTGCAATAGTCACAGCGTCCTTCAACAAGCTCCTTTAGGTCCTCTACCTTTAAGTAACCAAGCGAATCACAGCCAATGTAGTCCCTGATTTCATCTTGAGTATACTTAAACGCGATTAGCTCCTTATTTGTCGGCACATCAGTACCGTAGAAGCATGGATATAAGAATGGTGGCGAGGATATTCTAACATGAACTTCCTTAGCACCAAGCTCCTTAAGCTGTTTAACAATATTTTTCATAGTCGTTCCTCTAACGATGGAGTCATCGACCAAAACTATCTTTTTATCTTTAACCTCATCTTTAAGAATATTTAGCTTGATAGAAACGCCTTGTGATCTTTGATCTTGTGTAGGCTTGATAAAGGTTCTACCAACATAATTATTCTTGATGAAAGCTATGGAGAATGGTATATTAGCTGCTTGTGCATAGCCGTATGCTGCTGGTGTACCTGAGTCTGGAACGCCAACGACTACGTCTGCATCGACTGGATATCTCTTGTGAAGCATCCTTCCTGCGTTTAATCTTGCTTCATAAACGCTGATGCCGTCGACAACTGAGTCAGGTCTTGAGAAGTAGATGTATTCAAATATACATACAGATTTTTTAGCTTCATATTTATATACAGATTTAATACCTTCTTCAGTAACTATGACAACTTCACCTGGCTCAACATCTCTTATAAACTTTGCTCCAACTGCATCTAAAGCGCATGATTCGCTAGATACAAAGTATGTATCATCCTTTTGACCAATACAAAGTGGATGGAAACCGTTCGGATCTCTTGCGGCTATTAACTTTTTAGGACTTGCTATAGCTAGTGAGTATGCGCCAACTATCTTTGGCATAGCCTTAACAACTGCTTCTTCAACAGATTTTGACTCAAGTCTAGCTCTTGCTATAAGATAAGGAATGATTTCTGAGTCAGAAGTCGTTTGAAATATGGCTCCTGTTTGTGAAAGTTCATCCTTAAGTGCTTTTTGATTAACAATGTTGCCGTTGTGAGCGATGGCTAAAGTGCCTTTCCAGTAATTTATAACTAGTGGCTGTGCGTTAGAAACAGTAGAATTGCCTGAAGTTGAGTATCTAACGTGTCCAACACCAAGATTGCCATTAAGTTTAGCTAAATTATCTTTATTAAAAACATCATTAACTAGACCCATGTTTTTATAAACCTGGATGTTTTGGCTCATTTTGGTATCTGTTACAGCAATACCGCAAGATTCTTGTCCTCTGTGCTGTAAAGCGAATAATCCGTAGTAAATCAGAGTTGAGACGTCTTCGTGTTTAAGTGAATAAGCTCCGAAAACGCCGCACTCTTCATGTATTTTATCAAACATTATTCTAGTCCAAGTCTTCTCATGACTTCGTGGTATGCATCTTCAACATTACCAAGGTCACGTCTGAACCTGTCTTTATCAAGCTTTTCGTTAGTTTCGTAGTCCCAAAGTCTCATAGTATCTGGGCTGATTTCGTCAGCTAAGATGATCTTGCCGTCATATCTACCAAATTCAAGCTTGAAGTCAACAAGTCTTATGCCAACAGATTTAAAGTGCTTGCAAAGGTAGTCATTTACCTTTCTTGCGTAGTCCTTTATAGTTTCTACTTCTTCTTTAGTAGCAAGACCAAGCGCTGTAGCATAATCATCGTTAATAAATGGATCATCAAGTGGATCTGACTTGTATGAGAACTCAACTATTGGGTGAAGTAATTCCTTACCTTCTTCAACACCCATCCTCTTAGAGAAGCTGCCTGCAGTTACGTTTCTAACTATAACTTCTAGCGGAACTATCTCAACAGCCTTAACCAAAGTTTCTCTGTCGTTTAATTCTTCTAGATATATAGTTGGAATGCCTTCTTTTTCAAGCTTTTGGAAGAAGAAGTTACTCATCTTGTTGTTAACAACACCTTTGCCAACTATAGTGCCTTTCTTCTTGCCGTTAAATGCAGTAGCATCGTCCTTGTAAGACAAGATAAATTTCTTAGGGTCATCAGTCTTGAAGACCTTCTTTGCCTTGCCTTCATATACTTGTTCTAACTTTTCCATGTCGTCATCCTCCTTAAAAATTACATTCTAATTATATCACTTAGAAAAACATTTTTCAATCATTATGGAAATATTTTTGCAAAAATATAAGGACTTAATCACTAAGCCCTTATACAATCTATTTACTTCTTTGTTATTTCTTTACTATCTGTAACAACCCATATATTTAACTTTTCTTTATTCACTTCAATTTCCTTTTGCTTCAAAGTTAATTCAATGTCTTTATCCTTATCAGCTAGGTTTATAGTGTAGACTACAGTCTTGTCACTGTCTTTTTTATCTTTTATCTCAAACTTGCTATCTGGATATGTTTTAGCTAGATATTCATTAAGAACACCTTCACTGTCAAATAGATATGTTTTCTTTCCTTCTTCCAATTCACTAATTAATTCATCGTTAATAGATGGATATAAAACTTCTTCATTATTTGTATTTGTATTTTTATTATTAATCAATTTATATGCTGCAAAAATTATTACTATGATTAACATGGCATATATTATTTTTTTACTTTTACTCATTTATAATCCTCCTTATGTATAAATCATAAAATTTTAAATCTCTTAATATTCCTTTGCTACATCTCAATATCTATCTAACAAAACTATTAATCTGAATATTATATTTTAATTTTTTTCCTTGTTTATTCATAATTACTACCTTATATTCATTATCTTGGTTGGCCTTAACTTTTAATATTGTTTCTTTATCAAATGTCTCATCATAAATAACCCTTTCGTTTTCCTGTATCATTATCTCATAATTCAATCCAGAGCTACAAGACATCTCGCTCAATTTAATTGTAAAGCCATTATGATATGTTGTATCAGATGAAAACATATTAAATTTATATGTTCTACTTTCAAGCCCATCTAAAATGTCATAATCTTTTATATCAATTTTTCTTAACGCTATTAAATCATCTGAAATTTTATTAATTTTTTCATATTCGTTTTTGTCTATCACCTCTACTCTGTCACTAAGTAGCTTATTTCCTTCGTCCAGAGCTTTTACGCTTGATACTACTTTATCATCCGGTTCGACGTTAAAATAAGCAAATGAATTTAAACTTAGGATAAATACAAGTACTAATGATAGTACACCAAGCTTTGTTATTCTATATGAGCTCATAATCCTCATCCTTTCTAATGTTGGATTTAATTCTGACACGAATTTATTTACATTTTTATTTTCTACTGTAGACAGTTTATACATTGTTTCTAAATATTCTCTTTTCGCTAAGTTTGATCCACCCATTTTATCAAGAACTAATTTATCACAAAGTATTTCCATATCTTCATCTATATATTTTAGAGCTAAAAGCACAAATATATTGTACCAATAAAAACATGCTAGCATATATTTTAAATAGTTTAGAAATATATCACATTTTTTTATATGCATCATCTCATGATAAATTACATTTTTTAACATAATATCGTCTTTTAAAATGTATGTTTGCAAAATAATCTTTGGCTTAAAAAATCCATAGCTTACTGGTGTTTCGAGCTTATCATTAATTAAAACTTCTACTCTTCTTTTTAGATTAAACGAGCTTATATACTCATTAATGCTAAGATTATTGACTTTATTAGCACTTCTCAAAGCTTTATTAGTTTTTATAGCTGTAAATATTATATATATTAAAAACAATATTGCTGCTATCAATCGTTTTTTTAAATATAAAACATTTGAGAATTTTATAAGTAATAACTCTGTATACTCATTTAATTGCTTGATAAATGAAAAGCATGCATCTAATATAGGTCCATAGCTAGCGTTATCTATATTTATTTGCAGACCAAAAGGAATTATCAAATACACAAAAAGTAATGACCACATAATTTTATTGGCATATTTTATACTTTTTCTATTAAATGATTTTCTAAATAATAGTATTACAGCAATTAATAATACACTTTTAATTAATTTGTTAACAGCATTTACTTTAATTATTTCAAACACAGCTTACTCATCCTTAATCTCTATTGAAGAAATAATATCTTTCATTTCTTCTAGCTCAGTATTAGTAATTTTCTTATTATTTACAAATGCTGAAAATAATTTTACAAATGATCCTTTATAAACTGTATCTATAATTTTCTGTATTTGATTGTTTCCAAGATCCTCTCTTTTAATCACAGGTTTAATGTTATAATTTGGATATCTTCTGCTAACTGCATTTTTTTCTACTAATCTGTTTATAAATGTGTAGCTTGAACTTTTAGAAAAATTATATTTTTCATTAAGTATCTGTGATAATTCTAAAGCAGTTATCTCTCCGTTTTCATCTAGACAATCTCCTTTCCATAATTCCTCTAAAACTATTAACTCACTATCTGATAAATTCATATGTACCTCCTTTCTGTATTGTTAAAAATACTATCCATCATCATATTTAAATTCTACAATCTTAGTTTGATATGTGCAATCTTAGCTACATAAGCATTAAATTGCACATATCAAGCACTAATTAATTTAAATTTTTATAATTTTATAATTAATCATCAATTCTAAACGAATCTTTTATTTCTTTATGCATGGGTTTTAATTCTTCAAGAATGTCTTCTACAGCACCATCATCTCCATTATCTTCACATATGTGGTAATAAAAAGTTTTATCTCCTTTACTTATAAGCTTTTCAAAATTGCCACTTAAGTCGCTTTTCTTTGAAACAACTATCTCAAATACTGGGCAATATGATCTAATTAAAGACTCTCTATCCCTCTTTTCAATAATAAAACTTATAGTCTTAGTATCTTTATTGCTATCTGCAGCCTCGCCTTTTGAGTCGTCTACAACATCTATCAGCATAATATCATACTTCCACTCAGGTATTTCAAGAGTAAATCCATAATCATCATTGTGATATAAATACTTTTCATTAGCATCATTATGTTCACGAGTATTAGATTTTTGTTCTTTTCCAATTTCTATATTACAAGCTATAGAAAAACAGAGTACTAATATTGCTAACATTAAAAATATAAAAAGCTTTTTATCTTTCATAGTTATCACTCCAATTTATTTAAATTTTACATCTACAACACAAAATATTATGCATCAATAAATTTAAATGAATTCATAATTTCTTCGTGCATAGGCTCTAGCTCTTTAATTAAACTCTTAATTCTAGCAATATATTTATCGTCACTGTATTTTTTATCTTCTATTTCCTTCATGACATCATCTTCCTTAAGCTCTTTGTAGTAAAATATTTTTCCGTCTTTCTCCCCTAATTTTGTAAGATTAGAATCCAAATTATTTTTTTCTGATACAATAAGTTCAAAGGCAGTATAAAAGCTTATGTCTAAATCTTTTTCTCTCCTTAATATCATAAAATTTATAGTCGTTGCATTATCATATTGCTTCTCGTAACCATATTCTTCTGCACCAGAATCATCGTTAACGTTAAATAATTGAATGTTATAGTTCCACTCAGGTATTTCAAGAGTAAATCCGTACTTATCATTCTTATATAAATAATAATCTCTATTATTTGTTTCTGTGCTTTTTTCTTTGCGATTACAAGAAATTAAAGTTAATATCGATAATAAAAGCAATACAAATATAAATACTTTCTTTTTCATAATACTACCGCCTACTTAAAATAGTTAATACATTTTTTCTACTTTTTTTAAACTCATATTCACTATTGAATATGGTGTATCTTTATTATATATACTTTTTTATTATTTGTCAAGTATTATTTTAGTCTGCTAATATATTTTTGCAAAAATATAAGGACTTAATCACTAAGCCCTTATATATCATCTATTTACTTTTCTTTTTTTATCTTGATGATTCTCAATACAGTGTAAGCTTTTTTGGCCTCATACTCCTCTTCATTCATCACGCTTACTCTCTTAAACTCTATAGGCTCTTCGCCATTGAGTTTAACTTTATATACGTCTACACAAGTCGATGGACCTCCATCTCTTACTTCGCCCTTGACTTTAAATTCCACCAAAGTTTTCTCAGCCACATCGTTCTTTGGTGATATAACCCACTCGTCAAAGCAATTTCCTGCTGGCAAGACTACTTCTACCTCATCTTTATTTGTGTCTATGTCTATGGTCGTGACATCTGGAGTATCGCTTTCTTCTCTTCCGTAGATATCCTCTTTCTTTTCTATCTCATAAACTTTGCCATCGATCATTGCATAATTTTGTTCTGGATAGCCTTCCTCATCTTTTGGAAATTTCGAGACAATATTATTAGAAGCAATTTTATCTGTGCACGCACTGATAAATAATAAGCTTAGTACTAATAAAGATAATACTAAAATCATTTTTTTCTTAATATTTTTCATAAGAGTCACCTTCCTTTTGCTATCATCTGATATATCGTTAACTACATTATATAACTAATCAAATCCATATACAAGTACTTAAATCTTACAAAATAGTAACAAAAAAAGCTTAGGTCATCTCCTAAGCCTTTCATCTATAATTTATAATACGCAACGCCTACAAGGCCTCTGCCTGTGTGTACTGCTAGTGTCGGTGCGATTTGTTCTTCAACATATATCTTGGCTCTTGCCACTTCATCTTTAAGCGCATCTTTAACAAATTCGAGCGCTTCCGGATTTGCTCCGTGACAGATTGACAAGTAGTAGTCCTTTGCGTCTTTTAGTTCATCTTTGATTCTATCAACAAGCCTTCTTTGTGCCTTTGCAAAGCCTCTAACCTTGTCAGTATCGTAGTAAACGCCATCTGCGTCACATGTTATGATAGGTTTGATATGCAATAGCTGTCCGATAACGCCTCTAACCTTGCCTATCCTTCCGCCATTGATAAGGTTTGTAAGTTCTGGAATAACAAAGTATGTCCTTGACTTCATCTTGGCTCTGTCATCTTCCAAAATCTTAATGATTTCATCTGCACTATGGCCTTCATCTCTAAGCTTAGCTGCTCTATAGGCATAAAAACCTGAGCCGATGGCTATGTTCTTTGTGTCAAAAACTTTTACTTTGCCGTCGTAGTCCATTGCCACAAGATTCGCTAAGTTATTTGCCCCGCTAAGCCTTGACGATAGCGTGATGATTATGACTTCATCCACGCCAGATGCAAACTCTTTGTCGATTATTTCCTTTATCTCCATTGGTGATGGTGTACTTGTCTTAGGAAACTCCTTGTCAAGAAGTCTGTAGAACTCGTCCTTTTCTATGTCAACTTGGTCTCTATACGATTTATCTGAGAAGTGTACCCACAAAGGTAGCATCGCTACATTTAATTCTTCATATGCTTCTTTAGGTAGATCGCAGGCTGTGTCTATAATTATTCCTACTTTACTCATATGTCCTCCTTAGCGTTTAATAGCTCGTATTCTAATAGTTTTTGCGTAATAACTTTCGTGCAAACACTCACTATGGCAAGCGTCAAGCCATTTCTCTTGTCTAGGTCCACGTCAATAGTCGCCGTCATCTTCGTATCGGGATCATCTTGTTTGCCCAAGATATCTATGATTAGTCTCATAACGCTCTCGATCTTGTCGCAAAAGTAATTATATGACTCTTCGATGGAGCTCTTCTTAAGCTCATGCAATATACCACCATCAATCTCGGCTATACTTAGATTGTTCTTAAAAACCGTGATCACTATGCAATAAACGATGTGATTACGAAAGTAGCGTTTCTTGATTGGACTCGGCATAATTTTGTGCTTGACGTAGTTGTTGACCATGGACTTAGTTAATTTATTGTCCTTATCAAACATCGCTTCCAGTGCCTTGTTAACTATCTCGACTAGCTGCTCTGAATAAATGCCAAAGTCGGGTAAGTCCTTGTACCTAGGAAGCTTTAGCTCTTTAAGGCCAGTCAATATATTATCTCTCATATTGCCTCCACTTAGTATTTAATACTACGTCTATAGTTTAGCATAACTAGATTAATCTGTCAAGTACTTTTTTACAAATTCTTTAATATCATCGTAGCTCGCGTCCGTAAATACCTTGATGTAATCATATTTCTTAAATGAATACTTAGGATCATAGTAGCTCTTCATCATGTCCTTGATGAGATCAAGGTATTCTCCCTCCATAAGCATGGCTGTGTACTTCTCATACCTTTCCTTACTAATGAATTTTTTGAACTCTTCGAAAGTCTTTATGATTTCCTCTTTATTTTCACTTGGCAAATAGTCCTCGCAAATATTTTTCGCTCTCTCATCTAAAGACGCTTCGATAAGTATTTTGTCTGACTTAAGCATCTTTTTATATAGTTTTTCATGAAGAACGATGTCACCTATCCTTCGCGATTCGCCCTCTGTAATGTATGTGGCATCTGGATCATCCTTTATTGCTTCATAGATGTATGCGTCAAACATCTTTTGCGAGACCTTTTCATTTAGACCGACCGATCCAAAGATGGATCCCCTGTGATTCGCATACTTCTCTAGGTCCAGAACCTTTATGCCATCTTCCTCAAGTCTTCTTATTAGATATGTCTTGTGAGTGCCAGTTAAGCCATAAAGTGTAAGGACCTTGATCCTCTCAAGATATTCATTGAGCTTCTCCATCACATAGCGCCTGTATGCCTTGTAGCCGCCACTTAGCTTTGAGATGTGCATGCCAAGCGCACGAAAAGTCCTCTCAAGCACAGTCGATCTATAGCCGCCTCTATCGCAATAGATTACGATCTCATCGCAAGTCTTTTCTAGCTCCAAGTATTTTTGATAAAGCTCAGGAAGTTTTTTCGACGCGTATTCGACCGCCTTTATTTTAGCTAAATCGTATGATACTCTGTCATACAAGGTACCTACTTCGCGCCTCTCATCATTATCAAGTATGGGGATATTGATGGCTCCTGGTATGTGAGCGTTTTTGTACTCACCCTCGCTTCTGACATCGACCAAGACGATATTATCTAATTTTTCGATATCTTCGTAATTTAATTCTTCTAACATAATTTCACCTATAAACATAATACAGCAAATCCGTGAAAAAATCAATATTTTGCTTCTCTCATCTTGACATTTTTTCTTATAATATATATAATTATATAGTTAGTAATAGATATTACAAAGGAGGATTACATGGACAGACTCATAATCGCAGCTGCACTTTTCGTGATAACTTACATATTTATGATTAAATTCGTTAATCATAGACCACTAGTTGTCGGCATAAGTGCGCTTGTTTTTATAATTTTAAACATAGTTCCTTTAAATACAGTTTGGGGCGCTATAGACTTTAACGTACTTTTGATGATAGGTGGAACGATGATGCTTGTCTCACTTTTCTCAGAAAGCTTGATGCCAACTAGGCTTGCAGACCTTATCATAAACAAGGTTAAGGACATAAGGCTAATAATACTTTTCTTATCAATGTTTGCCGGCTTCGTCTCAGCCTTTATCGATAACGTTGCTACCGTACTTATGATCGCACCCGTTGCTATGAGTTTAGCGAAAAAACTAAAGATATCACCAGTAAAGATGATCATAGCGATATCGATATCCTCAAATTTACAAGGTGCGGCAACTTTAGTAGGCGATACATCTTCGATACTTCTAGGAAGTGCACTAAACATGACTTTCTTCGACTTCTTCGTATATAATGGACACATGGGTATGTTCTGGATTGTTCAAATTTCAGCGCTAATCGCTACAGCGGTTATTTACCTTCAAACAAAAGATATGAGAGGTAAAGTCGATGCGATTGAAGTAACAAAGGTTAAGGACATGATGCCAACTTACTTAGTTATACTTATGATAGTACTATTGATCTTTGCATCATTTATTCCGCAAGATCAAAAGATAGATATACTAAACGGACTTATCTGCGTTGGCGTTGCTATCTTCGGTGTAATCTACCACTTAATAAGACATAAAGACAAGTCCATAATAAAGACTGTTGCAAGCGAAATCGACTTCAACACACTTGGCTTACTAGCAGGGCTATTCATAATTATATCCGGTATTGAAAATGCTGGTGTTATCGATGAAATCGCAAAGCTATTCATAAAGCTAGCGGATAAGCCGTTCTTATTATATACAGCACTTGTTTGGGGTAGCGTCTTGATCAGTGCCTTCGTTGACAACATCCCTTATGTTGCGACTATGCTACCAGTTCTTTCAGTAATATCAACGCATGTGCCATTCGACATGACAGTATTTTACTTCGGACTACTTAGCGGCGCGACACTTGGTGGAAACATCACGCCAATAGGTGCCTCAGCAAACATCGCTTCACTTGGCATACTTAAGGAAGCGGGCTACACTGTCGAGAACAAAGACTTTATGAAGATGAGCGTGCCGTTCACTTTGACAGCAGTCTTAGTCGGCTACATCCTCGTTTGGTTCATATATAGATAATAGTTTAATATAGGCAAAGTAAAAGACCTTAGGAGAATTAACTCTTAAGGTCTTAATTTATTTAAGTTTCTTGTGATTCTTTAAATTATCTTTATATAGCTTCTTTAGCATCTCTTCTAGCTCTTTGTCGTCGATGTCATCGCCCGACCTTGCTTTTTTAAGAAGAACTGTCAGTACTTCGATGTATGCAAAGGCAAGTGAGGCCATGATGGCTGAGGCGGTTGTACCGCTTATAAGGCCTGCGACAACAGTTCCTGCACCTGGAAAGAATTTTAGTGCGTTACTTACTATGAAGCGACCAAGATAGGTCGCGCCCATGGTTCCGCCGAGGCCTGCGACTAGTGAAGCGAGTCTCTTTTTGTTAACCGGCACTCCAAATATGGCCGTGATATGAGCAAGCATAGTTAGCTCCATGGGTACCAGTACCGATGCATCTGAGAATGGTATTGGAACAAAGCCAACTCCAAAGCTTGAGGCAATATATTTCTTCGCCCAACTGCGTGCCTTTTCTGCTTTTAGTTTTAAATCTGCATGTTGGGCATTGTTAAAAGATATTTGGTACTCTTCTTCGAGTGCGTCCATACTCATTTGTACAAGGTCCTCAAGTCCGTGCGAGACAATGATGTTATCTCGATTAATCTTTAGGTTCTTTGCAAGCACTGGAGCTATAGCAAACTCACCCATGTGCATATTTTTAATGAAGTCGTAGAAGTCTTTTGCTTCTTCAGAGAAAAATTTTGTAAGTACTATGATGACCTTATTCTCCTTACTTAGCGTTCTTATGAGCTCTTCCTCTTCCTTCTCTATCCTAAGTCCTTGAGCGTTGATGCAAAAGTAGATGAGATTAAGTTTTTCATCGTCGCCCTTCATCTGCATTTCGCCTACAAAGTTTGCTACTTCCTTGTATACTTCAAGCCGAGAGTCATTGTCGAGTTCAAGTCCACGCGTGTCGTATAAGGTAAGAGGCACACCATCCTTCTCTACCTTGACAATGTTTTTGGTCATGGGATAGCCAACACCAGTCTTTAGTATGTCCTCACGGAACAAGGCGTTGATAAGAGTCGATTTACCCACACCAGTCTTACCTAGCACAAGTATCTTGACTTTTTTAAGCTTGCCAAGTTCCTTCTCAATTTTATCGTATAGTTCATCAGCTAGATTTATATTGTCATTCATATTTTTCATATAATCACCTAAATTATATATACCCAAATGCTATTGACTTAAAAAAGGAAATAGCGTAAAAAGCAAATTGCTTCTCACGCTACATCCTTGATAAAACAAGCATACTTTTATTTTTTCCTATGTAGGCAATAGCTGATAGTTTTTCTAGTTTTTCAAATGGAAGCAAAAGATATGGTCCATCCAAAATTTCATATGTAATTCCATCTATCTCATATGTGCATTCAACTTTTGATGCTATATATGGAACAAATCTTACATAGCTAAGAGGGATTACTCTATTAATCTTGCACTTGTATTTAACTCCACTTTCTTTTAATTTTTTTAATTTATAATATTCAATAAGTGCTTTGCACAAAAAGGCTATAGAAATAAATAACCATACAAATCCATTTATTAAACATGCATAATTCTTCCAATATATATAAGTAAATAATCCAATTATTGTTAATGGAATTCCTCCCCATATGCCAAGAATTTAGATGCTTTAAACCAAGGCCTCTCTACAGTTTTCATAATAATACACCTCTTAATAATATATTAGCACTTAATTATATATACCCAAACCCATTAAAAAAGAGACCTATCATAAGTCTCTCATAATCACATTTTAATTTTAGCCAAAGAAATATCCAAGCGCAAGTAAAAATGATCCTATTGCTATTAGTGAATAAGCAAGCATCTCTAATAAATTTTCTGCGTTTCTTTCTTTTTTATACGATTCTATCTTTCTAGGAAGCTGCAAGGATGTTCCTAAGAATATTAGTGTAAATGCAATCGCCTTTAACATGTGACCTCCTTATTAAAAAAGGCGAATATCTCTATTCGCCAAATATCTTATTTAAAAAATTCTGCTAAATCATCTATCACTAATTGACTTACGTGATTTGGCTTGTCATATATCTCTACAGAAAACTCATCTGAGTCCTCAGGCATCATCAAGTGATTAAGCCCGTCATAGAGATTATATATCACAAGGCCTCTATCTCCCAAGGCCTTTTTGAACTTTTCAAGCTCATCCTTCTTCACTTGGAAGTCCTTTGAGCCGTGTCCTATAAAGACATCAAAGTCTGAAGCTTTTATGTCTTCTACTGGATTAACTTGGTTGACTGAATAAACGTATGAAGCAGGCATACTAAAGAAGTTACCCTTTGTTTTTTCAGTCATATTGTCAACTTGCTCTTTAAACTTTGTTATCTCTTTCTTTTGAAATTCAGCAACTGACTTATTTACTTCACCTGAGTCAAGATACTCCATTTGCTGCGTATAAATTATGTCTGTGAACTTCATAGTCGATGCCGATAACATTGCTACCTTCTTCAAACCCTCGTCCTTAGCTACTCTTGGTGCGAGCATTGCTCCAAGCGAGTGACCAAGCACATAAACTTCATCAAATCTTGAGTCTTTCTTAAGCTCTTCTATAGCAAGTTTTGCGTCCGATAAGACTTCTTCATCAACTGTGTAGTCCTTTGGCGCGTTATTTACATATCTTTTGTCAATTCTAAGTGTTGCTATGCCAAGCTTTGCTAGGCCATGGGCAATGTCTTTAAAAGGCTTGTTGCCATTGATACCAACTGTTTCGTCCATATCTTGCGGACCAGAGCCTTGCATCATAAATACAACTTTCTTAGAAATAAAATCCTTTGGAATAGTAAGAGCACCATACATCTTGGCTCCATCATTGTCAAGAATAAAGCTTTCTTCTTTGAAATCATCGTTATCTTCACAGATGGGCTCTTTAAGCATAAAGTAAGCATTATTCAAGCCGCCTGACTTATCAAGCTCGATGATGGACGTCGCCATCCTATAATCAAATCTATCTTCACTCGATAAAACAAAAGTATTCTCGATATATTCGAATTTTTCGTCCTTGCCTTCTTTGAACTCGCCTAATTTTTTTATAGTTTGAGTTAAAGATCTTTGAAAATCTTCTTTTTCTATTTGTTTTTGATTCTTAAGCCTAGCTGCTTCGAAAAGCACGTCTCCGTCAGCAGTTCTAAGTGCGTCTAAGTACTTATGACTTAAGTCCTTTGCATCGTTGTATTCAATCTTCTTTGTACATGAAAACATAGTCACGCTCATCAGAAGAACGAGTACTAGTGCTAGAAATTTCTTCATATTAATTGCCTCTGATATAATTTAGTGGATTTTGACTCTTGCCATTGACAATAACTTCAAAATGTAGATGCGGTCCAGTTACTCGGCCAGTTGTGCCAACTTTACCGATAAAATCACCCTTCATCAAAGTTTCGCCCTTTGAAACATTGATACTGCTTAAGTGAGCATATCTTGTCTTGTAACCGTTTTGGTGATCAATCTCGATAAGATTGCCGTAAGTGCCTAAGAATCCAGCATAGCTAACCACACCGCCATCAGATGCATATACAGCGTCACCGTAATCAGCGTCTATGTCAACGCCAGTGTGCTGTCTACCCCATCTTCTTCCAAAGCCTGATGAAATGCCTCCTCTGGTAGGTTTTGCAAAACTGCCATCAGCTAAAGCCTTTCTAGTTCCAACAAGAACTAACTTCGGCGCAGCCTTTTTCTTCACATTTTCTTCTAAAACAACTTTATTTATAAGCTCGTCATTTTCGTAATAAGCGATGCTCTTAACAGCCTTAAGTCCGTCTTCCCCGTCCATTGAAAGAACAGTCTCGCCTCTTGGAAGGCTCGGATCGTCTTGACTTTCAACCGGCATAGCGATGACTTCTTCAACATTTTCCTTTTTTGTTAGTAATACGTTTATGGCCTTGTCATTCTTCAATTTATTGTTCTCTAAAACCTCTTTAAGAGCTGAATTTACAGTTCTTAAATCCTTTAGAGCGATCTTTTCTTTTTTAAGCTCAATATTGTCCTTAATCTTCACGCAAATGGTATTGTCACTGTAGTAATGGTTCTCAATTGCTGTTAAAAACTCATTTGCAGCGTCTTCATTCTTAAGCGCGTAAAGAGTCTCGCCACCCTTTTGAACGGCATAAGCATTTGCATAGAAAGCGTCCTCAGAAATAGCGTTTCTAAGCTCTTTATCGCTTTTTTTGAACTCGTAATTTGCTTTTACAAGATCCGCACCATATCTATCTTCATATTTGGACTTATAATTATCTATAGCTTTATTAAAATTATGTACGCTAGAGTAAACTCCCAAGGACTTTCCAGAAGAGAAAACTTCTACCCTCGAGAAAAAATTCTTATATACAAAAGCTATGATTATAGCAAGGGCAAAAAATGCTACACTTGCGATAATGCCAAGCTTTTTTTTATTTAAAATCACCTAATTACCTCCTTGTGAAAAAATAAAGTGGCGCACTAGAGAGGAATCGAACCCCCGGCACACGCCTTAGGAGGGCGCTGCTCTATCCAACTGAGCTACTAGTGCACGAATATTGTATTGGCGGAGTGGGTGGGATTCGAACCCACGTGGGGCAGGGCCCCTAACGCATTTCGAGTGCGCCCCGTTATGACCTCTTCGATACCACTCCCTATTTATTCCTTAAGTTCTTGAAGAAGTTTTGTAAAAGAAATTTATAAATTTTGCTCTCACTGTAATAAACACCCAGCTTGTGATAGCTAAGAGATGAGTTGTGAAGCTGCATTTTGCTAATACAAGCGCCCTTCTTGTAATCAAGTAGACCTATGTATAAGTTTTTTATACGCGCTTCCAAAATCGCTCCTAGGCACATCATGCAAGGTTCAAGCGTTACATAGAGCTCGCAGTCTGTGAGTCTGTAGTT
Source organism: uncultured Eubacteriales bacterium (assembly GCA_900539725.1). Classification (GTDB taxonomy): domain Bacteria; phylum Bacillota; class Clostridia; order Tissierellales; family Peptoniphilaceae; genus Fenollaria. The sequence goes on along the minus strand of UQDI01000026.1, from coordinate 2,276 downwards.
ATCAAGCTTTTCGCACGCCCGTCTTATAGCAAGCATCTCAGCATGAGCTGATGCGTCCTTCATCGTTATCGTCTCGTTATAGGCCTTTGAAATCACTTCTCCATCCTTCACAATAACCGCTCCAACAGGCACTTCGCCAAGCTTGTACGCCTTTATCGCCTCTCTGATTGCCATATTCATAAACCTTTTTTCCATAGTTAATATTATATAGTAAATGCTCTTATTTGTCAAGATTTAATAAAGCCGCATTTAAACTCGCGTTAAAGTCCTCTTGCGAGTGCTTTTCTTCGCGCATGCAAGTAAATCTGTCGCTACCGCAAACGATACAGGTCCTCTTCGCATAACCAAGCTCAGTCCTCGATATAGGCTTAAGATCAGTATCAATCACGTCAATGTCTACAAAGCGCATAAAGTCATGCTCCTCTTCTAAATGCACAAATTTTTTCTTCTCATCAGTTGCCTCGCTATTAGCTAGGTAGATGGCTGAGTAATTATCCTCGTCCTCATATATGCACTCGTATGAAGATAAATACATTTTCGCCGCCTTGTAAATGGGCTCAAACTCATCCTTGTCCTTATGCATGCCCTTTATATTTAGATTCAGCGTGATGATGGGCTTATTACGATCCTCCATCGCCTTAGTGATAATTCCCCATCTTTCTTCCTTATTATATAGAAAGTCATTCATATAGCTATCTAAAAAATCGTCCATACGCTTGAAGCAGTAAACGAGCTCGATAGTATCAGCGCAGCCGCCAGTCGAAATGTTCTTCTCAGTGTAAACTTTGTCCATGGCCTTAAGCTCTTCGTCAAAATTTTTGCTCTCTAATACCTTTTTCGCGTAGTCTTTGGAAAAAGCTAGGCCAGATTCGCCAACTCTATTTATAGTCGTCGTATCATCAAGAGTCGATATAATGTAGACATAAGTCCTTAAGAAGTCCTTTGTATCTTTATAAAATTCATAAGCATCAAGAGCCGTCTTAAAACCATTCTTCGCCTCATACCTGATTCCCGAGTGCTTTGCATTATTTTGATAGGCGCGCATACCATTCGAGTCCTGCATCTCTTTTTTATTAAAATCATCAAAAATATTTGCGCAAAGCTTTTTTACATATTCACTAATTAGATCAATGGTAATGTATTTGTTATCATAATAAAGCCTAGCTATGGCAGAAGCGATAACACCAAGAGTAAAGATGGCGCCCTTGTGAGTGTTTATGCCCTTAGTAGCCTCATACATCATCTCTTCATACTTCATGCCAATGGGTCTAATCGCTTCAAATGTGTCGGCAAAAGTGTTTTTTCTGTTCGACACTTCCATTATCTCAAAAAAATAGCCTTTAAGAGATGAAATGCTCCTTAAAAAAACATCATAATCCATGTCTGCGTGCGGACCAGAGTCACGTCCATCAACACAGCCAGGCTTAGGTGTTAGATCAAGTTCATCTTTTAAAGACTGTAATAATATATCTTCAATTGTATTAAAAAAAGCGCGTGCCTTCATGAGAACACATCCATTCTAATAATATATAATGAAAGCTAAAAAAAAGCTAAAAAAATAAGCCTATAAAAGGCTTATGGCAGGGGTTGAAGGTTTCGAACCCTCGGCACACGGTTTTGGAGACCGTTGCTCTACCAGCTGAGCTAAACCCCTAAATTGGTGGACCTTCAGGGACTCGAACCCCGGACCTGCCGGTTATGAGCCGGACGCTCTAACCAACTGAGCTAAAGGTCCACATTGTGGCGGAGAAGGAGGGATTTGAACCCTCGCGCCCCGTAAATTAGGACCTACTCCCTTAGCAGGGGAGCCTCTTCAGCCACTTGAGTACTTCTCCAAGAATATTAAATTATTCGATTCGGCCTAAGCCATTTTAGATAAAAAAAATGGCGGAGAGAGTGGGATTCGAACCCACGTGGGCTTGCACCCAAACGGTTTTCAAGACCGCCTCGTTATGACCGCTTCGATACCTCTCCGCATGGCTGGGATGGTAGGACTCGAACCTACGGAAATGCCAGAGTCAAAGTCTGGTGCCTTACCGACTTGGCTACATCCCAACAATGGCGCGACTAGGAGGAGTCGAACCCCCGGCACACGGATTAGAAGTCCGTTGCTCTATCCAGCTGAGCTATAGTCGCATATATATTTAATTATGGAGCGGGTGAAGGGAATCGGACCCTCGCAACCAGCTTGGAAGGCTGGGGCTCTACCACTGAGCTACACCCGCATATGGTGGAAGAGAGTGGATTTGAACCACTGAAAGCTTAGCTAACGGATT
>UQDI01000025.1 GCA_900539725.1 uncultured Eubacteriales bacterium | reverse complement strand
CCTTCTATGTCTTATATATACCCAACAAATGTGTATTTTAAGAGGTTTTAAGCAAAAAAAGTAGGCATAATTTTTAAAAAATATGCCTACTTTGTCAACAGTCTGAGACAGACCCTAATGAGTCTGCCTTAATATTAGTTTATCTAAATTACTTTAATGTAACTTTTGCTCCAACTTCTTCAAGTTTCTTCTTCATTTCGTCAGCTTCTGCCTTTGGTGCAGCTTCTTTGATTGTCTTAGGAGCTCCGTCAACTAAGTCCTTAGCGTCCTTTAAGCCTAAGCCAGTGATTTCTCTAACTACTTTGATAACTTTGATCTTTTCAGCGCCAGCTTCTTCAAGAACTACATCAAAATCTGATTTTTCTTCTGCTGCTGGAGCTGCTCCGCCTGCTGCTGGAGCTGCTGCAACTGCTACTGGAGCTGCTGCTGATACTCCGAATTCTTCTTCTAGTGCTTTAACTAGTTCTGATAATTCTAAAACTGTAAGTGATTTTACTTCTTCAATTAAATTTGTAACTTTTTCTGACATTATAAATACCTCCAAAATATTTTTATTTATGCTTCTGCTGCTTTCTTTTCAGCAATTTGGTTAAGAGCTACAACTAAGCCCTTCATAGTTCCATTTAATACATTTGCAAAACCTTGGATTGGTCCATTTAAGCCGCCAAGTACTTTTGCGATAAGAACTTCCTTCGATGGTAGTTCTGATAATTGTTTTAATTGATTTACATCAAATATGTCTTTATCAACTAAACCGATTTTGATTTCAAGTTTGTCATTTTCTTTAGCAAACTTGTAAGCTACTTTTGCAGCTGAACTTGGATCGTCGTATGCAAATGCAACAGCATTTGTTCCTTCCAAGTACTCATCTAAGCCTTCAACGCCGAATTCGTGTAGAGCAAATCTAAGCATAGTGTTTTTGTAAACTTTATACTCAACATTGCTTTCTCTGCATTGCTTTCTTAAATCAGTAACATCTGCAACGTTTAATCCTTTATAGTCCATAAGAACTATGGATTCTGATTTTTCAAGTTTTTCTTTAATTTCTTGAACAACTTGTTTCTTTTGTTCTAAAACATGTTCTTTCACTATTTCACCTCCACTGGAAAAATAGGAACCTTAGCTTATTGCTAATCCCGTTTATAATCTACGTCAATAAAAAACCCTCTTATAGACATAAGGGGGTTGATACTGGCTTATCATATCCTCGGTAGGTAATTAAGCTTTACGCACCTACTGTCTACGGTTTATATATTCCTATTAAATTAACTCTGTTAACTAGTTTATTATATCAAAAGTTTTCTGAAAAGTCAAGACTTTATTCAGTAATTTTTGAGCTATTTACTTTTACTCCAGGACCCATAGTCGAAGTAAGTGTAACAGATCTTAAATACTTTCCTTTTGCTGCAGCTGGTTTTGCTTTAATTATAGCTGACATGATAGCATTAAAGTTTTCTTGAAGCTTTTCTTGACCAAATGATACTTTACCTATTGGGCAGTGAATGATGTTTGCTTTGTCCAAACGATATTCAACTTTACCTGCTTTAATATCTTTGATAGCCTTTTCTAGTTCAAATGTAACTGTTCCTGACTTAGGGTTTGGCATTAAGCCCTTAGGACCTAGAACCTTACCTAGTCTACCGATAAGACCCATAGTATCTGGTGTAGCAACGATTACGTCATAATCAAACCAGTTTTCTTTTTGGATCTTTTCAACCATGTCTTCTGCTCCAACATAGTCTGCGCCTGCTTCTCTAGCTTCTTCTTGTTTGTCTGACTTAGCGATAACTAAAACTTTTTTAGTTTTACCTGTACCGTGTGGTAGAACTACTGCGCCTCTAACTTGTTGGTCAGCATATCTTGAGTCAACACCTAATCTGCAGTGTAGTTCAACAGTTTCATCAAATTTTGCCTTAGCTGTCTTAATAACAACGCCTATGGCTTCATCTGATTCGAAGTATTCATTTTTATCGAATTCTTTTAAACTGTCTTGGTATTTTTTACCTCTTTTTGCCATTTTCTAACCTCCTTGTGGTAATAACGAATTTTCTCCCACCTAATAAGTAGAATTATTCTTCTACTTCAACGCCCATACTTCTTGCAGTTCCAGCAACCATGCTCATAGCTGCTTCTACACTTGCTGCATTTAAGTCTGGCATCTTCATTTCTGCGATCTCCTTAACTTGATCTTTTGTAAGCTTAGCTACTTTCTTCTTGTTTGGTTCGCCTGAACCGCTTTGAATGTTAAGAGCTTTCTTGATCAATACTGGAGCTGGTGGTGTCTTTGTGATAAAAGTAAATGATCTGTCTTGATATACAGTTAAAACAACTGGTATGATTAGACCTACTTTATCTTGAGTCTTAGCATTGAACTCCTTTGTAAATTGCATAATATTTACGCCGTGTGGTCCAAGTGCAGTTCCTACCGGTGGTGCAGGTGTAGCTTTTCCAGCCGGTATTTGAAGTTTGACAATTGCGCTAACTTTTTTTGCCATATTCGCACCTCCTCGATTTTTGTGCTTTACGCACTTATATATATTATCTTTATGATAATAGCTATTTTGTGATAGGGCTTACTTGATAGTATTCAAACTCTACAAGAGTATCCCTACCAAACATATTAACAGAGCACTTTATAGTGCCGGCGTCTTCATTAACTGTGTCAACTATCGCTTCGAATCCCTTGAATGGTCCGTCTGTAACGGCTAGGTGATCTCCGTGTTTGTAGTTAACGTCCTTCTTAGTATCATCTATGATGGACTTAGTGTGAACGCCTAAGTTATAAAGCTCTTTCTCTGTCAATGGTATAGGTTTTGATTGTGGTCCAACAAAACCTGTTACTCCTCTGGTATTTCTAACTAAATACCATGATTTATCGTTGATAATCATCTTGACTAGCACGTAGCTGGGGAATATCTTTCTGGATTTGATTTTTTTGACGCCATCCTTTTTTTCTACGTATTCTTCTGTAGGCACTTCAACTTTAAAAATACCGTCAGCTGTGCCACGATTAACTATCATCTTTTCAATTGTAGCTTTTACCTTATTTTCATATCCTGAATACGTATGGATTACATACCATTTGGCATCGGCTTCTCTATCTGATAAATCGATAGAATTAGCCTTGTTTTCATTTAAATCTAAATCGCTCATTACTATTTAATAAATTGTTTAAATATAGCGCCAATTCCCAAGTCGATAAGGTATACTAATGCAGCTACAGCCACACTAATTCCAATTACAACTAATGTGTAATTAATTAAATCTTTCTTGCTAGGCCAAATAACTTTTCTCATTTCAGCTTTAACGCCTTTTAAGAAATTACCTGTTTTACCTTTCTTTTCTACTTCTGCCATGTTATCAACTCCTAAAAATTATTTTGTTTCTTTATGTGCTGTGTGCTTCTTGCAGAACTTACAGTACTTTTGAAGTTCAATTCTTTCAGTAGTGTTCTTCTTATTCTTCTTAGTTGTGTAATTTCTTTGATTGCATTCTGTGCAAGCTAATACGACCTTTTCTCTCATTTATAAACACCTCCTACTCATATAATACTCTAAAAAGTATTATACAACTACCTATATATATTATCGTAGTTTCGTAAATTTGTCAAGCTTTTTTTTAATTATTTTGATATAAAATATATTTTCTTTCCTTATTATATATAATTATTTTAAGTTATTATATAGAATTATTTTAAGTTGTTTTATTTTTTATAAATCTAAATCTTTCAATTTATCAAGTTCCGCTTCATCTATGCCAGATATTTTCATGTTATTAATCATATTGATCTTCTTAGAAATTCTTTTTTGTGTACGCTTAGAATTTTCTATCTCTATAGCGAGCTCTCTTGAGCTAAGTCTTGAGGCACCTCTTTGAAAAATTAGGCTTTGCTCGGCAAGGTCACTTGTCGCGACTCTTATCCTATAGCCATAAGGCATATTAGCTACTTCCCTCTCAATATATGAGTCGGCCGTGATATTCTCTTTGGTAAAGACTATCTCAAGGCCCTTCACTATTTTCTTTTCGCCTTGATTGCCTTTGATCAGGTGACCATCGTAGACAAGTATGATGCGCTCTTTGTTGTATCGCATGTACTCTTCCAAAATGTTCTCCAGCTCATCACGAGCCGCCTCAAGCGACTCTTCCTTTCTATCTCTCAAATGCTCCCATGAGTTGATGACGTTGTAGCCGTCAACGTAGAGTATTTGCCTAAGCCTTTTCTTTTTCATCCTTCTGTCTTAAAATTTCATACATGGCAATGGCTGCCGCATTTGATGCGTTTAATGAGTTTGTCTTGCCAAACATTGGTAGGCTGATTATAGCGTCGCAGTTCTTTTTAACAAGTTCCGATAGGCCTTTGCCTTCTGATCCAACTACTAAAGCTACCGGGCCTAATAGATTTGCCTTTGTGTATTTTTGGCCATCCATGTCAAGGCCGTAGATCCACACGTTTCTTTCTTTAAGCTCTTTTATCGTTTGATTAAGGTTAGTTACGTTCACGACAATCATGTTATCAACTGCTCCTGCTGAAGCCTTATAAACTGTTTCGTTAACCATAGCTGATCTTCTCTTTGGTATTATAACCGCGTGAACGCCAGCGCACTCAGCTGTTCTGATGATTGCACCTAGGTTATGTGTATCTTCAATACCATCTAAAATTACAAAGAAGGGGTCCTCGCCTTTTTCCTCTGCAAGCTTAAAGCCATCTTCAATACTTTTGTATTCAAAACCTGCTGTAAATGCGACAACGCCTTGATGCACTTCGCCCTTTGCTAGTGAGTCAAGCTTTTCTCTCTCAACTCTTTGTACGATGACGCCATTTTCATTTGCAAGGCTTAAGATTCTGCCGATTGAGCCCTTTAGCTCTCCTTTTTGCACATATAATTTGTCGATGGCCCTGCCATTCTTCAAAAGTTCCATAACGGGATTTCTTCCGTATATATATTGTTCTTCCAATTTAATCCTCCAAACATAATTTAACTAGATCCACTAGTCTAGTGTATTCTTTCTTCAAAAATAGATATGCAATGAGTGCTTCAAAACCAGTTGACACCTTATATGCACTGTTGTCCGTATTCTTTGGTGCTTTATGTGATTTATGGTTTCTGGCTCTTTTAAAGACATAAAGTTCGTCCTCTGTAAGATGGTCCTTAATCTTTTCAAATGCATCTCTTTGCGCATAAGCACTTACATACTTTGTCGATAGCTTTTGCAGCTCGTGCGCCTTTAACGGCTCTTTCGCAATGTAGTAGCGCACGAAGAGCTCGTAGACAGCGTCGCCAATGTAGGCAAGCCTTATGGGGCTCATCTCGTTAATTTCGGCGTCTGTGTACTCAATGCCGAAAAGCTCAGTTATATCTAGATCCTTTCCCATCTTTGCCCGTCTTTACTATCTATAATCTTTATGCCCATGGCAAGTAAATCGTCCCTGATCTTGTCAGCCTTGGCATAATCTTTATTTGCTCTTGCTTCATTTCTCTCGTCTATCATCTTTTTAATCTTTTCTTCGTCTTCGCCAAGCGATTCTTCTTCATCTCCAGCTTTCATAACCGCTTCACTATCGTCAAGGCCTAAGACTTTTAGTAAATCATTTAATTTATCTTCGATATATTTTGCGCTTTCATAATCATCGTCTTCAAGTTTATTTATTATCTTAACAATATTGAAAATCCTTGTAAGCGCGTCAGCTGTGTTAAAATCATCGCTCATAGCAGCGATAAAACCAGCTACTTCATTATCAACGTCTTTAATAATTTCATCAGAGGCTTTCTTGCCGCTGTCTTTAATAGCTTCAAGTCTCTTAAGCGCGTTGTGTATCCTCTTAACAGAGTTTTTTGCTCCGTCCATGCCTTCTTTAGTGAAATTCATAGGCTTTCTATAATGAGTTGACAAGATGAAAAATCTAACTGTGTCCTTGTCATAATCATCAAGCAAATCCTTAAGCAAAATGAAGTTGCCTAGTGATTTACTCATCTTTTTGCCATCAACATTGACCATGCCATTGTGTAGCCAATACTTTGCGAATGGCTTTCCTGTTAGAGCCTCACTTTGTTGAATTTCATTCTCATGGTGAGGAAACTCTAAATCGCTGCCGCCTGCATGTATATCAAGCGTATCACCTAAGATTGCCCTACTCATAGCCGAGCACTCAATGTGCCAGCCAGGTCTACCTTCGGACCATGGTGATGCCCAGTGTGGTTCATTTGGTTTCGCCTTCTTCCAAAGAGCAAAGTCCAGTGGGTTTTTCTTCTTTTCATTTATATCAACTCTTAAACCTGAGATAAGGTCGTCGATATTCTTCTTAGAAAGTTTTCCGTAGTCCTTCGCCTTAGTAGTGTCGAAGTAAACATCGCCATCTGACTCATACGCAGCGCCCTTATCAACAAGCGCCTTGACAAAGTCTATGATCTCGTCCATATGTTCAGTTGCTCTCGGATTGATATTATCATAATCATAAATACCAAGCCTACCCGCAACATCTTTGAAGCGCTCGATGTACTTTTCAGCCACTTCGTTCGAAGTGATACCGCTTTCGTTCGCTTTATTAATTATCTTATCGTCTACGTCAGTGAAGTTAAAAACATACTTTACGTCGTAGCCCATGAATATCAAAAATCTTCTAACTGTATCAAATACAACTAAAGGTCTGGCATTGCCTACATGTATGTCATTATAAACAGTAGGACCACAACAATAAAAGTTCACCTTAGTATCGTTTATTGGTTTGAAATCTTCTACTAATCCACTTAGTGTGTTGTGTAATTTAATCATAATTGCCTCCTTATATAATAATATAGATATTTTATCATAAATATGGCTTTTAGTCAATGACTTAGCACGCTTAAAACGCCTTTATATAAGTGCTTTTAATGAATTATTTTTATTTATGTGAAAATATTTTTGCACATAAAAAGAGCTGTGAAATAAATTACAACTCTTGACACAATTTAAACTTTATTATTAGTTTTTCTCTCTATACACTTTGCTTAATAAGTATCTCTCCTTGCCAATGGTCTTCTTGCCATACTCAATCGCTCCTGTTGGGCACTTCGCGATGCATGATGCGCAGTGGGTGCACCTACCGTTCCAAACTGGGTAACCGTCCTTGTAAGTGATGTTGTTGAAAACGCAATTCTTAGCACATAGGCCGCAGTTAATACACTTATCAGTATAATAAAATTTCTTGTCGCTCACTATGAACTTAAAGAAAAACTTATTAACAAGACTCGACTGAACTTTGCCTGCAAAGCCACACTTCACTTCAGCAAATGCTTTCCCCTCTTTGATAATGGCCGCTGCCTCATCAATCTTTGCCTTTGCTCCGTCAACTAACTTTCTATTGTGCTCGTCGGAGTCAAGATTAAATAGCATTAGATAATTTTCTGGCATCTTTATGCCATAAAGACCTTTGAACTTTAGTCCAAGCTTTTTAGTATTTTCTCTAATGTATTTTTCTGCGTTGCCGCATGAGCCACCATAGTTTAAAATTACGTAGATCTCTTTCGATCCAGTAAAGGTGCAGCCCAATAAATACTCTGACAAAAATCTTGGCACGCGCCAGCTATATGTAGGTGCAACTAAGACGAAAGGCTTTTCTGAATGAAAAGTCTCAGCCTTGCCATTCTTTATATATGCGAATAGATTTAGCGCTTCGTCATCCAATGCTTCTGACAATTTTTTCGCTATGTATTCACTATTACCTGTTCCTGAAAAATACAGTATCATATCTACTCCTTATCTTTATAAAACATTTTACTCTCTTACTAATAAAGCTAGGGCTTCAACGTGGCTTGAGTGGTCAGTATGGATAAAACTAAGAAATTTTCACAAGCCTCGTTCTTGGAAATAGCTTGACTAATTATTAGAAGAGCTACAAGCAATTATCGAAATAATTTCTCCATCTGATTTGCTTTCCTCAGGATTAAATGAAAAAGAAGCTCCAGTTTTTTGGTACATATCATCTTAAGGTCTTCTTTAGTTTACTTTAATTTGCTACTGCTCGTTTTGTTCTGAGCTTACATTATAAAGTTCATAGTATGCACCTTTTTTATTCATAAGATCAATATGGTCACCAGACTCTATAATCTTTCCGTCTTCTATATAATATATTCTATCAACATTTTTAATGTTTCTTAAACGATGCGATATAAATATAACAGTTTTTTCTTTATAAACTTCAAGTATTGAATCAAATATACTCTTCTCGCTATATGCATCAAGCCTTGAGCTTGGCTCATCAAAAATCAATACGTCATAGGGCTTTATTAAGATTCTTGATAAAGCTAACTTTTGCTCTTCCCCTCCAGAAAGATTTAAACCTCCATCTTCAAGTTCACTCGTAAGGTAAGTTTCACACAGTTTATTAATATCTTCAAATTTATTATCTAAAGTAAGTCTTTGAATTAATTCAAAAGCTTGTTCTTTTTCAATTGGGCTTATATTTTCCGATGAATCCATAAATATATTTTCAATTGCAGTTAGTGAATAAATATTGAAGTCTTGAAGCATTATACCAAATTTTTTATATAAGTCTTTTTGTTTATAAGTATAAGCGTCAGAGCCGTTAATTAAATAGTCACCAGAGTCTACTTTATAAAGTCCAGTAATTATTGAAGCCAAAGTAGATTTACCCGCTCCATTCAATCCTACAAAAGCAACTTTCTCGCCCTTGTTAATCTTTAGATTAACGCATTTTAAATTCTCATGAGTGCCATCATAAGAAAATGATGCATTTTTTAACTCAATACTATCTACTTCATTAAGCTCCATGCCACTTTCTTCATCACATACAGGCGTTGAAAAAAAGTTAAGTATATCTTCAACAACAAATGAATTACGATACATACCTGGAAAGATGCTTAAAAAAGATGTTATAGATGAGCTAAGCTGTCCAAAAGAGTTAAAAGCAAAAGCGAATTCGCCAGCTGATATCTTTTTATCAATAAACATATTAACAAGCAGTACAAAACTTAAAGCTAAACTAAGATTAGATAACAGACTTTGTAAATTTAATAATCTCTCATACTTTTTACCGTAGTCTACATTTATCTCTGTCTTGTCGTCCACAGAGCTTTTGAATAATTTAATTAAAGGAACAGCTAACATAGTTGTCTTTAACTCTTTCATATAAAAACGCAGTGAGAAAGTTCTAGATACATATGACGATTTACGCTCAGGATAAACAAGCTCCTTCTGCTCATCATATGATATCTTAGACAATTTAAGATTTATTATAAAATTTATTATTGATGATATAAAACATATAATTAGCAACTTATATTCAAGACTAATTATAAGAGTAAATAGTATGGACAGAGAAAAAATTTCTGTAATTAAAGATTCAAATGAGTTAAAAGCATCAAATGCAGAAGAAACTCCATTTGATAATATATAGTTATATGTATTTAAAAAGCCAGGGTCATCATAATTTTTAACTGGTAACTTAAGTGCGTGTTTAAATATCTTAAGATTTATATTTCTAGCTATATCATTTAATTTCGCTGGTGTATATACTCTTGAAAAGTGGTTTGATAATATCGAAACAGCTAAAGTGTATATAAGAAAACAAATTAGAGTTTTATAAAATTTCTGAATTGAAAAACTTGATGAGCCTATGTCCAAAGCATCCTTTATAAGATAATTTGAAAATATAGGAGAAAAAGCTCCTAATAATCCCATGACGATAGATAATATAGCATATACTTTATAATTTTTAAAAGCTTTTTTAGCAATGATATAATTGTTTCTTAAAAATTTCATTTTTTCACTTCCATCAAACTTAGTAATAGAAGGTGCTAAGGGGAAGCACCTTCTGTATCTAAGCTATATCTCTTTTTTCCATAACAGTTTTTGCACCTAAGATAAATGCTACTGCTAAAACCGCCATGAGTATTTGATAAAACACAAATGTATAAGCACCAGTACCTGCAATAAGATTTTGAGATTTAATGTAATTTGGCATATTATAAGGATTTATATCAGTAACAAAAAGTACGTCGTATGCAAATAATACTGCAAAAAATATAGATACTGCACTGTCTTTCATAAGAATTGATATTAATCCCATAAGTGAGAACATAAACACTGTATATAAAATTATATTTAAGAGTTGCAGACCAACAACTCTACCTTGAGTGGACAAAGCATATACTTCACTTAAATCACTAGTCATAGGCATCTTGAAAATATTATTTAGTGCTAAATTGTTAACAACAACCTGTCTTTGTGGTAAAAAGCCAAATTTAAACCCAGCGTATAAAAACACAAATAAAAGTGGCAATAAAATTACACAAAGATTAAGCACAAGCCTTGTTATAAATCTAGTATAGAATAATTTTTTTCTGCTATAAGGCGAAGTTAAATATAGTTTTATTGCTCCTGAGGAATAATCGTTCGACCATATATCAAAGTTTAGAAGTAGTAGCAATATTGCAAAATATATAAGTTTACCACTAAGTTTTCCTTGCAAGGCATTATATGCATCAGGATAGTTTGGATCTTTAAGTCTAACGTCATCATATTGAACCTGTTCAGTCAAATACCTTTTATACCACTGATTTTTAGAGTAAAAATAAATATTCTCTCCATAAGCGGAAACAAAATCCTTCTTATATATCTCGTCATAAATATAAGTATCTATCTCTTTAAGAAATGAATTGTACCTATCTATATCTGGTTTATCAAAATTTGTTAGTGCATTGAAGGCAGTTAATTTTTGATCGAAAAATTTCCAATGATTTACTTCTGCTTCCTTAACTTTTTTCTCTTCTTCAAGTTCTTCGTCATCTTCATCTAAACCAACAACATCATTCGCATACATCTGAAGATTTATCCCATCAATCTCATAATTAAGATTATTAACATAATATTTAGACATTTCCTGATTGCTATTTATTTGTGCAGCCATAGTGTCTATATAATTACTGATATCACCTTTCATCTTAAATACATCAGGTGTCATTATAAGAAAAAAGATAACAATGATAATTATATTTTTTATCGAAAAGAATGTTTTAATTTCGTTTTTGATAAGCCCTTTCATCTTATCCCTCTTTTCTCAAACTCTTATAAAGACTTTCAAGTGTAGGATGATCTTTATATATGTCATTAATACTTATATTTGCTTGATACAAAACCGAAAGTATCTTATCTATAGCAATATTATAATCAGAAATAATAATATAATTTTCAAAACCTTTTTCTTTAGATATCTTTGTGCCAATCTTGGCGGCATCTAAAACGTCCTTAGCTTTTTCATTGTCAGCTGTATTTATATAGACAAGTCCTGTGTTTCTAAATTCTTCACTTAAATTTCCATTATAAACAACTTTTCCATCTTCTATCATAACAACTCTATCTGAAACTTTTTCAACTTCAGATAATCTATGTGATGAAAAAAGTATCGCACAGCCCTCGTTTTTTAATGACTTAAGCTCTTGTCTCAATTCAAAAACCCCATCAGGATCAAGGCCGTTCATAGGTTCGTCAAGCATAATAAACTTTGGTTTTGATAAAAGTACTAAGCTTAGCATTAGACGCATCTTCATACCCATAGAGTACTTGGATGTTGCTCTTTTAAGGTTATCCTCAAGTCCTGAAAACTCTTCCATTTCCTTTATTCTATCCTTAGATACACCTCTCCATCTTGCGACCATATTGAAGTGATCATGACCGTTTAAACTTGGATAAAGTGCTGGATCTTCAATACTTACTCCCATACACTTCAAGGCTTCTTCTCTGCTTTTTACTATAGAATGGTCAAATACATTTATCTCTCCTGAATTAAATTTGATAAGACCTGAAACGCATTTCATAGTTGTAGACTTACCTGAACCGTTCCTGCCTAAAAAACCTACAATCTCACCTGGTTCAACATCAAAAGTAAGTCCTTTGAGAACATCCTTTTTACCAAAACTCTTATGCATATCATTAATTTGCAAAGCTTTCATTTAAAACAGCCTCCTTTATTTCCTTCGTATTCAAAAAGCTCATAAGATTATTTTTTATTGTTTTCATCTTATTGTCGCAGCTTGGCAAAACATTGTTTATCCTTCTATATGGACAAACGCCACCCATGCATAGAGGTAATATCTTACAGTTTGTACATTTAATATCTTCACTTGGATCATAAAGCATATAATCATACGCTCTGTCAATTGTTTTATAATCCACTCCGTCTTTTAAATTACCTATGGCAAACTCTCTTTTACCTATTTCTTCCCAGCATTTATAAAGGTAGCCTTGAGGATCTATAACATAGCTGTTTAAAGAGTCACATCCGCATACCGCACTAATTTTTTCTGGATAAGAGTTTCGAGACGTTTTTTTCCCAGTAAGCGAGGCATAATCATCATTGAATTCTTTTTCTAATAAAGCAAATTCTTCATATGTTAAACAATGTTTATATATCTTGTCAAGCGGGTCATCTATCTTAGCTAAATAAGGACTTGTATAATCAAGTAAATCTTTTTCCTTTAGATAATTTATAAGCTTTATCATGTCTTTATGATTTTCTCTTGTAGTATTAAGTCTTAAGGATATACTTGGCAGCTTATTATTTTTATCACCATACAAGCTTTTAAATGATACAAGATTAGCTATAATTTTATCAAATGAACCACTGCCATCGCTCAAACATCTAGTTTTATCATGCTTTTCTTTAAATCCATCAAAAGGTATTTGTATATTTGATACAGATAAATCTTTTAACTTAAGAAGCGTCTCTTTGTCAAGTAAATAACCATTAGTAGTCATACCTGCAGAATAAAATACCTTATCTTTGCAAATCTCTTTAAAGTGAGTCGTCATCTCCTCAATATCTTTAATGCATAAAAGAGGTTCTCCACCATACCAAGTGATAGAAAGATTATTTATTCTACCAATGTATGACTTTACAAACTCATATAAGCCTTGTTTAACATCATCTGAAATAGTTAAATTACGTGAACTAGTCCTTTCGTAACAATAAGGACAGTTGAAATTACATGCTAGTGTTGGTGCTATGGTTAAGGAAAGACTTGATGAGTTAAACCTTGCTTTAAACATGTCAAATCTTAATGATTTTATCTCATCAAAACTATCATCTATAAAAAAACCTCCATATGAAAGATTTTTAACTAAATCAGGCTCCAAGATATCTGCGTCAAAAGAGATGTTTTCTTTTTCAACAAAGGGAGCTAGCTTATCATATTCATCATCTGATAACATTGCAAGTGCAGTTGTTTTAGAATTGAATAAGATGTTCTTCCCTTCAAATTTAAATAAAAAATTGTATCTTGATGTTTTCATTAAGTCACCCTCCTATATAAGTGCCTTTTTCTTCTTTAGTACTAATAAATTCAAAAGATAAATAACTACTGTATAAGAAGCTAATATCGTCATAGCTCTATTAAATGTTAGTCGTCCATCTCTTAATACACATGCTCCTTTCACGATAAACGTTGACACTGGCCATGAAAAAGGATCAAAAATTGAATTTAAATTATATGCATTTAAAAATAGTATAGCTAATGCAGTTGTAAAGAGTAACACAACCCACCTTTTATTAAAGACAGATGCAATAAAAGCAAAGGCTACTGCTACAAGTAAAATTCTTAACAAATCAAGTACAACAGCTTTGATAAATACAGTTTTATACTCTTGTATTTGAGGCCTATATGACATAATTAAAACATCACTTCTTCCTGCTGCATATGTAGTATCGTCGGCAAAAAAAGTTGAATAGTCAATAACGTCATAGCCTGCAATCCTTTCAAATCCTTCCTGTGCCCATGCTCCTAGAGATTTAGTATCACTTAATTCATAATCCTCTGGTATTGTCAAAACAGGTGCCTTAAATGAAAATCCTTTACCTCCTAAATTTGCAGCTAATAATAAGCCTACGGGTAATATAACCGTTATAAAAGCTAAGCATAAAAATTCCCTTATATACTTATTAATCATTGTAAAAAGACTTGTATCCATAGTGTAGTTTAACTTTGGAGCATTGTATTTCTTATCTTTTAAAACAGTGATAATAAAAGCAAAAGCTAAAAATATTAAGTGAAAATTATTTTTTCTTATAAGGTCTTGTTGTGAAAAAAGCATATAAACACCAGCAAAGTTTTTACATGTGTTTTCCGAAAGAATCAACTTATCTTTAATTTCTTTGTGCAATACGTCGAACATTGCCCTAATATAGTTATAATCAATATAGCATTCAATGTCCTGAGCAAACTGATTAATTAACACATCTTTATTCTCAGGTGCTGTAAAGTCATAATCTAGCTTACTTAGTCCATACACTTCTTCAAGTTCACTGCCGTATTCATCTAAAGGAGAAACATAACCCTCATCATTCCTAGCAAATTGCACTAAATCAATAAGTCTTATAGTGTTGTCAATCTTCATTATCTCAAAGTAATTGCCCTTAAAATCTTCATTAGCTAGCTGCATTCCTTTTTTTGCTAATTCTATTTTTAATTTAATACTTTTAGCATAATTTTCTCTACTATCTTCAGGTAAATTTTTTGGTATTATAGCTAAATCGTCTAAAATTTTCTTTTCATACTTAACTGGATCAGTATTAAGAGTCTCAATATTCTTTGCTATATTATAATTAAGTAATAGTCTACCTAAGTATCTATCTTTTTTGTTATCTAGATCAAAATCTGGTATATACTTTAAATTTTGCAAAAAAAGAATAACTACAAAAATCAATAAGGTAAATGATATTATATTAAAATATCTTTTAAAAAATTTCATTGTATGTAATTAGAGGGGAAAGCTTATTAAGTACACGGC
The DNA here is from genome assembly GCA_900539725.1 of uncultured Eubacteriales bacterium. Taxonomy (GTDB): domain Bacteria; phylum Bacillota; class Clostridia; order Tissierellales; family Peptoniphilaceae; genus Fenollaria. The sequence goes on along the minus strand of UQDI01000025.1, from coordinate 12,426 downwards.
TACATAAAGCTGCCTGTTGAATTTATTTCATTACGACCGTTACCAACTTTGCAATAACAACCATCAATCCTACAATATGTTTCACACCTTGGATTACATCTTGTATTACACTTTGAAGTACATTTTTCTGGGCATAAATCTAAAGGGTGACAATCTAGGCCAGGGCAAAGATACTGTGGCATACAAACATCATTTAATGTATTAGACCTATTATTTGGATTTACTAAATATTTCATATATTCACCTCCTTATCTACAGCTAAAATGCCTCCCCTCTAAAACCTCCTTCATTTTATATAATTTAGCTGCTTAAATTATCAAAGTTATTACATTTATTATATATCAAATATGCTTATATGTCAAATAAATATTTCTTATACTAAATAAGTTTGCGTTTCTTTTTCTAATTACTTTATAGCGCTCTCCTGAAAATTCTTTTTCTTATAGTTACTTAAATCTTTATATCCAAAGTTTCCATATTTTAATGAAAAGTAATTTGTAATTACAGCTCTTAAATAAACTTCTATATGCTCTATCAAAGAAAATAAAATATGTCTAAGTTCCATATCAAATAAATATAGGTCAACTATGTTTTCAAAAGTAGTCCCATCTATATACTTTCCATTTTCTTTTAAAGTTATGCTATAAGCCTTTATAATCCTATAATAAGATACTCTGTTAAGAACACTTTTTGCATAATCTTTATCTTCTATTTGTAAATTTAAAGATATTAAATTTTCTATTTGCTCATTTACATCAATGGGAGCTTGATGAGATTTCTTCACGCTATTACTCCTTATAATCAAAAGACCCGACTTGGTCCGCATTGTTAAGAGGCGTGTCGGGTACTGTTAATTATTATTATACACAAATCTAGTTATTTGGTCAAAACTTTTATTTTCTTGTTCAAGCCTTCAAACTCTTAATTGTCAAGACGTATTTTACTGTATACGCGACAAGACTGCGACGGCTTCGGCATGGCTTGTCTTAGAGAAGTTATCAAATACTTCCGCTAGCTTTATCTTATAGCCTGCTTCTATAAATTCTTTCAAGTCGTTTACATGAGTTTTTGGGTTACATGAGACGTAGATTATCTTTTCCGCCTTATAATCGATTAGCTTCTTTAAGGCTTTTGGATGAACCCCTTCGCGCGGCGGATCTATGACGATGGCGTCTGGTCTTTCCTCTACCTCGTCTATAACTTTTAAAACGTCTCCATTAATTACTTCTACATTAGCTATGCCATTTAACTCGCATGTTAGGCGCGCCTTTTTAGATGCTTCTTCGACTATTTCTATCGAATAAACTTTTTTTGCCTTCTTCGCAAGTATCTGAGCTATGGTCCCTGTGCCTGAGTATAAATCAAATAGCACGTCAAGATTTTCTTCACCTAAAAGTTCTTGTATACGTCCATACATTCTCTCAGCTGCTCTTGAATTAGTTTGGAAGAATGAAAAGGGTCCTATCTTGAACCTTAGGCCAAGAAGCTCTTCATCTATATCTTCCTTGCCATAAACAAGAATTAATTCATCTGCTTGAACTACGTCTGATACGCCGTCATTTTTTGTATGGTAAATTGATTTTACTTCGCCATCCAAATTTAGCTCAAGAAGCATTTTAACAAAGTCATCTTGCACTTCATAGTCTGATGTCGTTACTAAGTTGATTAAAATCTCTTTAGTGAAGTAGGCTTTTCTAATGACTAGGTGCCTTAAAGTGCCCTCGTGTAGCTTCTTATGATAATAAGTGATGCCCTTTGCCTTGAAGTACTCAAGTACCGCTACTCTTACCTTTGTAAAATCGTTATGGACTATATTACAATCGTCTGTTTCGACTACTTCGTAGAAGCGTTTCTTCTTGTGTAGGCCGAGGCTTAAGGTCCTCGCCTCATCGCCTCTGTCAGAAAAAGTATACTCCATTTTATTTCTATAGCCTTCTATTTCTAGTGATGGATGAAAAATCATTTCTCCATCAAAGACTTCGCTATATAATTTTGCGAGCATATCCTTTTTTATCTTAGTCTCATCCTCGTAATGAAGTGTTTGATAAAGGCAGCCGCCACAGTCCTTATAATGAGCGCATGGAGAGCCGTTCTCTAGTGGACTATCTTCAAGCCTTTCTATAACGTCACAATAATAAACGCCGCTTTTCTTTCTCTTCGTTCTTATACGAAGCTTGCGGCCGATTATTTCGTTCTTCACTACATATTTTTTCTCTTCATAAAAAGCAAAAGCAAGGTTTGGATACTCTTGCTCTTGCATAATTAATTCTAATTCTTCTCTTTTATTTCTCAAGTTCTTTCACCATAAAATCTATAAGTTTCTTTGCTGGGTCATCCTTATAATTTTGCTCCAAGCTTCTAAGGATGTTGCCCCTAACAGCTTCATTATTCATAAAGGTATTAAGTGCTTCGACCTCGCGATAAGTCTTTGATGAAGCAAGTATAAGCTGATGATTTGTTAAAAATTCAACGTTTCTTGCCTCTTGTCCTTGAATCGGATCGACAACTATCATCGGTAAGGCCTTGGCGATACACTCACTTGTAGTAAGTCCGCCTGGTTTTGTAATTATGATGTCCGCTGCACTATAGTACTCTTCGATGTTTGATACGAAGCCCACTATCTTTATAGGATGCTTTAAAGACATCTTCTCAATTTTCTTTAGAAGCGTCTTTCTCTTTCCTAAAAAGACTACCACTTGAAAATCATTTGACAGCTTGTCTATCCTCTTAAGCGCCTTGTCAACTCTTACGTGACTCATCGAGCCGCTCATTAATAAAACTGTTTCTTTGTTCTCATCAAGTCCAAGCTTCCTTCTCATATCTTTTTTGTCAAGATGCTCAAAAAACTTCTTGTGTATAGGAATGCCAAAGTGAAGAGCCTTTCTTAGTGGGATCTCTTTTCGTTGCATTTGTATCTCAAGGTCCTCATGAGGCGTAACTAAGTAATCAAGTCCGATACTATCCTCCCAGAATGGATGTACAGTAAAATCGGTAATTATCCCAACAGTCAGTCCATCATAAAAACCATCTTCAACGATATCACTAAGAAGGTTACCTGCAAAAACGTGTGTAGCTATGATGGCATCAGGCTGAAACTCGTCTATAAACTTCTTTATCTCTACCGCTAGCATCTTTTGTGCTATCTTACGCGGCTGAGCACCGCTTGAGTCCTGTATCTTTTTATCTGCTGAATCATAGCTTGCTCCATAAAGGCTTGGGAAATAGTTTATGCTCATATTGTAAAAACCATTGGCAAAGTCTTTAAGCCAGTCACCATTGATCTGGCAAATGTCTACGACATGGCTTTCTATGCCGCGGCTTTTAAGCTCATTATCTAAACTTCTTGCTACTGAGTTATGTCCCTCACCTGCAGTAGCTGTCAAAATAATAGTTTTCAAATCATTCTCCTTAATCTATATACCTAACATAATTCTTGCTACGGCAAAGTAAACAAGAAGTGATGTTGCGTCTACTATAGTCGTGATTAGTGGCGACGCCATGATGGCTGGGTCAAGTTTAACTTTCTTCGCACCAATAGGAAGAAGTCCGCCGACTAATTTAGCTAGCATAACTGTAAACATAACTGAGATGGATACAGTTACGGCTATCTTTGGATCTTGGTCTGGATGAAGTAGTCTTATGCGTCCAAAGTTTACTAGTGATAAGGCTAAGCCTACAAGTATTGATACTTGAAGCTCTTTCCATAAAACTTTAAATGCGTCTTTTGGCTCTATCTCGCCAACTGCAAGTCCACGAATTACTAGTGTAGCACTTTGGCTACCAGCGTTACCGCCTGTGTCCATAAGCATCGGAATAAAGATTAGTAAGGCTGGTATCGCCGCTATATAGTCTTCGAAGCGTTGTAAAATTGAACCTGTTAATGTCGCTGACACCATTAAGAACAGTAGCCATGCTATCCTGTGTTTTGCTAGTGTAAAAGCTGGTGTATCTAAGTACTCTTCTTCGGATGGACTTAAGGCAGCCATCTTTTGGAAGTCTTCTGTTGCTTCTTGTTCAATGATGTCGATAACGTCGTCAACTGTGATGATACCGACGATTCTTTCTTCGTTATCAACAACGGGTACGGCAACAAAGTCATACTTTTGTATTACTCCTGCGACTACTTCTTGGTCTTCGTAAACATTGACATAAACAACATCTTTGTTCATTATATCTCCGATTACTGTATTATCATCTGCAATTACTAACTCTCTTAGCGATACAATTCCTTCTAGCTTTCTATTGTCATCTACTACATATATAGTATAGATTGTCTCTCTTTGTAGGCCAACTTTTTTAAGTCTTGCCATGGCCTCTTTAACTGTTAATGTCTTCTTAACCGAGCAGTACTCGATGGTCATTATGCTTCCAGCTGAGTCCTCTGGATAGTTTAAGAACTGATTTATTAATTTCCTCTCACTTGGGCTGGACTTTTCAAGTATCTTGTCAACGATATTAGCTGGCATCTCTTCAAGCATGTCAATCTTATCATCGAAGAAGATCTCTTTAAGGATGTACTCTACGTCCGCGTCAGTACTTGTCGCTATGATGTCTTGTTGCTGCTCGCTATCGAAGTATGTAAATACATCTACTGCTTTATCTTTAGGAAGGAGTCTGAAGATAACTGTCGCATCAGTTACCTCCAACTCGTCCAAAATTTCTGCTACATCGGCGGCATTCATATTCGAAAGCTTTTGAATCAGGGCTTTCGGCTTCTTTCCTTTGTATAAGTCTAATATTTCAATTTTGTCTTGTTCGAGCTCTGCTTCTCTTCTGTCGTTGTCCATGATGAATACCTCCTTTTATAGTATTTTATAAATATTAGTTGTAGATTTGATCAGCTGTAAAGCCGTTTCCTAATCTAATGTAGAATCTTAATAATTCTTCTAGTGCATATGCTGGAACTGGTCCAACTAGTTCTGATGACTTAACTGTAACGCCATAGCTTTCTGCTTCGCTCTTGATAGTTTCAAAAACTCTATGAATAGGTGTCAATTCATAATTAACTAAGTTCATAGATACTTGAGTGCATTTTTGATCTTCGATTGGTAGAGCGATTGCTCTTACAGCTGTGTATCCACCAGTCTTTGCTCTAACTGATCTCATAACAGCTTTAGCGATATCCATATCTTCAGTATTTAGATAAACGTTAAAAGCGATTAGAGGGAATCTAGTTCCAGTTACTGTTGCTCCAAGCTTTGCGTTGAATTTTCTTTCGCCTTCGTCTGGAGTCCAGTTTTCAGCGTCTTTAAGTCTTTCTTCAAGGCTTTCGTATTCGCCTTTTCTTAACTTAACTAGTGATTTTCTATCTTCTCTAGTAGCTGAGTCTTCATAGTAAAATACTGGAACGCCCTTTGAGCCAACATATTTACCAAATTCATGAACTACTTCGTTCATTTCATCAGTACTCATGTCCTTAACAGGTACCCAAGCTGCAACGTCAACAGCACCTTGTCTAGGGTGTGAGCCGTGTTGAGTTGTCATGTCGATTCTTTCAAATGCAACGTCAACAAGTCTCTTAGCTGCTTCTAGAGTGTCTTCAACACTACCTTTGAATGTGAATACACTTCTGTTGTGATCACCGTCATAGTTAAGGTCAACCATAGTAACTTTGTTGTCCTTAAGAACTGCCGCCTTAATTTCTTCAATTGTATCAATATTTCTACCTTCAGAAACATTGATTTCTGCCATAATAGTCTTCATATTTACCTCCTAATACAAAACATTTGCGTATACTTTTATCTCGCTATCAGTGAAAAATCTAAAGTCCGCACCGTCTTCATTTAGTCTGTATGCAATCTTTACATCTTCACCTAGCAAGCACTGCTTTTGATACTTTATCTTTAAATCCTTAATTCTCTTATCACATAGTTTTGATACTTCTTCAACATAGACCCCGTTGTTGACATGCTTGTAGCCGTCAATGTAAGCCTCTTTAATCACAAAGTCAGTGATATTGTCACTGCCGTCGTAATAAGCGTCACCAATATCTTCTTCATCGAAAATCTTAATTAAATCCTCTCCGAAATCGTCTGCCCTAACAGGTCTTAAGGTCTTTTTGTCAACGTAGATGACCTCAACAGTCCCCTTGAATAGCATCAAATCATTTGCTTTAACAATGAATTGTCTATAAGAAAAAAATCTATCCACCTTTGTAGGCGTTGTATATATAGAAATATTTTCATAATCGGCATCATAGAAAGCATCTGTAAAATGCATGTTCCACCTATATATCATCCAAGCGACTTTATCATCGCTGTAGCCATGCTTATATAGCTGCTCAAAACAAGCGTCCCCCATCAAGAGAAATAGTTTTCTGATATCTTTTTCTTTGAAGGAAGCATCTTTTCTATATATTTCCATATTATCTCCTTATGTAAAGCCCTTATAAAAGGGCTCTTAATTACGCATTTAAAGCTGCCATCAAGTGTTCTAGGTCTAGGCCGTGTACTTGGCATGCTTCTTCAATTGATTCCATTTGGCTAGAAGGGCAACCAACGCATCCCATACCGTGTTCCATAAGGATGTATGCTGCTTCTGGCTTTTCTCTTAATAGTTCACCTATTAACATATCTTTTGTTATTTCCATAATATCACCTCTCTTTTTATATACCCAAATCTGTTTAAATTATTTGTTATTTATTTTCTAATTTATCAGCAACTTCATCTGCTATTTGACGAAGCACCATGTAATCATCTTTGCTTGGAGCACTCTTTGTTTCAACTGTAGTCTCAACTATATCCATAGCTGATGCGTCTCTAAACTCCTTAAGCGCCTTAAGTGCGCCGCCTGACCAGCTGTATGAGCCAAAGACAGCCACTACTCTGTTTTGTAATTTGTTCATCTTAAGAACATTGACAAGGTCACTCATAAGTGGGAATAAGTCGTTATTGTATGTGCATGAGCCAAGTATAAGAGCTTTATACTCCCAAATTTCATTTAGGATGTAGGATTTGTGAGTCTTTGATACGTCGAACATCTTTATGTTCTTAACGCCTCTTTCAGCAAGTCTTCTTGCTATGGCCTCAGCCATCATCTCAGTGTTGCCATACATTGTTCCATAAACAATAACTGCACCGTCCTGTGTCTCTTGCTTAGACCACTTGTCATAGCATTCTATAATCTTATCTGGATTTTCTCTCCAAACTGGTCCATGAACAGGACAAACCATGTTTATCTTAAAGCCTTCAAGCTTCTTAAGTGCAGCTTGGACTTGTTTTGAGAACTTTCCTACTATGTTCGAATAGTAGCGTCTTGTCTCAGACTTGTATAAATCCCAGTTTATTTCGTCATCAAAGATAGTTCCGTCAAGTGCGCCAAAGCCGCCGAATGCGTCTTGTGAGAATAGTATGCCGGACTTTTCTTCGTAGCTAACCATTGATTCTGGCCAATGCACCATAGGTGTCTTGACAAATTTAAGTGATACTTCGCCCAAGTCAAGAGTATCGAAGTCATCAACAAGGACTAGATTGTCCTTAACATCGTAGAAGTTTTCAAGAAGCTCAAATGTTTTCTTGTTACCTACTAGTTTAACATTTGGATATAGATCAATAATCGTTTCAATCGCACCAGAGTGGTCTGGCTCCATGTGGTGTATAACTAAGTAGTCAAGGTCTCTTCCTTCAAGTACTTCTTTTAACTTAGTCACAAAGTCATCCACCTTTGTTATCTTTACTGTGTCAAGTAAGGCAGTCTTTGTTGACTTGATTACATATGAGTTGTATGAAACGCCTCTTTCAAGTGGCCATTGATTCTCAAATAGTTGAGTTTGTCTGTCATTAACTCCGATGTAATACAAAAAATCATTTATCTTTACTGATAACGTGTTCATTAATATCACCCCAATTCATTATATAATAAAGGAAAGAATATTTCAAGCACTTTATAGTCAATATACTTGAAAAAACTATGGCTTCGTTATATAATATTGATATGAATTTTAAAAGAAATGTTGTGATTAAATGAATAAAGTATTAGGTATCATAGGTGGGCTTGGTCCGGCTGCTTCGGTCTACTTTCAAAATCTTCTTGTCAATATGACTAAAGCCGATTTAGATCAAGATCACTTAGACTACATCGTAACGAGCAGAGCATCAACTCCGGATAGAACGCTTTTCCTAACAGGCAAGAGCGATGAGAGTCCTCTGCTTTACTTAATTGAGGACGCAAAAAAGCTTCAAGATGCCGGCGCAAATGTCATTTGCATGGTGTGCAACACAAGTCACTACTTCTTCGATGAAGTCGCTTCATCTGTTGATGCGCACTTTGTTAATATGCTTGAAGAGTCAGTGAAGCTTGCCATAAGTAAAGGCAAAAAGTGCATTGGCCTTATGACTACAACCGGCACTATGAAGACTGAGCTCTATCCCAAAACTTGCGAAAAGCACGGCATAGACTACGTTGTCTTAGATGAGGCTTGGCAAGAAAAGATTATGGAGATCATATATGGCGAGATAAAAGCCGGCAAAGAATGTAATATGGATCTCTTCCACTCAATCATTGACGAATACAAAAGATGCGGCTGTGACTGCGTTCTGCTTGGCTGCACAGAGCTTTCTACCATATATATAGACAAGGGTTTCGACAAAGACTTCTTCATAGACTCATCGACCGCTCTTGCAAAAAAATGCCTTGAACTATGCGGAAAAGAAATAAAAGAAGGATACTAATATGTTAGTAAAAGATATTATAAATGGACTTGAAATAAGTAATGAAAGTCATGATATAGAAGGCGTAGAGATTGATGACATCGTCTACAATAGTAAGTATGCGCGCAAAGGCACTATCTTCGTTGCGCTTAGAGGCGCTCTTAGCGATGGCCACAAATACATTAAGGACGCATACGATAAGGGCGTTCGCGTCTTTATCGTAGAGGACGATAGCATGGCCCATGCTTATGGCGATGCTGCTTTTATAAAAGTAGCTGACACAAGAAAAGCACTTGCAATCATATCAAAAAACTTTTTTAATAAGCCTGATGAAGATATAAAGATGATAGCAATCACTGGAACTAAGGGAAAAACTACTACAGCCAATATCATATACGAAGCGCTTAAAAAGATGGGCGCAAAGCCTGGCATAATCGGAACCAATGGTGTTTTTTACGCAGACAAAGAAGAAGCTGTTGATAATACTACGCCTGAGAGCTACGAAGTATACAGAATACTGAATAATATGCGTGAAGAAAAGATCACTCACTGCGTTTTAGAAGCTTCGTCCATCGGCCTTAAGATGAAAAGGCTCTATGGCATTACTTTTGATATAGGCGTCTTTACAAATATTTCCAAGGACCACATAGGCGGCATCGAGCATCCAGACTTTAATGATTATTTTAAGAGCAAAATGCTACTAAAGGACGTTTCGAAAAAGTTTATATATAATAAAGACGATGAAAAGCTTAAAGAGGTCATAAGAGATGCGCTTAGCTTCTCTATTGACGAAGCGAGTGATTATAAAGCTGAAATTATAATTATTTCTGACGATATATTTAAAATACAAAGTGATTTTGATGTAAATGGCAAAAATTTTGAGGTAAAGAGCATTTCTTACTATGATATTTATAATTATCTAGCTGCCATCAGCGTGATGAAAGAGCTTGGATATGGCTGGGACCAAATCATTAGCGCGGTTAAAAATATATCTATACGCGGCCGCTTTGAAGAGATCAATGTCAATGATAGGCTCTACATCATTGACTACGCTCACAATTACATCTCTTTAAAGTCAATACTTGAGACTGTGAATAAATTTAAGAAGAATAAAGTCATAACTGTTTTTGGCTCTGTCGGTGGAAGGAGCGAGAAAAGACGTGAGGAGCTTGCTGAAGTAAGTGACGCGCTCGCAGATATCTCCATAGTTACATCTGACAATCCAAATTTTGAAGATCCTAAAAAAATTTGTGACGAGATTGCATCTTTCTTCAATGGAAAAGTTTATGTTGAGCCAGACAGAAGTAGTGCGATTAAACTTAGCTACGAACTATCTCAGATAGAAGACATCATCGTCGTTGCGGGTAAAGGCCACGAAGATTATCAACTTATAAAAGGTGAAAAAGTTCACTACAGCGACAGAGAGAATATTTTGAAGCTAAAGGAGGCGCATAATGAGTAAAATAAAAAGATACGTCGCAAAGCTATTACTGATAGTCATAGCTTTTACGCAAACGAGTTTTGCAAGCACGCTAGAAGTAAAAAATGCACGCAGCTACATTCTATACAATATGGAGACGGACAGCATCATAGCAAGCTCCAATAACATTAACGAAGCTGTGCCTATAGCGTCGGTTTCGAAGCTTATGACTTTCTACATTGCCTTGAATAAAATTAAAGATGGCGATATAAATTTGGACGATGAAGTCGTGATAAAAAAAGAAGACTGCTACCCAACTGGCAATAGACTCGGCATTAAAGAAGGCGAAAGCTATTCACTAAAGAGGCTCATAGAGATAATGATGACAAACTCGTGTAACGATGTTACCGCTGCAATTGCTAGGCACATAGCCGGAAGCGAAGCAGCTTTTGTTACTATGATGAACGAAGAAGCGAAGTCGCTTGGATATAAAAGTGCAATTTTTTATAATGCACATGGCTTGCCACGCCTGCCTGACCTTAAACAAAACTCGATGAGTACAGTGGATATTTTGGATCTTGCAAAAAAAATAATTACTGAGCACCCTAATTATGTAGACTTCACTATGACAGTAGCAATTGATTATCCAGAAAAAAACTATCACGAAGAAAATACTAACCCACTCTTTGGTAGAGAGGGCGTGACTGGATTAAAAACTGGTACAACGCGTGCAGCGGGTAACTGTTTTGTGTGCACTTTCCACACTATTGGAGATGGAACAACAACTTTGGATAATGCCTTTATATCAGTATTATTAGGTACGAAGAATTCAAAAGCAAGAGAAGAAAATTCTGCAGCACTTGTTGATTACGCTACAGAAAACTACTCTAAAAAGATATTATTATCAAAGAAAAACAATAAAAAAACCATTGAAAATTTGGATAGTTATAAAGAAGAAAAACTAGAGATAGAAAGCGAAAAGGAATTTACGAAGTCGCTTAAAAATGATATAAATACCGAGACAAAATTAATTATGAATAAAGATTTAAATTACGACCACATCAAAAAGGGCGACACCGTTGGCGAATATAAAGTCTACATCGATGGTGAAGAAGTCTTCAAAACAGATGCCATCGCCATGAACAGCCTAACAAAGAAGACCATCTTTGATAGGATATATGAATTCTTTATGAATGTATGGAGCTTTGAAAAGCTAAATACAGCTGAATAATATTTGTATAAAGATAAATTAAGGTAGCTAGCAAATTGCTAGCTGCCTTTTTGCGCAAAACTATTTTTTATCTTTTAATTTTTCATTCATTAACTTTGCCACCTTTTTATATTTCATGTATTGCGCATACCATAATAAAAAAGCAATTCCAACAGGTACTATAAGCATCTTAAGTATCTCACCTAGTCCGTAGCCTTCTTGTATAAAGCCGAACTTAAGAAAAACTAGTATCATTATCCCTACCCCTGTGCACATATATATGATTGACTTAAGCGCTATGCTTATAGATTTAAGATCATATATAAGCGATGGTATGCCGTATCCAAGACCTATTAATAATGTTGCAATCATCGCCTTAGTAAAGCCATATGATCCTAAATCGAGCATTCCTCCTGAACCTTGCTCTTTGCCTATAAGACCAAGGACTGTAAAAAATAAGGATACTGATATAGCATATAACGTAGACTTAATTAATTTTTTAAATTTCATAATAACACCTCATATTCCTAAATAAATTTTCAAATCGGATATATAATTTCTCGTTACATAATCTTTCAATGAGTTTTCAAGAAAGACTGTTAAGTTGCCACTAAAACCAGCTTCAACTCGTTTTAGCTTGTCCGCATTGATGATGACCTGCTTTGATATACGTATAAAACTTTTTGGTAGCTTCTCTTCAAAGCTCTTTAAACTCTCCTTAGATAGGTATCTATCACTTTCAAGGTATATAGCTAGACCCTCTGCCTCCACTCGCAAAAGATATATCTCCTCTGGCTTAATTATGATTTTGCCATCATCCTTTTTTACGATTATGGGTTTACTGGCACTATCTAATAATGCTACTAGTCTCTTGACTTCGTCAGTGACTTTATCAGTTCGAATAAGTATCTCTGGCTCTTTGTATTCGTTTGAGAGCTCTATATTAACTTTCATACTATATCCTCCTTTCTTGTCTTAATTATACTATAGGTTTACTAATATAAATATGTTTTTAACTTAAGATGCATTTAATCTCATATAAGAGGCAAAAGAAAAGCCCCGAATTGATTCAGAGCTTAGTCTATAAATTTTGGCTCTATGTCAAATATTGGGGAGACTTATTGATTTAAGTCTCTCTTTTTACGTT
>UQDI01000024.1:5000-27462 GCA_900539725.1 uncultured Eubacteriales bacterium | reverse complement strand
TATCGCATAAAAATACCCTCCTTACTGGTTTGTCCAGTAAAGAGGGTACATATCAGAAGGTAGCCTTTTTTGTGATTTAATTAATGTGTATTCTTTTTTATATTTGGCATTATATTTAAAAGTGATTGATAGCTGTCTACATCATGATATACAATATCATCAGTTGATATTTCATTAAATAATTTTTTAGCACAATCAATCTTAACTTGCTCGACCGGTCTTAACTGCATTGACTCCATAGTGCCCTTAGTCTCAGCAACAAAAAATATGTGTTTAACAGTTCCCTTGTTAAATGCAATAGCCCAATCAGGATTATAATTTCCTACAGGTGTTGGTATAAAGAAGCCTCTAGGTAATTTTGCATATACACAAACTTCTTCAGCTCCTTCCAGATCATGAGCAAATCTTTTTTCAACAGATTCCTTCGCTGAACCATCAGTTACTAAATAAGGCTTGATATGCTTTTTAACTTCAATTGCCTTGTCTCTTGTTATACCGCTTTCATCAGTAAATATCGATGCTTCAAACTTGTCTTCAATTTGATCATAATATATATGTTCAACTACCATACTAGCCTTTTGCTCGTTTATAAGCATAGCTACTTTATTCATAAATTCTTCTGGATTAGCCTTGTACATATCAAATTTACTAGCTTCCATCTTCATAAGTATCTTTGCTATAGTCCTTCGAGTTAAAACTGTATCGTGTGTTAATCGGCCCAATAAATCATACTTTATCGACTTTGATATGCCATAGTCTAAATTATGTGTCACAGTCGTTGCATTTTCAAACGAATATTTTTCATTAATATCGTTTACTTCAATTATATATTTTTGCTCAGATTTCTTCATAGTATATTGTAAACCACTAACATTAAGCTTTTCATCTATAGCCTTAGCAGCTTTTTCAATTAACTCGTCCGAATCAAAGTCAACCCTATAGATATATTTGTGATTTATCATGTTCCATAGCTCTTGAAATTCTTTTTTATGAAAGTTCTCATTCAAATCATTATCATAAATTTTAGTTTTGTGTCCGTCCTCTACCATATCATCAAGAGCCTTTTCATTAAATACAGATTGAATTAACATGTGTATGCCGGCCTCCATGTGCTTTAGTTCCTCTGGTAGTTCAGCAAGTTTGTTATTCTCTAAATCCTCATGGTACTTATCACTTACATATTTATCCTTAGTAATGTAGTCATTCTTAATTAAGTACCAAAATATCTCTGTCGCATCATCTTTATCTATAGTATAATCCTCATCATTAATAATTATATGCTTATCAAGAAAGTACTCTTCATTAGCTTTTCTTGGTCTGTCTCTTAATTCTTTTCTAGTTTGTTCTTGCAAGTCAGCTACAAATTTTTCATAGCTTTCACTCGCTATAACAGTTAATTTATTATACTGATGAAAATTTCTTCCCAAAGCTTCGTAGTCTAGCCTTGAACCCGTCTCATCAACACAAATTCTTAGTCCACGGCCAACTTCTTGGCGCTTTAAATTTTCACTGTCACTCTTTTTTAAAGTACATATCTGGAATATATTTGGATTGTCCCAGCCTTCACGAAGAGCCGAGTGAGAAAAAATAAATCTAGTTGGTTCCTCAAAGCTAAGAAGTCTTTCCTTATCCTTAAGAATTAAGTCATAAGCACTTATATCGTCAGAAAAAAGTTTGCCTCTTTTTATGTCACTGTTAACTATGTGACCCTTTTTATCAATAGAAAAGTATCCGTTATGAGTTTTATTCACATCAATATTATTTAAATACTTAAGATATTCCTCGCTGAAACGATCTTTATACTCATTAAAGACAGCTTCGTACTCTTCTTCAAAGATTTTAGCATATTCACCCAAAGCCTGATTGCCGTCTTCATCATAAACACGATACTTTTTAACTTCATCTATGAAAAATAATGACAATGTCTTTACACCCTTTGAAAATAACGACTCTTCCTTTTCAAAATGTGATCGTATAGTCTCTCTAATCTGTATACGGCGCAGATAATCTTCACTTATGTCGCCCATAACAGTTCCTTTAGTGATTTTTATACCATTGGTAAAGCTTATACTGTCACTCAAAGGATTAATATCTGCTAGAAGATAACCTTTATATTGCTCCATACCCTTAGATAGTTCATATAAACTGTCATCTACTGATATAATCCTTCTCTCACGCTTAGGTCCATTTTGATAAGCTATCTCCATTTCAACCCTCGCACGAGGAGGCTTCTTTGTATCAAGAATTATTTCATCTAAATACAAATAACTGTTAGTTCCAGATAAATTCTTCGGCGAAAAACCTTTTACCTGAATCTTTTTAACAAGCTTCATATTATATGCATCAACAGCATCTAGTGCATAAACCAAATTATGTTTTTTAACGTGAGTCGCCGAATAATTTAAACTGAACAATGGATTAAAATTCTTTAAAGCCTTTTGTGTTTGAGTGCCACCCATCTTTTGTGGTTCATCAAGAATAAGTATAGGCCTGTTCGCTTTAAGTACGTCAATAGGTCTTCTTGAGCCGAACTCATCGCGTTTAGAATAAATAATTCTAGCTGCGTTAGTATTTCCGCCCTCTTTAAAGGTATTAAAGGCTTGCATATTTATAATCATAACATTGATGTTTGCATCACTTGAAAATGTATCTAGCTGATTTAAATTATTACTGTCATAAACAAAATATCTAATTTTCTTGCCATAAGCGTGCATAAAGTGATCCTCAGTCATTTCAAAAGATTTCTTAACCCCTTCACGAATGGCAATAGACGGAACAACGACTATAAATTTAGACCAGCCATAGTTTTTATTAAGTTCATACATAGTTTTGATGTAAACATAAGTCTTGCCAGTACCTGTCTCCATCTCAACATCAATGGAGCAGGCGCCTAAGCCATCAACTAGTTCATCTTGAATAATTAAATTATTCTTTTTTTGAACGTCCCTTATATTTTTAAGTAGCTCCTCTTTATTTAAACGCAAATCATCGTTTTTGTATCCCATATCAAAAGTATCATAAGAATCAAATTTTTCAACTTGCATATATTTTTGACATTGATTGTTATAGTTGTAATCACGACGATATAAAGCAGAGTCAGTATAAGCTTGACCCTTGAACACATCAACAACGCTGCTAACAGCATCTGTTTGGTACTCTTGTATTTTAAACTTAAACTTCATTGTCTACACCTCCTCTTAATTGGTGTATACATAAATTTATCAGCGATAAACATCTATAATAAAAATAATCATATTGACTATCCAACATTATTTCTTCCCTATTTTTTTCATAATGTCTGATATGAAAGTCATTTCCAATATCTGTAATTTCATCAAAATCTGTTTTGAGCACTTTTCTATATTTTTCAGAACCACTTGATATAGTCTCAATTATTTCATCTGCGGAATCTTTCTTATTATCAGCATTGAAAAATGTCTTCATTCTCTCAAAAGAAGACCATAGTTTTACACAAGCTGTGCTTTTTTCATTACGATTGAAATAATCTACAGACTCTTCAATAAGCTCATCTAAAACTTCGTCCCCAGATTTTAAACTATTCAAATCAAATCCGACTAATGCATTTGTTTCTAAGTATTCCTCTAGTAAATTTTTTATTATTTTTGCATTTCTATTACAAGTGTTTTTACTAAAAGAAGAAATATCATAAAGCTCTTTAATTTGAGGTATAGTATCTCCATATAAATAATCAGCCAACCCAAGCGCATAAAATGGGTTATTGTTTTCGCCATCAATATATTTATTTAATTCATCAATTACTTCTAGCATTTTGCTTTTAGAATGTATTTTTTGCATAACTATATAACCTTTATCTCAGTATTAGGACTTAGCTCATTAAATATTTGCTCTAAATTAATTCTATCGCTATCTCTTTTAAAGGATGAATCCTTGAAAATAGCATAAGAGGCTTTACTTTTTGCCATAGCTTTAACTAAGTCTGTATCAATATCGTCATCAAATGATGCGCACAAGAAGCCATCAGCAACGCTGAAGTACTTGCCTAAACCCACTTGAACTTCTTCGATAGCACTTGAAAGCTCGATGCCAAAGTCTAGCATAACTTGGAACAATAAATCATACTCATTACGATCATCTTTTACACTATCAATTTGATTTTCTAATACATTTAGTTCTATATCAGCTGGATTGTAATAAACATCACGCATATTGCTTGTATCAAGCTTAAGAACTCTAAATCCTGTATCAAGATTTTCAATGCCTTCTTTGTCTTTAAAATCTTCTTTGATTTTTTTAGCAGCACGGCGTATACGTTCTTTGCCAAGTTCTGTTATAAAATGAGGTTTTTTTATTGAATCTAAAAAATCCATACCATTTTTTATTGTTTGAGCTGAGTCACCACTTGCATTTTTTAGATTTTCATCTAAATTTTCTGGTAGCTGAACTAAAATAAATTTACGAGAACCGTCATCTTCTGTGTTGAGCAGCATTGTAGCATGTGCAGTCGTTGCACTACCCGAGAAAAAATCCATTATTATATCGTTATCATTTGTATTTAGTGATATCAAGTCTTTTACAGTATAAGTGCTTTTTGGGAAATCAAATATAGACTTACCATCAAACAATTCTTTTAACTGGTTAGTACCATATTCAACATTACTATAAATTTCGTCTGCCCACAAAGTAATAGGTGTTCTATAATCATTCTTTGGCGCCATAACTTTTCCATTATCAAAAATGTAATCTTTATGCTCTAACTCAACTTTTTCAAAAGTCCTCTGCCAAACTTTATCTTCTCCATCTCTCGATTTTGGTAAAATGAATTCATATCCTAGCTCTGTATATTTTTTTCTTAAACAATCAATATAATTTTCATCAAATTCTTTTTTTTCTTTATATATTTTTAAATATTCCTTATATTCAATCATATATATTTTCTCGTTTTTTGCTAATATAGGATAATATCTATTCGGTCTTTCGTTTTTTCTTGAGTTAGTGCCTGTTCGCATCAAATTGCCAAATGAGTCGCGATCTTTCTCGTCTTTAAGTATTTTTAGCAAAGGCATTTTTATAAAATTTCTTGAATAAACAAGATGATACTCATGAACTGGATCTAAATTGTTTTTATTTCTTCCTTGAGGATTAGACCTAGTAATAATTGTTCCTATATAATTAGCCTCACCAAATATTTCATCTAAAACTTTTTTTAAATTATACAATTCATAATCATCTATTGCTATAATCAAGTAACCATCTTCTTTAAGAAAATTCCTAGCTAGTTTTAATCTTGGAGCAATCATATTAAGCCAATCTGTATGAAATCTTCCATTTGACTCTTTGTTCACAACCAAAAGATTCTCATCTTCATCAAATTGTGCACTATTATCTAAATAATCATCAATGTCATCATAAAAGTTATTTTTATAAATCAAATTACTTCCTGTGTTATATGGAGGATCTATATATATCATCTTTACTTTTCCGTTATAAGTTTCCTTAAGCACCTTAAGAACTTCTAGATTGTCTCCTTCAATGTATAAATTTTCTGTTTGATCAAAGTTTACACTATCTTCTCTAGAAGGTCTAAGCGTATTAGTTGTAGGAGCATTTGATGCAATAACAGACTTCTTCTTATCTGGCCAAGTAAACTGATACCTCTCTTCGCTTCCCTCAACTACCTTAGTTGCTAGCTCCATCTCAAGCTTGTCTTTATCGATGGCTCTAATCACGTTGCCCTCTTCGTCAACAGTTTCAGTCACAATGTTTGGAAAAAGCTCTATGAGCTTTTTATAATTATTATCCGCCAAGTTTTTTGTTTGCATGCTTAGCTTATCCATCATATCTCCTCCTTATATATAAGAATCATTAATATTTTCATTTCTAAAATCTTCTAAAATTTTATTAAGTATAAGAGCATTGTCATAATCTTTTTGAAATGCACCCTTTTTATAATTTTTAAAGTCTGGTATTTTTTTAAAGTGAATGCATTCCATATATTTATCTTTTTTATGCCAATTTTTCATTACATAATTTTTAAAATCTAATCTTTCAATTTCGTTTTCAAATAATAAAACTACAGAGAATAATCTCCTTCTAGCATGCCAAGCTCCATCATCAATATTTCCTAGATAATAAAGTTCATTCAATTTATATAGCAAAGTATCTTTTTCCATATATTTAAAACGTATATATTCTTCATATTTACTTATTTCAATTTCATCTTGTAATGGACACGGCGTAAAATATCTCCCGCCGTCTAAGCATACTCCGTCTAACTCTTTTAACAAAGTCTGATGATACTTTATCTTGATGTCAAACCACATAGGCTTATAATCATATTGTGAAAATAAATAATATTCATACCCATCTCGTTTTGACTTAGGTTCTTCATACGTAATAGTAAATTCAGGAAACAAATTATAGTATTTGTAATGCTCTCCATATAACCCATCTGTCCAATCTTTATAATTCTCTATATATTTTTCCACTCTTTCAATTGAAGACATATTTATTCCAAATCTTTTTTTCCATAATTTTTCTACATTATTTATATCTGCAGAAGAATTTTTAGCTGTATTTGTATCTTGCACTCTTGTATATATATAGTTAGCTTTTACGTCTTGATAATCATTTTTAAGATAGTATGGGGTGTTCTTATCATTTTTAATTACAATTACATCTAAATCCTTGTCATATAAATTAACTGTTACAACATAAACAGTAGGCCTTATATCGCCAGCAAAATCTTTTCCCTTTAAAAAATCAGTTATGTTTTGTGTATTTCTTCTATTGCTATCCTTATTCACTCCAACTACTTGATAATCTTTTTCTTCATCTACGCCTAAAATAATCAATCCGTCTTCTTTTGTTAAATTATTGGCCATACAAATAATATCGTGTAATAAATCATTCTTTTTATCACTATACCATTGTTTTTTGAAGTCCCAATAGCTTCCTTCTTGTTTTAACTCAATGAGTTTTATTATTTCATTTGAATCTAACAATTAATTTCTCCTTTTTATTTTTTTCTCATCCAGTTTTTTAAGTGTGATGCCTTCCTTAGTTTTCCATACTGTTTTTCCGTTCATTGCTCTCCCATCATTCTTACTATAATTATATCACATAATACTCTTTTTAGCCCATAAAAATAGATGCCAAGTACTTTTATCTCTTGACATCTATCATCCCATCTCTAATTACTATAATTTCATTCTTCGCTTACACCATTAAAATATTCATCTGTATATAATACTTCTACTTCTCCTGACCAATTAAGAATAGATCCAATAAAATCATTTACATCTAGTCCTGGCATTTCATATATTTCCTCATCTCCAAAAGTTCCACAGGCATCCTCTAAAAATACAGTTTCGTAGCCTCTATCAGAGGATAAGATGCTACTAAACAAGCAGCAATATTCTGTGTTAAAACCACAGATATATACTTTTGATACTTTATTTTCGCTTAATATTTCTTGAAGATTTGTATTATGAAATGGATTACATGATGATTTTGGTATAACATAATCAGCAGCTTCTCTAAATTCATCTAGCAATTCTACATCGCTGGAACCTTTATAAAACGGACTATCACTGTCGTCCGAAAAATGTTGAGTTAAAAGTACGATATCACCTTTGCTCTTAAAATCATTTATTAACAAGCTAATATTCTTTAAAGTGTTTGAGAAATCTTTTTTCTTTAAAATCCCTTTTTGTACATCTAATACGATTAATGCGTTCATAATTGATATGACCTCCTTTTATTATCAATATTATATCACATATCCCCCTCCCTTGTTTATTTTTCTATTATAGTATATAATTTATATATATAACAAATTTATCTATAAAGGAGTGAGTGCATTGAAAGAGTTTTACAAGAAGTACTTTATGAAGCAAAAGATGATGCATCCTGTGATTTACTCGCTGTTCCCTATCGCTTTAGTGGCTACATATTTCTACGGACTTAGGGTTTTGGCTTTGTTAATCACAAACATGCTCATCGCTCTCTTTGTCGAGTACTTATCTAACAAGAAAATTTTTAAGATGGCTAAGGTCTCTGAGGCGGCGTTTGTTACTGCCTGTCTCTACACTATGACGTTGCCTGCATCGATCCCGTTTTGGATCTCTGCTGTGGGTATGGCTTTTGGAATTTTCTTTGGGAAAATGGTTTTTGGCGGCTTCGGCAAGAATATTTTCAATCCTGCTTTGGTTGGCCGTGTATTTATCTATGTTAATTTCCCTAAGTTCATGACTATTTACTGGAATGAGGCTGCAAATGGCTTTCCTGGTGGCTTTGGAACTTTCTTAACTAGGGGTCTTGACTCTCTATCTGAGGCAACACCTATGACGATGTTTAAGCTTGACGGCTCTCTTGAATCAGTAAATTCAATGCTTTTAGGTAATATACCTGGTGTTATAGGGGAGACTTCTAAGGTCTTAATCATCATCGCGGCTATATACCTAATTGTAAAGAAAGTTGCTAGCTGGGAGATCATGGCTGGAAGCACTTTAGGCTTCGTTGCTCTAAGTTTAATTCTTCGTGCTATGGGCGTGACTACTGTGCCTGACCCAATAAACGGCATCTTGATGGGCGGTTTCTTATTTGGTACTGTCTTTATGGCGACTGACCCGATATCTGCTGCTAAAACTACGCTTGGCAAATGGATTTATGGCGTCATCATCGGGGTTGTGACTGTTATCATCAGGGGCTTTGCTTTATTCGCTGGCGGGGTTATGTTTGCGATTTTGATTGGCAACACTTTTGCTCCTATCATCGACTACGCCATCAATGCGGCGAAGGCTAGGAAGAAGGAGGCGCGTGCGAATGGGTAAGAAAAAGAAATCTATCGTTTATCCTGTAGTTTTTATGTTCGCTCTAGCACTGCTATTGACCCTTGCTCTAGCTTTTCTAAATGAGGTAACTGCTCCTGTGGTTGAGTTTAATCAAGACATTGAGCTTAAGAAGAAGATCTTAAATGTATTTGACATCTTGCCTTCGGATGCTGATGCGAATACTATTGACAAGGTTTTCAAGGACAATGTAGTGAGTGAAGACTACGACGGAAAGAATTTATATATTTATAAGAGTGGTGAGGAGACTCTTGCTTATGCGGTTCCTATAAACGGACCGGGTCTATGGGGCTCGATTAGTGGCTACATCGGTGTTACAAATGATTTGACTAAGACGACTGGTCTTGAATTTATTAAGCAAGATGAAACGCCTGGTCTTGGCGGACGTATCACTGAGGATGCTTACAAGAATCAGTTCCGCGGCCTTGACATAAGTAATTACACTGATAAAAACATCGTTATCAACAGACCCGCAAGTGGCGGCAACATTGACGCTATAAGCGGTGCGACTCAAACATCGACTTTCGTTGTGAACATGATCAACGAGGACCTTGACGAATTTATTAAGAAGGGGGTTAAGTAACTATGTCTAATAAATACACTAAACTACTTAAGAACGGCGTGCTTGATGACAATCCGGTTTTGGTTCAAGTCATCGGTATCTGCTCGACTCTAGCTGTTACTAACCTATGTATGAACTCGCTCGTTATGGGTCTTGCACTTGCCTTTGTTACTGGCTGTTCATCATTTTTGATAAGTCTACTAAGAAAGGTAACGCCTAAGCACATACGTATGATGGTTCAAGTCTTTATCATCTCGTTCTTCGTTATCATCGTTGATATATTCTTAAGGGCTTATATGCCTGATATGAGCAAAACTTTAGGACCATATGTCGGCTTAATCATAACTAACTGTATAATTATGGGACGTGCTGAAGCTTTTGCCATCAGTAACGATCCTATCTCAAGCTTTGTAGATGGCGTGGCATCTGGACTTGGCTACACTTGTGTACTTGTCGCTATCGCCATAATCAGAGAGCTGATGGGCTTTGGAAGCATCTTTGGCTTTAGAGTGATGCCAGAAGGCTTCGTGCCTTGGACTATGATGGTTATGCCACCTGCGGCATTCTTCATACTGCCAATACTTATGTGGATCGCCAACAATCGTTTAAAAAAGAAAGGAGATGCTAAGTAATGAGTATACATCCTTTAGTAATATTTTTCGCATCGATTTTTACATCGAACATGATATTCTCGAACTTCCTAGGCATGTGCTCTTTCATCGCTGTCAGCAAGAAGATAGAGACTGCAACGGGTCTAGGCATCGCGGTAACATTCGTACTAACGATAACAACTGTTATCAACTACTTTTTATACAAGCTCGTGGTGATGTTTAACATAGAATATCTAAGATATATAATATTTATCATATCCATAGCGGCCTTCGTTCAAGTTTTGGAAATGATTTTGGAAAAGTACGTGCCAAACCTTTATTACGCTCTTGGCATATTTCTTCCATTAATCACTGTTAACTGCGCGATACTAGGCGTGAGCTTATTCATGGTTATCAGAGAATACAATTTCCTACAAACTGTTGGCTTCGCAATAGGCAGTGGCCTTGGCTGGATGCTTGCCATCGTGTCAATGGCTGGAATTAGATCGAAGATCAAGGAAAATTCTATACCTGAAGGTCTTAGAGGCTTCCCTATCACACTGATTATCACTGGGATTATGGCGATGGCCTTCATCGGATTCTCAGGCATAGTGCAAATATCGTAGGTGACGGCTATGGAACAAATAATTATTACTACTTTAGTCGTAGCTGGTCTATGCGGGATATTTGCTCTACTATTATCAATAGCAGACAAATACATCGCGGACTATGGCCAAGTGAAGATGACTATAAACAATGAAAAAGAATATATTGTTGATGGCGGCGAGAGCCTTTTGTCAACACTTAGAAATCAAAAGGTCTTCATACCATCGGCTTGCGGCGGCAAGGGCTCATGCGGCTACTGCAAGGTCAAGGTTTTAAGCGGCGCGGGCCCTGTGCTTGCGACTGAAAAACCGCAACTAAGTGAAGAAGAGCTTAAGACTAATGTGAGACTATCTTGTCAAATCAAGGTCAAGAATGATATTTCTATAGAGATACCTGAAGAGCTATTCAACGTTAAAGAGTACGAAACTACTTTAGTTGAGAAGCTTCCACTAACTGATAGAATCACGAAATTTAGATTTGAACTGCCTGAGGGCGAGACTATCAGCTTCAAGCCGGGTCAATACGTTCAGCTAAAGGCTGAGGCTTATCCAAAGGGCGAGGACTACGAAGGATCAGACGAAGAAGTGTTCAGAGCTTACTCCATCGCCTCGAGTATCAATGATACAAAGCACATCGAGCTTCTTATCGGCTTTACTAAGGGTATATGTACGACCTACTGCCATAAGATTTTGAAGGAAGGCGACAAGGTCACTATCAACGGACCATACGGCGACTTCTATTATCATGATGATGATAGCGAGATAATTCTTGGAGCGGCAGGAACTGGTTTTGCTCCGATACGCTCGATACTAAATCACATGAAGGACCACGACATCAAGAGAAAGGCGAGATTTTACTTCGGCGCGAGAACGCCTGACGACTTATTCTTACTTTATGAGCTAAAGGACTTCGAAGAGACTTTGTATGACTTCAAATTTATACCAGTCCTATCAAGAACAACGCCTGAAATGAATTGGGAGGGCGACACAGGACATGCGGACGACGCAATCAGAAAATATTGTCAAGAGACTGGCAAGAACAGCTCCGCCTACCTATGCGGCTCACCAAGGATGATAGAGTCATTAACGGCAGCACTTAAGGAAGTGGGCGTGCCTGAAGACAAAATTTACTATGACAATTTTTAGATAAGAACAAAATAATGACAGAGCCCCGATGCACTTAGCATTGGGGCTTGTTTGTATCTCATCAACTTTGGGTATAAGTGTTATCGAGAGAAAGGATGATTAAATGAAGAAATTTAATTTAGTACTAGTACTAGTTTTAGTACTTTCACTTACACTTGTGGGCTGTAACAAGGCTCCTGCAACTATGGACGAGACAGACCAAAGTAAAATGCAAGATGTAGCAAGTGAGGCAGACACAGCTGGCAATGATACAAAGACTGATTCAAATACAGCGACTGAAAATGCTATTACTTTATCAGCTGAAGACGCTGTGAAAATTTTTACTGATAAATATGCAAATGTAAAAATTGACGAAATTAGCTTTGAAAAGGACAATGGCGTTTACGCATACGAGATCAATGGCTTTGACGATGCGAACGAATATGAGCTTGAAGTAAATGCAGTTGATGGAAGTATCATTAAAGACAATGTAGAAAAAGATAATACAGCTGACAAAAAAGCAATAGACCTTGGACTAATCAAGAACATTGACGAACTTGTGGCTACTTCTATAAAAGACGCTGGCGATGGCTATCACCAAAACTCATTTAGTTTTGAGCATGAAGCTGGCATCACTAAACTTGAAGTTGAGGTTGAAAATGCAAGTGGCAAAGACATTGAGTACGAATACAATTTAGAGACAAAAGAATTAATCAAAAAAGATAAATAGTTTATACGCGAAAATCCCCGGTACATAATTTGTATCGGGGATTTTTTGCTTATTCCTTAATATTATTTTGTTTTTTAACTTCTTTCCAAATCGCTATAAACGATTTTCCATCAAATATTGCATTATCTATCTTGTATAAATCATATAGCGATTTAAATTTTCTTAAATCGCTTAAGTATCCAAGATAAATACCATCTTTTTTTATAATTACAATAGAGTCTCTTCCATTGTAATTAAATTCGTATCCTTTTTTAAACTTTATCCAATCTTCTACTGTAAAAGTAGCTGTTCCTTCAATTATTCTTAAGATGTCTTCAGCAATTTCTGTAAAAAATTCATCATCTGAGACCAAGAAAATTTTTTCATCAGAATATAATTTTGAATACATGGCTATGTCATAACCCATTTGCATCAGCTCAGTATTTGTAATCTCTATCTCAATATCTTTTTTATTATCATTAAATTTTTCTATAGCTTTTTTCCAAATAGGAGCCATCTCGCCGAATATACTTATATAGTCATAATTTGCGCTAATAATTTTTTGTGCAGCTTCATTTACCCGTCTCTCATTTTTAGTATGATGAACTATTAGAAACAATCTTTTAACTTTAATTGTATTAAAATTCATATCATGAGAATCATGAACACAAATATTATCATTTATCCATTCATAATTGTAATACATTGTATCTGTAAAATCCTTCCCACTGAATTCTTTAGTCTTTAAGGTAAATATCCATCTCTATCCTAAGCCATTCGTCAACCGTCTCTTTGTCTTTAATCTTGGCATAAAGCTCTTTACCTGCATCCATGAGCCTTGAAAATACTGCGTTATCGCCTCTTGGTACATAACCAACTTTTTCTTTTTGAAGCGTTTCCACGCGTATGGCCTTTTCATCATGAGGATTGTCTTCTCTGAAGAATAATAATTTATCGTCAATATTCAAATGCTTTTCTATCTCAAAAATATTGTCAACATGCGTTGTGCCTGCGACATGCGTTGTAAATAGATATATTTCGCGCTCGAATGGCTTTGGTACGACAAGGCCACCAGTGCCATGTAAAACACCTAAAAGACCGCCACCATCATCTTTTTTAACTAAATCACTCATCTTTCTCCTCCAATAGTTTTGCTATAGCCTCTTCTAAATCCATTATTGCATTTTCATAATCTTTTATCGATTCACTAAGCTCATCCTGCTTTTCCTTCATAAGACTATCATCATCAAGGTAGTCCTTAAGCGTATATGGGAAGCGGCTCTTGATCTCATCCATGTTCTTTTTAATATTTTCTACAAGTTTTTCAAGACGAGCCTTCTCCTCAGCCATATCCAAGACAGTTTTTAGCTTAGTATCATCATCTTTTTTCTCTTCATCAGCGCCAGAAACTACATAGATAAGCTTCATACTAGCGACGTCACCAGTTTTATACGCTTCGACCGCTCTTACAAAAAGTTCTTTCTCAGCCTCAGTTACTTCTGGATTAAGGTCTGGGTGCAGCTTTTTAACTACTTTTCTATACATATCCTTAAGGTCTTCGCTCTCGACATCAGACAAAAATTCGCCCTCGCTTCTCTTGATTGACTCGTTTACTTCCTTAAGCTTTTCTTCAAGGTCTTTCTTGTACTCTTCAAACTCTTTATCAAGAATCTCATCTATCTCTATAACGCTGACTTTTTCCTCTCTATAGACCTTCGCTTGAATGAGCTCCTTCTTTCTCTTGAGCCTTTGATACTTAAGGCTTAATTCATAAAGCTTATACTCAAGGTAGCCCGCCTCAATCATGTACCTCATCTTGATATTAGGACAAGTCGTGTATATTAAATTGTCGCGCTCCTCAACAAGCCTTACAAGCTCTTCTCTAAGCGCCTTAATATCGTCCTTCAGTTCAATTTTGCCCTTGAACTCCATAATATCCGCCATAGTCCACCTCTTTAACTAATTATATCACTAGAGATGACAATTTTCAAGGCAAAGAAAAGCTCTCTACTTAGTAAGTAAAGAGCGAATTTATTTATTCAATACTATTTAGTCCATCATAAAGCTCGTTGAAGGACTTGATCTTACTCATCCTTCCGTATGAAAGCTCTTTGTTCTCGCCAAACTCGTATAGGAAGCACTTTGCAAGCTCTTCCACTGTCACTTCAAGTGTCGTGAAAAACTCTTGATAAGCAAAGTTTTGCGCCTTGCTCCCTTCGTCGAACATATTTATAATCATAGATTCACAAACTTGATCCAAAGGATACATCTTTATGTGCATTAGCTCATGAACTATGGTTTCTTCGATGTTCTCATCTTTTGGATTTACTGCGTTTAGCATAAGCACCGCCTTTTTGTCTGTGGGGTCTATCTTAAAATCGCCCGTCTTCTTCCAGTCAGGGTCTTCGACAAATTCAAGCCTTATGTCCCACTCAGGCACTATGCGTAACTTTTTTGTGTATTTATCAAATAATGCTTTTACTTTTTCTCTGTCCATAATTTTTCCTCCTTTTTTATTTCCCTTTTAATTGTTTTTTCTCCAAATCATTAAGTCTAGCTAGTGAAATAAGCTGACTTTTAGCCAAGTTTCTAAGCTCTATCATCCTTGACTTTTGATCCAATCCCTTCTCTATCAGTATTGCGTTATAACTTTCCATATTCGCAAGCACTAAAAGTTCATTAAGGCTTGCATAGTCCCTAATATTACCTTTTAAATCTGGATTTTCTTCTCTCCACTCTCTTGCTCTTTTATTAAATAAAGCCACATTTAGCATATCGGCTTCGCTCGCGTATTTGTATGAAAGCTGTTCACTTGTTAGGTCTTTGAGCAAATATTCTTTTATAGCATCTGTGTGTAATTTATAATTGATTTTAGAAATTTCTCTATGCAAATTCCATTTCAATGATAATTTTGAATTTTCATCTGCTTTTAATCTTTGATAATCTTTAATAATGTACAGTTCAAATTCGGCTGATATCCAGGAAGCAAACTTAAAAGCAATGTCTTTGTGCGCGAACGTTCCACCATTTCTTCCAAGTCTCACTACTATACCTATTGCATTAGTAGTCTTTTGCCACTTTTGAGGAGATAAAGTAAAAGCATTGCTGCCAGCCTTTTTTAAATACCCCTCGAATTCGAGGGGGTTAAATTTAGGATTATTTAATCGTTCCCAAATCCCCAGGTACTCGATTGTATTAAAATTTCTCATCCAATTTGCAACAACAACATTTGGTTCTTCTGCATTTTTATACTTTGCAATATCAGTCAAACTAATATAGTCGTTCATGTAATCTTCTGTGTAAACCTCTATCTCTACACCTTTTACTTCAATTTTTTCTTTTTTAATTTTATCCATAAATAGCTCCTTTTAAATAAGCTTTTTTACCCAATAACTATGCTAATGGTATAGCCACCACTCTTAATCACTTCTGCTTTAATTAAGCTGCCGTCATCAATTACTATGGCATCATTAACTTTTTTTACGCTAACGGTCCTCGCATCTTTATAAAAGCCTTTGCCAAGGTATTTTAGATAGGCTTCTAGGGCTGTGAAGCGCATTAGAAATTCTTCTTTACTCTCATAAGCGCCCTCATCGAAGTTCAAAAATTTTGTTCTTTTAAACTTTTCTAAGTCTATATCGCGCCCTATATCTTCTATATCAATGCCTATCGCTTCACTTGCGACTGCCACAACTGAAATGTCTCTAGTATGTGAGATGCTAAAGTCTTTGTCCCAGCCAGCTATATAGGGTTTGCCATATTTATTTTGCTGCCAAATAGGCTCCGCTTCACCATTCTCAAGCAAAAAAAGTATATTGATTAGGCCTCTCGTCTTTATAAAGCGGATTTTTTCTCTCTCGTATTTAATCTTTTGTAAATTTTCTAAATTAGCTTGGCTTAAGTGCTTTTGAAAATCATCTATATTTACTAAATCCATTGGCAATTTGAAAATTACTCTCTCAGCTAAATTTACTTTGCTTAAATCTTTTGGCGAAGTGACTTCCATTATCATGGGTATTTTACTCGTAGTCACTGATATCGGTCTTTTCATCTATATTGATTCTCTTAAGCTTTTTAAGCGTTTCAGGAAGTCCTCTCACGATGTAATTTTTGCCCGGCTTAACGCCTAAAGTCACTTTGTAGCCCTCTTCTTCAGCGATCAGCTCGCTTAAGCCGTCTAGGTCGCCTTCTGGATAAGCAAAGACAAGTGGTTCGCCGTCCGCAAAGCTCTTGTAAAGTGCCTTGAACTTGGCGGAATCCTCCTTAAAGGCCTTGACGTAAGTCTCTTCGCTCTCGCCTGGAAGCCTCTTGGCAGTCCTACGGAATGTGTATTTATCATCGGGATATGCTTGGTGCATCCAGTATGTGTGTGAGCCAAACTCAATCACGCCAGCCATCTCCTTGGCTTCGGCCGCGCTGAAGTGCTCGTAGATATCCTTATCTGTATCTGGATATTTATTTAGTCCCATGGTCTTGCCAACTGGGAATATCGTTGCCTTTGCGCCATATTTCTTTAATAATGGAAAGGCTTCGATATAATTCGATCTATAGCCATCGTCAAAAGTTAAGACGCAGAACTTTTCTGGGAGATCTGCATCGCCATTAACATAGTCGTATATATCTTTAAATGAAACTGTTTCGATATTATTTTTTTTTAAATATTTTAAAACGCTCTCGAACTTTTCTTTTGTGATGATGTAAGCGTTTTTCGGATCCTTGTCTATGTGGTGCAGCTCGAAAATGTAAAACTCTCTCGCATCGGGCTTTGCCTCTGTATATAGCGGCGCCTCAGCCTTGTCTACGTAGCGGCCAAAGTCCTTGCGACCAGCGTAGATGGTCTCGAGCATCATCTTGCCGAGGGCATTTCTGAAGTGAGCTGGGTCGTAGAAAAATCTCGGATCGTTCTCATACTCAGTTCCTGTGAAGTCCCAGAAAGGGCTAATCTCTGCGAGTCCCTTGTAGTAGCTCTCTACCTCGGCCTTATCGTACCTAGCTGTCTCGTCCTTATACATAGGGCATAAAAGCATTGTAAGCTTGACTCCAGCATCGTCACAGGCTTTTTTCATGCGGCGAATGGCCTCAAGCGCATCACTTGCGTGAGCCATCTCAAGCTTAGTGTAGTCCTTATTAAAACCCTTTTCGGCCTTGTAATCATCCTCGCTGCCGATGTACTCGATGTCCCTTTGGCTCTTGTCATAAGAACCGTCAAGGCTGAAGACGTCGAAACTCTCTTGAACAAGCGACCTCTTTCCCATGGCCCTAAATTTTTCGATCGCGTTTCTCGGATTGGCAAAAAGGTATCTCGCATAAAATAAAATTTTGCTCTCGCCAGAAACATCTGGATTCATGTAGTAGTTTAGTGAAGTCCTCTCGCCGTTGTACCTAAGCGCCGATGGTACCGAAAGTGGCAGTATAACTGACTCCACATCATAATTTTTCAAAATATAATTTAAATTCTTCTCAACAACATAAAGGTCCGCGCCATAAGAGAAGAGGTTAAAATACTTTTTGCCAGTGTATTTCTCAAGCTCAGCTGTTGGAATGGATGAAGCGCCACTTGCGCCCAAGATAAAGTTCTTGTAATCTTTTCCCTTGATGTACTCGATCTTGGCTGTCCTTGGGTTTTGTGTAAAATCATAAGTATACCACTTAGTGAATCTATCGCCAAAGACGTTAAATGGGTCAGCTAGCACATTTAAGATAGCTACGACTAGAGCAAGTATTAAGATGCACGCAAAAAATATTCTGATGAATTTTTTCTCTTTCATATAATCACCTAATAATTTCTATAGATAAAGTCTACTTTTGTGAAGCCGCTCGCAAATACGCCAAAGTATGCGACGAAGGCCATAAATATAAGTAGTCCTGTAAATAAATAGATTGGTTTTAGCTTAAGAACTTTTTCTTTCACATCGATCTCCTTTTCTTCAGCGAGTGAAACGATGAAGACAAGGATAAGCGAGATAAGTATAACAGCGTAATCAAGCTTACTTAGACCAGTTGCTGCGTATCTGAAGCTCCTATCGACAAGGGTCTTCTTCATCATGTGAAGGGCTGTTCTTAGGCCAGCTGATCTCGTAAAGTACCTGCCTATAAAGACTATGAGTAGCGTTGAACATATTTTTAAGACTCTATAAGTAAGTGAAGTATCTTTTAAGCCGATTTTTTCTCTGAAGGCTTTATTTCTATCTTCAAAGATAAGGCCCAAACTGATTATCGTACCGTTATATAGACCGAAGGCCAAAAAGTTTAGACCAGCGCCATGCCATATACCTATGATGAAGTAAACAACAAAGCTTGCTATACTTAGTGTTAGGTACTTACCAAATTTGCGTCCGAAATGCTTTCTCGACCATTTATTTATAAACACAAAGGCCTTTGACAAGGATAGACTGTAGAAAACGTAGTCCTTCATCCACGAACCAAGGCTTGTGTGCCAGCGTCTCCAAAAGTCAGCAAGGCTTGTCGCGAAGAATGGCCTTTTGAAGTTTCGATCAAGCTTC
Source organism: uncultured Eubacteriales bacterium (assembly GCA_900539725.1). Taxonomy (GTDB): domain Bacteria; phylum Bacillota; class Clostridia; order Tissierellales; family Peptoniphilaceae; genus Fenollaria. The sequence goes on along the minus strand of UQDI01000024.1, from coordinate 8,537 downwards.
ACGCCAAATAAATAGGCTGCGCCTCTTGCGACGTCGATGCCGCCTGAGAAGTCACAGTAAATTTGAATTGAATAAAATATAATCGCAATAAAAACGAAGATGCCCGAATATAAATCTGGCTCAGTAAAAACTTTGTTCACAAAAACCGCTGCCCTATCGGCAATGACAAGCTTCTTAAAGAAGCCGTATAGTATAAGCATAAGGCCATATGATATATCGCTTAGACTACTATCATCATAGTAAAGACCTTGGGAAATATCATCGTAGCGCGAAATAGGTCCTTGCATCATTTGTGGGAAGAAGGAAACGAAGAGCGAGTACTTGAAAATGTTCTTTTGCGCTTCGTACTTGCCTCTATAAACATCGATCACGTAGCCAGTCGCCATGAAGATGTAGAATGAAATGCCAAGCGGAATAAAGTTTTCAAAGATATTGACTTTTGTAAACTTAACTAGGCTTAGCATACCAAAGTTCAAAATGAGTGCAAGAGCCAAAACAAATTTATTCTTATGCTTTTCTAAATAAATGGCAGAAAAATAAGTGCTTAAAATTACAAAGATTAAGTAGACAAAGGCCTTTACACTAAAGCTTGCATAATAAGCTAAAGAGATAAGTAAAAGCGCCTGCCACTTGTACTTAGTAGTTTTAAACACAATAAAGGAACATAGTAAAAATACTATGAATGATAAACTTGTAAAACTCATTGCAATGATTTAATTAGTTTCTCTATCGCTAAAACGTTTGCGAAATTTTCTGGCAATAGCTCGGAAACTTGTATTTTAACGCCAAAAGCGTCGTTTAATTCTATGACTAAAGTCACTATGTCGAAGGAGTCAAGTATGCCTTCTTCGATGATTTCAGTTGTGTCTTCAACCGCTTCTCCAGTGACGTCTTCGATGATTTCTTTAATTTTTTCTTTCATTGGTCTTCCCTCCAAATATATACGTAGGACTTAAGTCCGTCCTCTTTAAATCCATGTTTATGGTATAGTTTTATCGCTCTCGAGCCTTCATCCGTCCACACATTGACACGCTTTTTCTTTGAAACGCATCCAAGATAATGGCGTAAGATCTCGCTGCCAAGTCCCTCGCCTCTCTTAGCTGGGTCTATGTAGAAGTGCTCGATACTGTCTTTGAACGCATCCGTGCTAAACTCGATAAAGCCAGCGCCATCGATCCCTATGAAAAGTTTTTTCGCTATACGCTCATGTATCTCGTCTAAGTCAAGCCTTTCGCCTGAGTACTCATCAAAGCTTTGTAACGCCTCATAAATAAATTCTGTGTCGTCAATATACTTAACTCGCTTTGATTCATAAGGCTCCTTATGATTTAAGCGCAGTCTCACTCTTGTTTTATATAGCTCAAAACCCATGTTTTCAAGCGTCTCATCCATTTGTTTAGAAACGATTTCGCTCACAAAAGTACCCTCAGAATCAAATTTTTCATTGATATCATTTATATAATAATAAAGTTTATAATAGCCTTCTCTTTTGATTAGGACATAGAAATTCCTTTCGCCTTTTATGTAGTAGAGCCTAGAGATATTGGCTTCATATAGCGAAGTATTCATGTAATCGTTTGTGATGGAGCCCTCATAAGATTTTAAAATTTCAAGCTCCTCTACTCTATTAAACTTCTCCACGTTCATAAATTTCTAAAAGCCTCTTCTTGTCTATCTTAGTGTTTTGCGTCTTAGGAAGGGCGTCCATGTGCACAAACTTCGACGGAAGCATGTACTTTGGCAGCCTTTCAAGGATAAAGTCCTTAAACTCCTTCCTTGAAAATTCCTTTCCTGAGTAAAACAAAATTATGATTTCATTTTCTTTATCAAAAACAGCGCTCGCTTCGTGTATGCCCATGGCGTAGACCTGTCTTTCTATCTCGTCTAGCTCGATTCTGTGGCCAAAGACCTTGACCTGATTGTCCTTCCTTGCCAAAAATTCTATCTCGCCAAACTTATTTTTTCTAACAAAGTCGCCGCTCCTGTAGACAATCTCTCTATATGCCTTGTTTAGTGGGTTTTGAACGAAAGCTTTCTCAGTTTGATCAAGTTTGTTGTAGTAGCCGTATGAAACGCCTCTACCCCTGATAACAAGCTCGCCCTCGTCAGCTTCTTTGTCGCCATCAAGTATCATGACCTCCATATTCTCACAAGCCTTGCCTATGGGGATGATCTCATCATCTTGAAAGTCCCTGTCGACCTTGTAATAGCAACAATCACAAGTCGCCTCAGTCGGTCCATACAAGTTAAAGTACTCAGCCTCTACAGTTTTGCGCCAGATGTTCAGCTTTTGCGCGCTCATTTGCTCGCCAGCAAAAGTAACTAGCCTTAAGTACTTTGGTTTATCTATATCAAAAACATTTGAATTTGCAAGTATATTAAGCGCCGACACCGACCATAGTATCGCCGTAATTTTATTTTCGTTTAAGTATTCAATGACCTTGACTGGAAATAAAAAGTCCTTTGGATCCATTAAGTATAAAGTCGCTCCAGTCTTCGTAAATAGGCAAAGCTCCTTAAGCGACGCATCAAAGAAGAGCGGCGTTTGATTTGCAAGCCTATCGTTTTCGTTTATCTTCAAAGTCTTCTCTAGCCAATCTTGTAAGTCCACTAGCATGAAATTACTGATAACAACGCCCTTTGGCTCACCAGTTGTGCCTGATGTGAATAAAACATAAACAGGATCTGCGTCTATCATCTTAGACCTAATTGCTTCAAGAGCCGCCTCGTCACAGCCATAAACATGGTCATAGTCATATTGAAGAGCATAATCTTCGAAAATGTTCTTCGTATGATAAATGCCTAAAGTGCTCTCAAGACGCTTTTTGATAATCTCAATCCTCTCACGAGGCATAGCCGCATCGATGGGCACGTAAAAGTTGCCGCTGTAAAGAACAGCGAAGAAAGAGATTATAGTCTCCAAAAGCCTATCCGTCTCAACCATGATGGGACGCTTCGTCTCAGGATGAATTTTATGTATCTCACTTGCAAGACTCATAGCCCTCGCGCGAAGCTCACTAAAAGTGATGGACTTCTCCTTGTCAACGATGGCTACTTTGTCAGGATATTCACTTGTTATACGGTCTAGTTGATCGATGAATAGCATATTACACCTCGTATTAATAGTATCACAAAGCCCTCTAATTGTCAATAATTAGAACTTTCGCGCTCGTGCAAAGCACCAAGGTTCTCGGGACCCATCCAAAGCGCAGCTTTGTAGATGGGTGAGGTTCTTCGAATTGCGACTAAGGCTCGATAATTTCATACACCAAGAGAACGAGCGATAGCAATGTTCGATTGGCTATGTATGATTTATTCCAGAGATTACAAAGGTATGGAGCGATAGCGAACATAGCTTTGATTAATCTTACGGATCGCTCGCTTCCTCCCTGCGGAGTACTTGTATGTACACCTCAGTCGGTCGCTCGTTATACTTCGCCTTATTCATCAATCCTATTCGCAAAAGTTTATTTTCATCTAATAAAACCAATAAATAGTTTTCTCGAAATCAATTTTTAGTTTTAATAAATAATTAGC